>CAJMPZ010000009.1 GCA_905215445.1 uncultured bacterium | reverse complement strand
CTGCGCAAGACGGAAAGCACATTAAGTGCTTTCCTTTGCGTGCGGAACTCGCGACGAACTAAACAGCCAGGCACGCTGTGCGCGTTCGTCATCATCCCGGGGGCTATCTGATAAAAGAAGGTGCGCCGGCTTTCGCCGGCGCTTAATAAGGGGTTTAGTTGGTGCTCATTCGTTTTGCTGCGGACTCGACGTAGCTTGCCATCTCATCGACGTCGCAGACGTCTTCGAAGCGGACGGGCTTGGATTCGAGTTCGGCGAGCTGGGTCGGGGCGACCGTGTTGGTGGCCTGCTCGAGTACACGCATAGCCTCAAAATCATCCTCGGGAACGTTGAGGCCCAGGGCGTCGCAGCAGGCGCGCGGGAACTTGTAGGGGCTGGCGGTCGAAAGCAGCACGCGGGCCTTGGCGCCCTCGGCGGGGGCGACCTGCTCAAAGACGTGATAGCCGCAAGCGGTGTGCGGGTCGATCACGTAGCCGTTCGCATCCCAGCAGCTCTTGATGGCGGCGCGGACCTCGTCCTCGCTGGCCCAGCCGCAGCCAAACACGCTCTGGATCTTGGCCAGCAGGTCGGCGGGAACCTCGTAGCGACCCGTCTGGGCAAGCTGCTCCATAAGCCCGGCAACGAGCTCGCAGTCGCCGTCGGACAGGAAGTAGAGCATGCGCTCCAGGTTGGAGCTAATAAGGATGTCCATCGACGGTGAAATGGTCGTGAAGAACGGGCGGTTACGGTCGTAAACGCCGGTGGTCAGGAAGTCGGCAAGCACGTTGTTCTTGTCGCTCGCCACGACGAGCTTGGCGACGGGCAGACCCATGCGCTTGGCGTAGTAGCCGGCCAAGATATCGCCAAAGTTGCCGGTGGGCACACAGAACTCTACGGCGTCGCCGGCCTCGATAGCGCCGGCGCGCAGCAGCTGCGCATAGGCGGCAAAGTAGTAGACGACCTGCGGCACCAGACGGCCGACGTTGATGGAGTTGGCGCTCGAAAGCACCGTGCCGGCTGCCTCTAGACGCTCGGCAAGCTCCTTATCGGCAAAGATGCGCTTGACGGCGCTCTGAGCGTCGTCAAAGTTGCCGCGGATGCCGCAGACGGCGACGTTGTCGCCCTCCTGCGTGGACATCTGCAGATTCTGGACGCGGCTGACCTTGCCCTCGGGATAAAAGACGGTGATGCCCGTGCCCGGAGCGTCGGCAAAACCGGCGAGCGCGGCCTTGCCGGTGTCTCCCGACGTGGCGGTGACGATCATGATGCGCTCGGCGCCGCCGTCCTTGGCAGAGGTGCGGGCCATAAGGCGGGGGAGCATCTGCAAGGCGACGTCCTTAAAGGCGCTCGTGGGGCCGCCAAAGAGCTCCATCACATAGGTCTGAGGGGCGTCGGCGCCCGGTGCGGCGTCGAGTTTGACGAGCGGCGTGACCTCTTCGCTCGCAAACGTGCCGCGGTATGCCTCATTCACACAGGCCGAAATTTCTTCGTCTGTGTAATCATTCAGTAACATTCCCAACACATCTTGAGCGATTTCAAAGTACGATTTATCTGCAAGCGAGCTGATATCGAGTTGCTGGGTGCCCAGCTCGTCCGAGACAAACAAACCCCCGTCGGGAGCTATGCCGGTGCGGATTGCCACCTTACTTGAGCATGATAAAGTGCGTCCTCGTGTACTATGATAAGTTCCCATATAACAGTGCTCCTCGGATACCTTGGTCCCAATCGGTGAACCCATGGTATCAGAGCGCGCAAAATAGGTTCGCAGAGGCTTTTTAGAAAGGTAACCTCCAGCCCATGATTAAGATTGCCAAGTTTGGCGGCTCGTCGGTCGCCGACGCCGAACAC
This sequence comes from uncultured bacterium, assembly GCA_905215445.1. Lineage (GTDB taxonomy): Bacteria > Actinomycetota > Coriobacteriia > Coriobacteriales > Coriobacteriaceae > Collinsella. The sequence continues at coordinate 53,121 of CAJMPZ010000009.1, read as the reverse complement.
TTTAAGAAAATCAAGGCCATCGTCGATGCCGACCCGGCTCGCCGTTTTGTGGTGGTTTCCGCCTGCGGTCGCCGCTTTAAGGGCGACACCAAGGTGACCGACCTGCTCTACCTGGTTAACGCGCACGTTAAGTACCACGTGTCGTGCGAGGAACTGCTCGAGGACATTGGCCAGCGCTATTTTGATATCGCTGACGAGCTGGAGCTCACCTATCCCATCCGTGAGGAGTTTGCGGCCTTTGCCGAGCGTGCTCGCTCCGGTGGCTACTCTACTGAGGAGCTCGTAAGCCGCGGCGAGTACTTTACCGCTCGCCTGATGGCTGAGTACCTGGGCCTACCGTTCCTGGACGCCGCGACGGTCGTGGCGTTCCATCACGACGGTACGCTCAGCATGAATCGCACCTCCGAGCTGGTGCAAGAGTACGGTCAGCAGGGCGGCTTCGTTATGCCCGGTTTCTATGGCGCGACGCGTGAGGGCCAGATCAAGCTGCTCGATCGTGGCGGCGGCGATATCTCGGGCTCGATCCTGGCCAAGTGCCTGGGCGCCGACCTGTACGAGAACTGGACCGACGTTTCGGGCTTCTATTCTGCCGATCCGCGTATTGTGCCCGAGGCTCAGCCCATTGCGCGCGTTACCTACGAGGAGCTGCGCGAGCTTTCGTACATGGGCGCAAGCGTCCTGCACGAGGAAGCTGTGTTCCCCGTGCGCGAGGCTGGTATTCCGCTGGTCATCAAGAACACCAATGCGCCGCAGGACCCCGGCACCATCATTAGCGAGACGGCTGATGAGGGCGAGGCGGAGCCCATCATTACCGGCGTGACCGGCAAGCGCGGCTTTGTCGCCATCAACGTTGCCCGCGACCGCACCAAGCCGCGTGTCGGCTTTATGCGCCGCGCGCTTTCGGTCTTCGAGCGCTATGACGTTTCCGTCGAGCACATGCCCACCGGTGTCGACCGCTTTGGCGCCGTGGTGCAGGAGCAGGACGTGCACGACTCGCTGTACTCGCTCGTGGGCGACATTCAGCAGGAGGTCGAGCCGCTCGAGATCGAGGTCGTTGAGGGCTTGGCGCTCATCGCGACCGTCGGCCGTAACCTGCGCGGCCGCGCAGGTATCTCGGGCCACCTGTTTGGCATGCTTGGCCAGGCCGGCGTGAGCGTGCGTATGATTTCGCAGAGCTGTGACGAGATCAACATCATTATCGGTGTCGAGGAGAAGGACTTCGACCTGGCGATTCGGACCATTTACCGCGCCTTCTCCGATGAGAACGGCATTGTGAAGGTCTCCGACCTGGAGGCTCCCGCGCCGGTCGATCCCGTCCCGGCCGCGCTCAAAAAGTAGTGACTGCTCGGTAGGTTTTTGGGTCATGTCTCAAAAATCTACCGTGGGGCGTTTCGTTTCGGTTTCGTTTCGACGGGGCGGGTTTCATATCCGTCCCGTTTTTGTATAAACTGGGCAAGACTATTCAGCCTGCTCGGCGTGCGGGCAAAAGCCACAACCTTAAAAGGGGGAAGCATGAAACAGTACACGGTTGCTATTTTGGGCGCGACGGGAGCTGTTGGCACCCAGATGCTCGAGTGCCTCAACGAGCAGGAGTTTCCGGTTGGCAAGCTCAAGCTGCTGGCGAGCGCGCGCTCTGCGGGCAAGACCGTCGAGTTCCGCGGCGAGCAGGTTGTGATTGAGGAGGCTTGCCCCGAGGCTTTTGAGGGCTGCGACATCGTACTCGGCGCTGCCGGCGACGATATCGCCAAGGAACTGCTGCCCGAGGCCGTCAAGCGCGGCGCCGTCGTGGTCGACAACAGCCATGCCTTCCGTCTGGATCCCGAGGTGCCGCTGGTCGTGCCCGAGATTAACGCCGATGACATTAAGTGGCACCACGGCTTGATCGCCAACCCCAACTGCGCGACTATCATCGGCCTGGTTCCCACGTGGCCGCTACATCAGCTCGCCGGCGTGAAGCGCATGATCGTGTCCACGTATCAGGCAGCTTCGGGTGCTGGCACTCCCGGTATGGCCGAGCTCGAGGCTCAGCTGGCCGCTCTGGGCCGTGGTGAGGAGATTCCCGAGCCGCGCGCCTTTGCCGCCCAGCTGGCGAGCAACCTGATTCCGCAGATTGGCGGCGTCAAGGAGGAGGGCTTTACCTCCGAGGAGATGAAGCTGCAAAACGAGGGCCGCAAGATCATGCACCTGCCCGAGCTGCGCGTGAACTGCACCTGCGTGCGCGTGCCCGTGCTGCGCTCGCACTCCGAGAGCATTACGCTCGAGTTCGAGCGCGACATTACGGTTGAGGAGGCCCGTGCTGCGCTGGCCGCCGCTCCGGGCGTCAAGCTGGTTGACGACATGAGTGCCGAGGATGCGCACGACCGCTTCCCCATGCCGATGGACACCTCCGACCAGGACCTGATTTGGGTCGGTCGCGTGCGCCGTGATATCTCGAACCCCGAGGCCGCACGTGGCATTACCTTCTGGTGCTGCGGCGACCAAATCCGTAAGGGCGCGGCAACCAACGCTGTCCAGATCGCTAAGCTGCTCTGCGAGTAGGTTGACCTGTCCGGCGGGGGCCGGGTTTAGTTTTCAGAACGTCCTCGACCATGTGTGGCGCCTTGTCCTGCTCCTTCGGAGCCGCGGACAAGGCGCCACACTGGTCTGCGGAGTGTTCTGAAAACTAAGCCCGGCCCCCGCTTGCGGTGACGTTGCTGCGAGCGGCTTGCGATGGGGCCGTTGTTGGTTGGGGCCGCTGGGCTGATATGGGAGCACGTGGTTGTTGCGGGGCCTAGTCCCGGCGGCGGCCTCGGCGCTTCGCGCCTGCCGCCTGGGTCTACTGCGGGGCCGTGGCGGCAGCGGCGGCGCTTCGCGCCTGCTGCTTGGGGTGACTTTGGGCTTGGTGCGAATTGAGGTCTAATACTTTCCCGAGAAGTGAAGGACCTTATTTGGACCCCCGAAGCATTGGCATATTTTGACCGCTATTTCCTGCGGTTTTGCAGCGCGAATCCTGCGGTTTTGCGGTCTAAAGGTGTGGATGCTCCGGGACTTCGTTTTTACTCGTTCACTTCTCGGGAAAAGTATTAGAGCTCAGCTGGCGGGGGTACCGCCCTGGCGTCGAAGCCCCGCGTCTTCTTCGCTTGATTGGGAAAAACAGCCTCGCTGAAGTAATTGCGAGCCCGCCCGGACGTATCTGCGGGGGTTGTCTGCACAATTCGCGGTATTATGTTGCGGAGTTTTGAAAGGAGCCGCTGGTGGTCACGACGACGTTTGCTTCGCCTTTGGGCGAAATCCTGCTTGCCGCTGATGGCCGCGGTCTGACGGGGCTTTGGTTTGAGGGGCAGGAGCACTTTGGCTCCACGCTTCTCCGTGAAGACTCCGAACATGTTGAAGGCGTCGATGCGGTTTCCGGTACTGGTGGCATGTCGTCGGTGAGTCCGGCAAATGGTGCGGCCTCTTCGGTGCTTGAGCGTTCCTGGGCTTGGCTGAATGCTTATTTTGCAGGGCAGGAACCTCGGTTTACGCCGCCGTTGCATATGATCGGCACGGCGTTTCAGCGTGAGGTTTGGTTTGAGCTGCTTTCGATCCCGCGTGGCGAGGTCGCTACGTATGGCGAGATCGCCCAGCGTGTTGCGGCTCGACATCGTGTGCCGGGAAATGAAGCGCCCGTTGTATCTCCTCGCGCGGTGGGGGCTGCGGTCGCTCGCAACCCTATTTCGATTATCGTGCCGTGCCATCGCGTGGTCGCGGCCGACGGATCGCTCAACGGATACGCCGGTGGACTGGATCGCAAGGAGTGGCTGCTGCGCCTCGAGGGTGCCTATCTATAAGCTGCAGGCGGCCGCAACGCCCATGCGGCAAGCGCGCTCGCTGTACGGGCGTTGTTTGCAGGGCGAGATGTGAAGCCGCCCGTTCCTTAAGTCCGACTAAGCTATAACCTTGCTTTTTTAAATATGCTCATCGACCTGCTAAGGCAGCACTAAGGCGAGTGCGGGTGCGCTATTATCGGCGCTCACGGAGCGCTTGGTGTTCTTGGCACGCATGGACGAGGGCTCGGCGGGCTTTACCATGGCGTCGATCGATCTTTCGGAGGCGGTGAACAAGACGGCGGCGCCGTTTAAGTCGGTGGCGGTCTCAGGCGGTAAACGCCTGTCGACGTCGATTGCGACCGGCGTGCGGACCCATGCCGATGCCGCGGCGGTGGCGCAGGTGGTTGAGTTGCTACTGGACAACGCCACGCGCTATGCGAGCGAGGGCAGCGTGATTGAGCTGAGCCTGTGCGCCGTTTCGCACGGCAAAGGCAAGGGCGCCGCCGAGCTTGTCGTATCGAACGCCGTGGACGAGCTGCCCGAGGGCGACCTGGACCGATTGTTCGATCGCTTCTATCGTGCGGATGCGTCGCGCAGCTCCAAGACGGGTGGCTCGGGCGTGGGCCTGTCCGTGGTGCGTGCCATCGCCGAGGCCCATGGAGGCGCCGCCACCGTATCCGGTCACGGCAACCAGATCACCTTCACCGTTTGCCTTTAAAACCTGCCAAAAAGGAACAGGTTTATTTTGGCAGGTTTTATCTGGGGAAACGTCCGCAGGAGAGGGCATGGGCGGTGTGAACATATGCATCTCTACCTGCTAAAATATAGGCATCGTTATTCGGCTCCTGAGTGGAAAGGAGACGGTCATGCAGTACGAGATCGGCGGAGGGGCTTTCCCGGTTGTTACGTGCAACCTTAGCGATGGCGAATCCATGATCACCGAAAGCGGCGCCATGGCTTGGATGACCCCCAACATGGAAATGTCTACCTCGGGCGGTGGCATCGGCAAGATGTTCTCCAAGGCTTTTTCGGGTGAGGCATTGTTCCAAAACATTTGGACCGCGCGTGGCGATGGCATGATCGCGTTTGGCTCCTGCTTCCCCGGCCGCATCGTGCCAATCGAGATCGGTCCGGGCAAGAGCTGGATTTTGCAGAAGCGTTCGTTCCTTGCCGCGGAAAGTGGCGTCGAGTTGAGCATTCACTTTAACAAGAAGGCAAAGGCCGGCGTCTTTGGCGGCGAGGGCTTTATCATGCAGAAGCTCACGGGCTCGGGTGTTGCTTTTGCCGAGATCGACGGCGACCTGGTTGAGTACGAGCTCGCTGCTGGCCAGCAGATGATTGTGGATACCGGCAACGTGGCCGGCTTTGAGGAGACCGTGAGCATCGACGCTCAAATGGTCAAGGGCGTCAAAAACATCATGTTTGGTGGCGAGGGCGTGTTCAACACCGTGCTCACCGGTCCCGGTCGCATCTGGTTGCAGACGATGCCCATTTCCAATCTTGCGGCAGCAGTGGCCTCGATGACCAACAACAATAACTAGTCCGCATAGGATAGCGCGCGGCGGGCTTACCCTGTCGCGCGCTTTTTTGCTGGCAAACGCCTCGCTTATAGAGTGTGGCTGCGCTGCTACAGCGAGCGTCGTCATCTCGTCACCCTGATAGCTTGCGGCAAGCGTGGCAATGAGGAGTGAGAATTTGAGTGCTCAGTCCCAAGTCATAATGGCGGCCATGCCAACAAGCAAAAACGAGTTGCCGGTGTCACGGAAAGGCGGGCGTCGGTCGATTCCACGTGAGACGGCTGTGCCGATCTGCACGGCCGCCCCTGCGCGTCCCGCGCTGCCCCCAAAGAGGTACGTTTCCCCTTATAAAACCTGCCAAAATAAACCTGTCCCTTTTTGGTCGGTGCGAAATGGGTAATACTAAAGAGTTATCCGACCAGATGGGAATTAATCGATGGCCTATATCGAATTCAAAGACGTCATCAAGGCATACGGCGAGGGCGATGCCCGCATCCACGCGCTCGACGGCGCGAGCTTTACGGTCGAGCGCGGCGAGCTCGCCATCATTTTGGGTGCTTCGGGTGCCGGCAAGACCACGGCTCTCAACATTCTGGGCGGCATGGACACGGCAACTTCTGGCACCGTGACGGTGGACGGGCGTGACGTGAGCTCTGCCAACGAGGCTCAGCTTGTGGAATACCGTCGCGCCGATGTTGGCTTTGTCTTTCAGTTCTACAATCTGGTCCCTAACCTGACGGCGCTTGAGAACGTCGAACTCGCGGCGCAGATCTGCCCCGATTCGCTCGATGCCGAGCAAACGCTTCGCCAGGTTGGCCTGGGCGACCGCCTCGCTAACTTTCCGGCGCAGCTTTCGGGCGGCGAGCAGCAGCGCGTATCCATCGCCCGCGCGCTGGCTAAGAACCCCAAGCTGCTTTTGTGCGACGAGCCTACGGGTGCACTCGACTACAAAACCGGCAAGCAGATCTTGCAGCTGCTACAGGACACTTGCCGCAAGCAAGGCATTACGGTCATCATCATCACCCACAACTCTGCGCTGGCGCCCATGGCCGATCGCCTGATCCGCTTTAAGAGCGGCCGCGTGGAGAGCGAGACGATCCAGCAAAATCCTGTGCCTATCGAGACGATCGAGTGGTAGCGCCCATGAATCAGGACCGCCAAAACAGTCAACGCCGCGACGCGCAGAACACGGAGCGCGAGCAGGATTTTACGACCTACCGTACCGCCCAAAGCTCAAACGATATGGTGCCGACGGTTTTTCGCCGTGGCATCTACCGCACGATTCGCGGCAGCCTCAAACGCTTCTTGTCTATCGTTGTGATCACCGCGCTTGGCGTGAGCGTGATGTGCGGCCTTAAGGCGGGCTGCGAGGACCTGTGTGATTCGGTCGACGCCTATTTTGACCAGCAGAATGTCTATGACATCAACGTGCAGTCGACCTATGGTCTGACCGGTGACGATATTGCCGCGATCCAAGAGGTCGATGGCGTCGAGACGGCCGAGGGCATCTATACCGAGACCGCCTATACCGCCGTGGGTACGACGCGCGAGCGTGTCGTCGTACAGAGCCTCTCCAAAGAGAATATTGACCAACCGGTGCTAGTGCGCGGCGAGCTGCCCGAGACTTCGGGCGAAGTGGCAGTGACCTCACGTTTTTTGAAGGCTTCGGGCAAGAAAATCGGCGATACGGTGAGCTTTGCCGCCAACGATGCGAGCTCGTCGAACCAAAGCGCCAAGGACCAGTTTGCCGATGGGGACTACACCATCACGGCCGAGGTTCTCGATCCTACCGACGTGAGCTCCGACTCGACAGTCAACGCCTTTCGCGCTGCTTCGACTGCGGACTACAAGTTCTACGTGAGCGAGGATGCCGCGACATCTTCTTCCTACTCCGCTGTCCACGTGGTCGTCGAGGGAGCCAAGAGCCTCAACTCCTATTCGGATGCCTACTCGGCAAAGATCAATGAGGTCAAGGGCAATATCGAGAAGATCCGCGAGGAGCGTGAGAAGGCGCGCGCCCAGGAGCTGACGGTCGACACACCGGCGAGCTTGGACGCAGCTGAGCGTCAGGCGAATATGGTCTTTGGGATCGAGCAGGACAACATCAATCGCATGGCCGAGGGCAGCGACGAGCGTGCGCAGGCGCAAGCCGACCTGGACCAGCGCCGTGCCGCCGCCGACCAGCAGTTTGCCGATGCCCGCGCCGAGCTCTCTGACCTGGGCGAATGCACCTGGTACATCCAGGACCGCGGCAATATCGCAAGCTACTCGAGCGTCGAGAGCGATAGTTCTTCGATCGAGGCCATCGCCACGGTGTTCCCGTTCATCTTCTTTATCGTCGCCGTGCTTATCAGTCTCACCACCGCCACCCGCATGGTCGAGGAGGAGCGCACGCTTATTGGCCTGTACAAGGCGCTCGGCTATTCACGCGGGCGCATCCTGTCCAAATATGTGGACTACTCGCTGTGGGCGTGTCTGATCGGTGGCGTGCTCGGCAATATCATCGGATTTGTGGGTCTGCCGCTGTTCTTGTTTACGGTGTTCGACGACATGTACTCGCTGCCCCAGATGCTGCTTTCGTACGACATCGTGTCCTCGATCGTTTCGGTGGCGCTGTTTGCCGTGGGCGTGGTGGGAGCCACGATTATCGCCTGCCGCCACGAGATGGCCGAGACCCCTGCCTCGCTCATGCGCCCCAAGGCTCCGCGCGCCGGCTCGCGCATTCTGCTCGAGCGCATTGGCTTTATCTGGCACCGCATGGGCTTTTTGAACAAGGTCGCTGCACGCAACCTGTTCCGCTACAAAAAGCGCGCCTTTATGACCATCTTCGGTATCGCTGGCTGCACGGCGCTCGTGATCTGCGGTATGGGCATCCGCGATACGTCGGTGGCGCTTTCGCCCAAGCAGTACGGGCATATCACGCGCTACGACCTGCTGGCGGTCGCCAATCCCGACGATTTTTCGCAGACGTGCGCGGCGCTCGACGAGCGAAGCGCAGCCAAGGATTCCGACGTGACCGTGACTTCGACGCTGCCGATTATGACCGACAACGTCACCTTTACATTTGGCGGCAAGAGCGAGACCGTGCAACTGATCGTGGTGCCCGATGACCGCGCGAACGACCTGGACGACTACGTGTGTCTCGAGGACGAGTCCAAAGAACTGCTCGCCCTGCGTGGCGGAGATGTGTATTTGAGCAAGAGCTCTCAGCTGGTGCTGGGGATCAAGCCGGGCGATACGGCACACGTCCAGGATTCGTCGCTCAATGTTGCCAAGGTCAAGGTCAGCGACATTTCGCTCAACTATCTGGGCAACACGCTTTACATGACGCAGAGCACCTATGAGCGCGCATTCGGTCGAAGCGCGCGCCTCAACGGCATCCTTGCGCTGCTTAAGGGTTCGTCGGCCGATCAGATTGCGTTTACCAACCGTCTTAAGAGCGATGGTTGGATTACGCTGTCGAGTACCGCCGAGCATTGGGAAAACTATGAGGCAAACTTTACGATTATCAATTCGGTCGTGGTGCTTGTGACCTTTATGGCGGCGTGCCTGTCGTTTGTGGTGGTATTCACGTTGTCTAACACCAACATCTCGGAGCGCGAACGCGAGCTGGCGACTATCAAGGTGCTGGGCTTCCGTCGTGGTGAGGTACACCACTACGTTAACAAGGAGACGCTGATCCTCACGGCGATTGGCGCCGCGCTGGGCGTGCCGCTGGGTGGCCTGCTTGCCGAGAGCTTTACGTACATCCTGCAGATGCCGTCGCTGTACTTTGACGTCGAAGTCGAGCCGCTGAGCTACGCGCTTGCCGTGGTGCTTTCCTTTGGCTTTACGATCATCGTCAACCTCGCCACCAACCGAACGCTCAACAAGATCGACATGGTCGGCGCCCTCAAGAGCGCCGAGTAACCTGCCAAAAAGGGACAGGTTTATTTTGGCAGGTTTTATCTGGGCGAACGCCGGACAACCATTAGGTGGCCCGGCGTTTGCCCCGTCAAACGGGCTTTCCATTTGCCTTTCATTCTATTTGGTTTTCGCTCGCAGGCGTGGATGAGAGACTCTCTTTGGCCTTCGAGATTGGGCTTGTATGGGTCGTATGCCACAAAATGGGCCTATCTACTACGTTTGCTACCACACCCTCGACCGTGACAAAGATTATGAAATTAAAACCGCAGGTAGATGGCTTGCCAGTTTTCGGAAAAGGCGGGTATGGTCGGCCCTCTCGAGTTAAACGTAGTAAATAGGCCCTTTTCTTGGCGCGCGGTCAGCTCAATGCTAATCTCCGTGCCGGAACTGACCCAGTTGTTTGTAAGTTGCGGTGATATACGGACTGTTTGGCGCTTTGGAGCTTCAAAACAGTCCCTATCTCACCGCAACTTAGGAGAAGGGCGGGGGCGGTTGGGTGCTGGTGGGTCGGAGCGTGTTAGGCCTGTTTGCGGTGCTTCCATTGTTTGCGGCACCAGCGCATGAGCGCCTTTATGACGGGAATCGTGATGAGGATGATCCATGCAGGATGGGGCTGTCCCAAACAGAGCCACATGTAGAGGAACCAAGCGATGGCGGCTGCCGGGTAGATGGCCTCGATCAGCTTAGACAGGTGGCGCCGATCGATGAAGTCACCAATCGCGTAGTAGACGGGAACCAGAAAGACGAGGAAAAGCCCCATGCCCCATGTGCCGTAGACAATGCCGAGCACCAGATAGGCGAGAGTGACAAGTGCGGGGAAGGGGAATTTGTTCCATGCACGTCCGACCTTGGTGTGGAAATGCTTGCCATGATGGTCGAGCTTGTCGTGTGCTTCCTTCCAGCTGGAAAACGTCTCGCCGTCGATGGTGACGGTGCCGTCGTCATTGGTGCGTACGCTATGTCCATCGTCCTCAAGCGTATCGATATGCACGCCGTCCGGCCCCACATGCACCTCTTCGCCCTTGCGCTCGTTGGTCACATGGATGCCGCTCCAACCAACATGGACTCCCTCGCCTTTATTGGGATCAATGACGTGGATACCGCGCGCGAGGGAAATATCGACAAGTGGCTTATCGCTGCAATCAGCGTGCTCAGTAGAAGCCTCAGCCTCGTCAGCCACATCCGCCGTCTCGGTGTCGGCGCTACCGTCCTTCAGGTCGTCGGCATCGTTGGCCGCCTCCCCATATAACAGCTCGTCCAACGACACGTCATACAGCGCGGCGAGCGCAATAAGGTTATCGGTATCGGGCGAGGATTCGCTGCGCTCCCATTTACTGACAGCCTGACGACTCACACCCAGCTGGGCGGCAAGCGCCTCCTGAGAAAGCCCGGCAGCCTTGCGGCGATCAACGAGCCGCTGCGCCATCGCAAGATCCATGGTGGTTCCTTTCGTTTGATGGTCGAATCGAATGAGCCGAGTATGCCGAGAACAACCGGTAGCGACCACCATTTCTAGTTAGAATCTGCCCCAACCCTACCGCAACTACCGGTAGCAACCCCTAACGACCAGCCATTTCAGGACAAATGTCAGTGCCACTCTCAGCTAAGAGCCTGCAACATCCCAAAATCTCAGCCCACGCACCCGCAGCAAGAAGACGAATAGCCTCGGCCTCCCTAGTTACCGCAGGAGGCCTCAGGGCTTACATCCCAAATCTTTCCGCAGGACGGAAGGACCCCGCCGCGCGAAGCGCACGGCGGGGTCCTGACATGTCCGAGGACGATTTGGGAGGAAAGCCCTGGGGCCTCCGATGAGAGCAGTTTCGGCCGAGGCTATTCGTCGCCGAAGCTGATGCCCAACGCTTTGGCCTCGCGCACCAGATCGCTCTGGGGGTCGACATATTTGAGCTTGCCGGCGACCTCCTCGAGCGGCATGTGGCACATCTTGCCGTCACGCAGGGCAATCATGTAGCCAAACTCGCCGCGTAGGCAGCCGAGCGCTGCCTCGACGCCGCACTGGGTCGCAAAGATGCGGTCCTGGGCGTCGGGCTGGCCGCCGCGCTGCGTGTGGCCGGGGATGGCGACGCGGGTCTCGCGACCGGTCTTGGCCTCGATCTCCTTGGCGATGTCGTACGCGATTGACGGGCTCGTACGCTCGGCGAGCTTCTTCTTGTACTCCTTCTTGGACAGCGCCGCGTCCTCCTTGGAGATAGCACCCTCGGCGACGGCTACGATGGTAAAGCGGCTGCCGGTCTCCATGCGATGCTCGATGGTCTTGATGACGTTGTCCATGTCGTAGGGGATCTCGGGAATCAAGATGACATCCGCGCCGCCCGCGACGCCGGCGTACAGCGGGATCCAGCCAACCTTGTGGCCCATGATCTCGATAACGAACACGCGGCCGTGACTCGAGGCGGTGGTGTGAATGTCGTCGATGCACTTGGTGGCGACGTCGATGGCGCTCGTAAAGCCAAACGTCAGCTCGGTGCCCCAGGTGTCGTTATCGATGGTCTTGGGCAGGGCGATAACGTTGAGGCCCTCTTCGCGCAGGCGGTTGGCGGTCTTGGTGGAGCCGTTACCGCCCAGCATAAACAGGCAGTCGAGCTGCAGCTTATGATAGGTGTGGACCATCGCCGGCACCTTCTCGACACCATCGGTCTCGGGGGTATCCAGACGCTTGAACGGTGTGCGACTCGTGCCCAGGATGGTGCCGCCGCGGGTGAGGATACCGCTAAAATCGGCGGGCGTCATGACGCGGAACCTGCTGTAGATAAGGCCCTGATAGCCGTCCTCAAAGCCATAAATCTCGATAGGCTCTTCGCTATTGGTCATAAGCGTTTTGACAATGCCGCGCATGGTGGCGTTGAGCGCCTGGCAGTCGCCGCCACTAGTAAGAAGACCGATCCTAAGCATGGTGAATCCTTCCGGGCAAGTTATAACATGCGCATAAGTTTACCCCCGCACACTGTTGATACGGGGGTAAAACGTGTTAGCTCAAGCGTATGGAAATGTAAGCAACGTCAGGCGAGCGTAAGGTCGACGGGCCTGGCTCCTTACAGTGCGAATGCGTCGATGTCGCCCCAGTGGCGGCGCAGCGTGATGGCGGCAGCAGGCTCGGTGTTGTCAAAGACGACCGACCACTGCGTGTTGCTGGTGATGTCTTCCGGATTGGGCTCTTGCGCTGCAGCGCGTAGGGCCTTCCAAGCGACTGCCTCGTCTTGGGCGCCGGTATGGGCGTCGAGGACATCGGCGATTGCGGCGGCGCGCTCTTTACCATGGCCTAGCTCGCCATTCTTTTGGTTGGGCAGCACTTCGTCGCCATAGCAGGCGTAGAAGTTCGTGACCTGGCGTACGGGCGTCGCCTTGCATGCACGGTCGGGATCGCGCGGATCCCACTCCACCACCCGCGCGTCACCGGCGGCGTCGTTGATAAAGAAGTGATAGTCGCGTCCGGCCATGGCGTGCATGTCGTAGGCAGAAAGCAGGTCGACGGCCTCCTGCGTGGTGGCCGCGCGGTCGAGCACCAGACGGATGGCGAGCGAAGTGTTGATGACGGGGCGTTGCGTGTCCTGGTCACAGGGCTTGGAATCCAGAGTGAGTACGGCAATGGACACGCCATATTCGTTGACGCCGTCGAGCTGGGCAAACGGGCCCATGAGTGCGGCGGCGCGTCCGGCGACGGAGTCAAGCGGAGTGTTATCGCCCAGGTTGTTAAGGGCCGCAAAGCCGATGGAGGCATAGCCGTCGCGCGGGTGATTGCGCACCAGCAGCGCCGAGGTGTCGTCCTTAAAGTCGTAATTGCGACCGGTGCGCACGCGGCCTTCGGCATCTACGGCGACAAAAGCGCTGCAGGCAAACTGGGGCGCCTGGACATGTGCCGGCACACCGGGCAGCACCTGCGCCACCACGGCATCGATGTAGGCCTGGTCGTCGCGCACGCCAGCGGCGATGATGCGATCAAGATCGTAGTCGTAGGCGATGTCGATTGCGTACAGGTCATAGCCATCCGCGTTGCCGGTCAAGCGTTTGAGTGACGCGGCGGACTTGATTTGTTTGTGATAAACGATACCGGTGGCAGCGGCAAGGCCGACGGCGACTCCCGCGACACCGCAGGCGATGGCAATGTTACGTGGCTTCATGACGGCTCCTTTCGTCCTGTTAGCGTAATTGTCGCAAAAGGAGTGCGGACATGATGGCTCAACTTGGCGAGCGGCGCGGGATTAAACATAGAATGAAAGGCACGGCACTGGCGCGGCGGGGTATGCTGGAGGGAACCATCAACCCAGCGAAAGGGGAGAGCATGACGGATCAGGAAACGCCCGAGCGCGCGCATGTGACGGCCGACGATATCGAGGCCGCCAACGACCTTATCGACTTTATCGAGGCATGCCCCAGCATGTTCCATACGGCGGCGACTATTATGGCCGAGCTCGACGAGGCGGGCTTTACCTACCTGCCCGAGAATGCGGCGTGGGATATCGAGCCGGGCGGGCGTTATTACACGCAGCGCAATACCTCGAGCGTTGTTGCCTTTAAAGTGGGCGAGGACCTGGCCGCGACGTGGGGCGAGGACGGCGTTGCCGGCGACTACCATTTTCAGCTGACGGCGTCGCATAGCGACTCGCCGACGTTTAAGGTTAAGGCCGTGCCCGAGCTCGACGGCGCGGGCGAGACGCTGCGCCTGAACACCGAGGCCTACGGCGGCATGATCGACTACACCTGGTTCGACCGCCCGCTGGCGCTCGCGGGCCGCGTGTTGGTGCGCGAGGGCGACCGTATTGAGAGCCGCCTGCTCGCCACCGAGCGCGAGGTCGCTATCATTCCGAGCCTTGCTATCCATATGAACCGCGGCGTTAACGAGGGCTTTGCTCCCAATCGCGCCGTCGACCTGTGCCCGCTCATCAGCGCTGGCGAACTCAAGCAGGGAGATTTTGACGCCCTGATCGCCGACGAGTTGGACGTTGAGCCCGAGCAAATTTTGGGCCGCGACCTGTTCCTGGTCAATCGTCAGGATGCGCGCATTTGGGGCTGGGCCGACGAGTTTATCTCGACGCCCAAGCTCGATGACCTGGCCTGCGCCTATACCTCGCTGCAGGCATTTTTGGGTGCCGAGAATGCGCACGACATCTCGGTCTTCTGCTGCTTTGATAACGAGGAAGTTGGCTCCGAGACCAAGCAGGGCGCCATGTCGACGTTCTTGGCCGACGCGCTGCGCCGCATTAACGGATCGCTGGGCTTCGATGACGAGTCGTATCACCGTGCGCTTGCCGCCTCGATGCTCGTGAGCTGCGACAACGCGCATGCCGTGCACTCCAACCACGCCGAGAAGTGCGATGCGCGCAACCAGGTTGTGCTCAACGGCGGCATCGTCATCAAGGAGGCCGCCAACCAGCACTACTGCACCGATGCCTTTAGTCGCGCGGTGTTCCAGGCCATCTGCGATGACGCTGACGTACCCACGCAGGCCTTCGCCAACAAGAGCGATATGGCGGGTGGCTCTACCCTTGGCAATCTGTCCAATATGCAGGCGAGTATGCACGCCGTGGACGTGGGCCTGCCGCAGCTGGCCATGCACTCAAGCTACGAGACCGGCGGCGTGCGCGACGTGATGTACGCCATCCGCGCCCTCACCGCCTTCTACGAGCGCAACCTAACCATCAACGGCGCCGAAAGCGTGGAGCTCTAAATGCGAGCCGAAGAAATGAAGGCCGAGCGTGGGGCTCAGCTTATTGATCGGGGTTTACAACTGTTCGTCGCCGCTTGCCATGAGTCAGGGGTCGACGTGTCCAAGGCGCGACCAACGAGTGCTGAAGAACTCAAGCGTAACGCCTATTCGGACCGCTATGACGAGGAGACGGACTGGCTCTAATAAGCGAAGTGTCGAAAGCGCTAGATGTATGTTTGATATCACTTTGGCGAGAGTGTCGCAGACAGAACTACCGGTATGGCGCAAGCCAACCTGACCCCATTGCACCAAACCTACCAAAAAGGGACAGGTTTATTTTGGCAGGTTTTATCTGGGCAAATGCCACAACGCCAACGGCAAGACGGAACTGCTAAGGCTTGCAGATGAAGCCGACGCCAGCGAAACGCCGCAGGTAGAGCGCACGCCAGCGAGAGCCCGCCGTTTGAGCCAAGGTGCCGTGAAATGAAAAGGCGCTGACCTTCTGGTCGCGTCTTTGAAATTGAACGGCAGATTGGCCAAACGGCGGGCTCGCAGCGTCGAGTGGTCCGCCGTTCGTTAGAACGGCGGAACCTAAGAGCGCAGCGTCGAGGGGTTCCGGCGTTTGGTAAAACGCCGGAACAATCAGTGTTCGATCCAGCAGCGAAGCGTCTCGCCAGCCTGAAGATGACGAAGGTTCTCCGCGGCGATGTCGACCACGTTATTGAGCGTGGCTGCCAGGTGGAACCAGCCGGAGACGTGCGGCGTGATGAGCATGTTGGGCGCATCCCACAGGGGGCTTGTCGCGGACAGCGGTTCGGGGTCGGTGACGTCGACCGCGGCGCCGGCGAGATGTCCCGACTCCAGAGCGGCAACCAAGTCATCGGTGACCACAAGGTCGCCGCGGCCGCCGTTGGCAAAGAAGGCACCTGGTTTCATCGCGGCAAAGAACTCGGCGTTCGCCAGACCGCGGGTCTCGGGCGTGCTCGGCATAAAGGATGCGACGATGTCGGCCTCTGCCAGGCGCTCAGGTAGGGCGTCCATGCCGTCCATGTCCTCAAACACAACGGGGTAGACGAGTGGATGGCGCTTGATGCCGCGGACGTGCGCGCCCATGCCGCGGCAGAGCGTGGCAAAGTGACCGCCGATATCGCCCGCGCCCAGCACCAGCACGTTGGCGTTTTTGAGCGAGGTAACTGGCCCCAAATCCTCCCAGCGATGTTCGCGCTGCAAGTCGTGATAGCCGGGCAGGCGCTTCATCATGGAAAGGACCATGGCAAACATGTGCTCGCTCACGGCCTGGCCGTAGGCGCCCACCGAGCAAGACAGTTTGGCGTCGGCTGGCACGGTGCCGGCGGCCAAGTAATCGTCATAGCCCGCGGTCTGTAGTTGCAGCAGCTGGAGGTGCTCGCATGCGGTAAGTAGGGCAGGGTCTATGTTGCCCAAGATCACGTCGGCGTTGGCGACTTGTTCGCGCGTGATAGCGTCGGCGCTCGTGTAGATAAAGTCCTCGCCCGGAGCGCTCGACTCAAGAATTGCGCGATGGTGGTCGTTGACGGGCAGCAAAACCAAGATGTTCACAAGCAGTCCTTTCCGCTTGACCCGCCAAAAAGGGACAGGTTTATTTTGGCGGGTTTTATCAGGCAAAACGTTCAAACAAAAACGCCGGATGCTAGACGAGCGTGCCCGTCAGCATCCGGCGCATCCACGGCTACCAGCTCAGCAGCTCGTAGCCGTCCTCGGTCACCACGAGCTGTACCTCGCACTGGGCCGAATCGCTGCCGTCCTTGGTGCGCACGCACCAACCGTCACCCTTGCTAATCTTGATGTCGGGCGCTCCGGCATTGACCATAGGCTCGATGGTAAAGACCATGCCCGGGGCCATGATGGTGTCTACATCGGGCGCCTCGGTGGTAAAGCCCACAAACGGGTCCTCGTGGAACTCCTTACCGATGCCGTGTCCGCCGTACTCGCGCACCACGCTAAAGCCGGCGTCCTCGACCGTCTTTTGCACGGCCTCGGCCATCACGGATAGCGGCAGCCACGGCTTGACGGCCGCCAGACCCGCCTCCACGCTGGCGCGGGTGACGTCGACCAGGCGCTGGCGCTCGGCCGAGACTTCGCCGATGCAGAACATACGGCTCGAGTCGCTAAAGTAGCCGTCCAAGATCGTGGAGCAGTCCACGTTGATGATGTCGCCCTCGTGCAGCACGTCCGTATCGCAGGGGATACCGTGGCAGACCACGTCGTTGATCGAGGTGCACACGCTCTTGGGATAGCCCTCGTAGTTGAGGTCGGCCGGCGTGCCACCGTGCTCGACGGTGTAGTCGTAGATCATCTGGTTGATCTGGTTGGTGGTCATGCCCGCGGCGATGTGCTCGCCCACGTAGTCGAGCACGCCTACGTTGATGGCGGCCGAACGCTTGATGCCCTCGATATCGGCGGGCGTCTTGTAGAGCGTGCGGGGCAGAACCTCCCAGCCCTCTTCCCACAGGCGCTCGAGGCGCTCGTCGAAGGCGCTGTGGCATTTCTTATATTTTTTGCCGCTGCCGCACCAGCAAGCGTCGTTGCGGCCGGGCACGGGTCCTTTGTCAAACATGGCTAATTTCCTTTCATTCGCAGCTAGTATAGCCCACCCACGTGTCCATAAAAGTTGCGGTGATATAGTTCCGATTTAAGCGGTTTAACAGCACAAATAGGAACTATATCACCGCAACTGATGGGGCGGGATGGCGGCACAAGCTGCTGCGTGGTTTTGCTAGTAGCTCACCTGGCAGGGAATGCCGAGGGCTTGGACGCGCGCGGCAATGGCGTCGAGCGCCTCGGGCGCCGCTTTAGCAAGGCCGGCGACCGGTGTCTCGCGCGCCACCGTGTAGATGGTCGCTTCTTGTGGACGAATGCGCTCAAGCGCCGCGAGCCAGGGGGCAACGTACTCCTCGCCGGTGTTGTCGATGAGCTTGCCCTGATACTCGCCGGTCAAAAAGATCGTCTGGATAATAACGTGACCGTCAAAGCTTGCGAACGTCTCGATCTGGTGCTCGACGTCGTAGGGGCCAACAGGCTGGTCGAGCAGTTGGATAAACGTCGGGTCGACGGTATCGAGCTTAAGAATGTTGTCGTCGACCATCATGAGCGCGTCGTGCACCTCGGGGCGGTCGGCGCGCGTGCCGTTGGAGAGCACGGCGATCTTGGAGTTTGGGGCAAGCTCGTCGCGCAGCGCGACGGCGCCGGCAATGGCCTGCGGAAACTCCGGTGCGGCGGTGGGCTCGCCGTTGCCTGCGAAGGCGATCACATCGGGGAGCTCGCCCTCGGCTGCCATCTCGCGCAGCTTTGCCTCGAGCGCGTCGAGCACCACGGCGGCCGTGTTGTACGGCTCATGGCAGGGGCGCTCGGCGTTGAGGCCGTTTTCGCAGTAAATGCAGTCGAACGTGCAGATTTTGCCGCTGGCTGGCATCATGTTGACGCCGAGCGAGAGACCAAGGCGACGGCTGCGAACGGGCCCAAAGATTGGACTGGCATTCAAAAACGTAGACATAGGCATATGCTCCTCAAGACAATTGTGCCTAAGCATAGCATCGGCTCCAAAGCAAGGTGCGGGCTCTTGCTTTACTAGTTTCGTTTTTTCACGTCGCTCATGATGCCGTGCCATGAAAAGCCTCGGGTCGGGTACAGTTAATCTGTTAACAAGGCGTAAGGCAATGCGGGTCCATCCAACCGTACTGACGTGCAACTGGATGGGCATTGATGATGGGGGCACAACATGGATTTTACAGTCGAGAGTGCGGGCACCACGATTGCCTGTCGCGAATATGCCGGCCCGGATGTGTCGCCTGATGCTCCTGCCTTGGTGTGCGTGCACGGCGCCTGCGTCGACGGCGTCTTTTTTGACGCCATCGCCCGCGAGCTCGCCTGTGACTACCGCGTCATTGCCTACGACCGCCGCGGTTGCGGCGAGAGCGGCGACGCTGTAGACGGACGCTACGACCTCGCCGCCCAGGCCGCCGACCTGCAGGCCGTTATCGAGCATATTGGCGCTCCGGCAAACGTGCTCGCGCACAGTGCCGGTACGCTGGTGACCCTGGAGCTTCTCCGTGCAAACCCCGCCATAATCTCGCGTGCGATTCTGCATGAACCCGCCGTGACGGATGAGGGTGCCGGCCTGGGCGCGGCCCCGGTTTTGCTCGAGATGATCGCCGCGGGAAAGGTCTCCAGGGCATTACGGGCCTTCCTGGGCGCCATCGGCGATTCGGACCCTGAGGCTCCCAAGTTAACCGAGGCGGAAGCCAAGCATGCCCTGCGCAACGGTCGCAGTTTCATGGCAAACGAATACGGGATTACTATGACCTGCGTTCCCGATTGGGATAGCGTTCGCGCGTCGAAAACGGTGGCCGCCGTGCTCCTGGGCGAGCTTTCGATTGGCACGCCCCGCGAGGCGGGAACGAGGATAGCGGGTGAGCTTTTGGACTGTCCACTCGTAATGGTTCCCGGCGCGCACAACGGCCTGCGCGATCGCCCGACAGCGGCTGCCCAGACCGTTCGTGGCATCCTGGGGCTCTAGCAGCTGAAAAAACAAAACAGGCTTCACCCGCAAACGTTTCGGCCGTGTTAACAAATGCGCTCAAAACCTCACGCCTGCGGCTTCAATCGCGCCGTATGCCAACTCATAAAAATGTAGCAGCATTCACGTACTTACCTGCATCGACAAGGTGTTACCCTTGTAGCATTTGGAACCCACCGCTACCATGCGAAACTATCGAAAGGGCCCCATATGCTCAATAATCACGAGGTCAATCTAACCGACGAGGAGGCTGCCGCCGAGGTCGCCCGCGTCGCGAAGACCTACCCCGTGGTGCGTTTGCTGTCGGCCGATCAGATTAAGAGCGAGCCTAACTGCTTGCTCGCCGGCGATCGCTGCCCTTGTCTGCGTCAGTCGAGTCTTGAGGCCTTGGCAGATTCGGGTGAGGTGTCGGAGCAACTGCTCAACGATGGTGTTGAGTACCGCGCCCGTCTACGCCCTCTGAAGGTCGAGGGCGAGCCTCACGTCTTGCTGATGGTGCGTCCGATCGATGAGCAAGAGGCTGCAGAAGAGGACCTTGTCTACACCGACGTGTTGACGAGTGTGCGCAATCGCCGATATTACGAGGAAAAGCTCCGAAGCGCCCGCATGAATGCCGGCGTTGCGATGATCGACCTTGATGATTTTAGGGTCTTCAACGATACGTGTGGCCGTCATGCCGGCGACCTTGCGCTCGGTGCTGTGGCGACAGCCATGCGCAGCGGAATCCGTTCGACTGACGAGCTTGTGCGCTATGGCTGCGACAAGTTTGTGGTTGTCATGCCCAATATTCCCTCCGATGACTTCACCCGTCGCCTGCATCAGGTGTCCGATGCCGTTCGTTCCACGATTATTCCGGGCCATGAGTACGTGAGCTTGACGGCATGTGTTGGTGGCGTTCGCATTCATGGCGAGACGGTCGATGAGGGCGTTGGCCGCGCTGTCCAGTTATTGAGCCGCGCTAAGGCAAAAGCCGGTACGGTCGTGACCGATGCCGATTCCATCGAGGCCTTCCAAAGCGAAAAGCCTTTGGTGCTTATTGTCGATGACTCCGAGATGAACCGAGTCATTCTCAACGAGATGCTCAAGGACGAGTATTGCATCCTCGAGGCCGACAACGGTCGTACGGCGCTCGACATGGTCGACCGCTATGGCGATGAGTTGTCGCTCGTGCTGCTGGACATTATCATGCCGGGCATAAGCGGCTTTGAGGTGCTGGCCGATCTGTCGCGCCGATCGGGTATCGACAATCTGCCTGTCATCATGATTTCGAGCGAAGATTCCGATGATATGGTTCTGCGCGCGTACGAGCTGGGCGCCTCGGACTATATCAACCGCCCGTTTGACTCCCGTATCGTGCGCCGCCGCGTAAGCAACACCATCCGCCTGTACGCCAAACAGCGCCGCCTGACGAACCTGCTGTCCCAGCAGTACAACGAGCGCGTCAAGAACAGTCGCATGCTCATCGACATCATGGCCGGCGTCATGGAGCTTCGCAACGGCGAGAGCGGCAGGCACGTTACGAACATCGAGAAGCTGACCGAGCTGCTGCTTGGCTGCCTGGTCCACCGTAGCGACAACATCTCCCTCGACAACGAGGAGCGCTCCACGATTGCCCTGGCTTCGGCGCTGCACGATATCGGCAAGATGTCGATTGACGATGCGATTCTCAACAAGCCCGGGCGCCTCACGTCCGAGGAATTCGAGATTATGAAGACGCATACCACGATCGGTGCCGACATGCTGCTCGAACTGGGCCGCCATCACGCCGGCAATGCGCTTATGGAATATGCGTACCAGATTGCGCGCTGGCACCACGAGCGTTGGGACGGCAAGGGTTATCCCGACGGCCTTAAGGGCGACGATATCCCCATCGCCGCGCAGGTGGTTTCGGTGGCCGACGTGTACGATGCGCTGACGAGCGTGCGCGTGTACAAGGATGCTATCCCGCACGAGGAAGCGATCCAGATGATCTTGGACGGTAAGTGCGGTACCTTTAACCCGCTGCTGCTCGACTGCCTGCTCGAGGTGCAAGACCGTATTGCCGAAACATTGGCGCGCCCTGCTGAGGTCGTTGCGCTTCCTACGATTTAGTTTGACCAAAGGAGTTTTAACCCATGATTTCCATGCGTGAGGCGTATGAGAAGATTGGCGCCAATTATGATGACGCGTGCGCTCGGCTGATGGGCGAGGAGATGCTTGCCCGCTTTGCCCTCAAGTTTTTGGATGACGAGAGCATGGACAAGCTGGAGGCCGCCATGGCGGCAGGAGACGCCAAGGAAGCGTTTATGGCAGCTCACACGCTCAAGGGCGTGAGCCAGAACCTGGGATTCGATAATCTGTACGAGCCGGCGGTCGTGGTGACCGAGGCGCTGCGCGGTGCCGATGCCGTTGACGGCGCTCGCGCGGGAATGCATGCGTTGCAGCAGCAATATGCGGCTACGATGTCGGCCCTGCGCGAGGTGGCCGAGTAAGAGGCTGTGAGCCTTGGGCTGCGTGCCAGCCGCGTACAGGCAAAAGGGCGCCCCGCCGGACCATGTGGCCGGCGGGGCGCCCTTGTCTGTTGTGCGGTTCGCGAACTAGCGGGCCTGCTTTACCTTGGTCGCTGCCTCGACAAACGACTTCCACAGGTTAAAGTCGGTCTCGAGCGTCTGCCAGGTGTACTCGGGATGCCATTGCACGCCCAAGCAGAATGGCTGGCCTTCGACCTCGATGCACTCGGGAACGCCGTCGGTTGCCTTGGCGACCAAACGCGTGCTCTTACCCAGATGATCGACGCAGCAGTGGTGTGCGGAGTTGGTCTGGATCAGCCTGTGCCCGCCAAGCGCGCGCTCCAGCAGCGAGCCCGGCACGACCTCGACGGGATGCACGGGGTCGTTGAGCACGTGGGTATGGCGCCACTGCGTGCGGCCCTCGCGAGCGCCCAGGCTCGGCACGTCCATGCACAGGGTGCCGCCAGTGGCGACATTGAGCAATTGCGTGCCACGGCAGGTGGTAAAGAGCGGCTTTTTGGCGCGGAGCACCTCGCCGACCAGCTTAAACTCAAAGCTATCGCGGATCTCGCAGCAGAGGGTGGGGTCGTAGGGTCGTTCATCGCCCCAGCGTTTGGGGTTGACATCCGGGCCGCCGGGAATAGCGATACCGTCGGCGATATCGACGTAATGGCGGATGACCTCAATGTCCTCGGTGATGGACATCTGCAGCGGCAGGCCGCCGGCGGCAAGGATGGCATCGACAAAGACACTTGCGATTTCCTCGTTGGGGGAGAGCGTCTCGCTTAAAAACGGCTTCGCCTCTTCCCAGCGCGGCGCGACGAGGATGAGCGGGCGGTCGGCGGGATCGACGTCGACGTGCGGGGTGTATGACGATGAAGTGCGAGTTCCGATCATAGGTGTTGCTTTCGAGTTTGGATGGTCATGGCGAGCGAACATGGCAATTGGGTTAGTGGCCCTTGATGGAGTTGAGGAAGTCCTGGGCGCGTTTGGTCTGGGGATGGTCGAAGAACTCGTCGGGCGTGCCGGTTTCCACGATCTGGCCATCGGCCATAAACACGACACGGTCGGCCACGCGACGGGCAAAGTTCATCTCGTGCGTGATGACGATCATCGTCATGCCCTGCTGGGCCAGACGGACCATGACCTCGAGCACCTCGTTGATCATCTCGGGATCAAGAGCGCTCGTGGGCTCGTCGAAGAGCATGGCCTTGGGTTGCATGGCAAGCGAGCGGGCAATGGCTACACGCTGTTGCTGGCCGCCCGAGAGCTGTGCGGGCACCTTATCGGCCTGCTCGGCGACGCCTACGCGGCCTAGCAGGTCCATGGCGCGCTCGCGGGCCTCATCCTTGGAGACGCCCAGCACGTCGACCGGTCCCAGCATGACGTTCTGTAGCACGGTCATATGTGCAAACAGGTTGAACTGCTGAAACACCATGCCCAGCTCGGCGCGCATGCGGGCAAGATCCTTGCCTTCCTGCGGCAGAGGCTCGCCCTCGATGAGAATCTCGCCCGAGTCGATGGTTTCCAGGCGGTTGATGGTTCGGCACATGGTCGACTTGCCCGAGCCCGAGGGGCCGATCACGACGACGACTTCGCCGCGGTCGACCGAGAGATTGATGTCGTTGAGGACGTGCAGATCGCCATAGTGCTTATCGACGTGCTTGAGCTCAATCAGCGGCTGATTGCCGGTAGAAGAAGTGCTCTGTGCCATGGTGCTCGGCTCCTTATGACTCGAAATGGTAAATCGTTAGCGAATGATGGTCGCGCCGGTCTTGTGCGAGACGTAGACGGCGGCCTTGTTGATCGCGACGTTGATGAGGATGTAGATGACCGCGATAACCAGGTAGACCGACACGAGCGCGTCGTAGTTGGTAATGAGCACGCGGGCGTTTTGCATGAGGTCGGGGTAGCTCACTACATAGGCGACGGTGGTGTCTTTGACGACGACCACAAGCTGCGAGATCAACGACGGAATGATAAACCGAATGGCTTGCGGCAGCACGATTTTAAAGGTGATTTTAGCCTTGGAGAGACCGAGTGCCTGAGCGGCCTCGACCTGGCCGCGCGGTACGGCGTTGACGCCGGCGCGGAAGATCTCGGCCAGTACGCCGGCCGCAGCAAGCGCGACGGGAAGTGTGAGCATCCAAAACGACGGCAGCGCGATCTTGTACTGGGGCAACACCAAAAAGAAGAAGTAGATGAACAGGAGGCTCGGCACGCCACGGAAGAAATCGGTGAGCACGCGGCAGACCAGCTGCAGCGGCTTAATGTCGCTGGTGCGGCCGAGCATGAGGGCCAGACCCAGTACCAGCGCGATAGCGCCGGCGGTGAGCGCGACCTTTACCGTGCCCTCAAAACCGGCAAGTAAGAACTTCCAGGTAGTGAGGTGCGTAAAGAAATACCAATAGTGGACCGAAAGCTGACCGGTCACATAAAAGCGCTGCAGCACGAGGACAACGAGCGCGGCGACGGCAACAAGCGAGATGGCGGTGCCGATGCGAATCTTGGCGCGCATCTTGGGGCCGGGAGCCTCGTAGAGCGCATCGCGCATGGTAAGTGCAGGGGAGGAATGTTTGCTCATCGGAGGATCCTCACCTTCTTATCGATATAGTTGCCAATGTGGCTCACCACAAAGGCCGTGCCCAGGTAGCCGAGTGCCGAGATAAAGAACGCGGCGACGCCGCCGAGCGAGCGCGTGTTGATGTAGCTCACCACGCCGGTGAGCTCCTGCGGTTTAAGCGGTACCTGACTGCCGAGCGCAGTGGTGAGCATGACCGCGATAAAGAGGTTGGTCATGGGCAACACGCTCGAGCGCAGCGCCTGCGGAATCACGATCTTGGCGAGGATGCGGCTGAAGCTCATGCCCAGCGAGCGGGCGGCTTCCACCTGGCCGACACCGACGGTGTTGATGCCGCTCATAAAGTTCTCGGAGCCAAAGGCAGAACCCAAGAGCACTGTGGCGACGATGACGCAGGTGCGGTAGGGCAGGACGACCTTGAGCGGCGGCAGCGCATAGACGACGATGATGAGTAGCGCGATGCCGGGGATGTTACGGAAGACCTGAACATACAGGTCGCCAAAGACGCGCAGCGGCTTGAGCGGCGACACGCGCATCACGGTGACGGCGACGGCCAGCACCATGGCGATGGCAAACGACTCAAGCGTCATGCCCCAGGTTGCTAGCAGCGCGTCGATATAGTTCTGGCCATAGAGCGACCAGAGCTCGGAGAGACTCATGCGGACCTCCCGCCGGTAAGGAAAGGGGCTCCCGTGTGTATGGAAGCCCCGACAACTCAGTGAGGAAACAGTTTACCGCAATAAAGCGCATCATGCGTTTCCGTATGGTTTCGTTGCGGTCGTTACCAGGCTCGCTGCCTAGGCGCCGATCTCGGGCAGCTCGGGAACATTGGTGTCGCCCGTACGGTCACCGATGCAGATCTGCCACAGCTCGGTCCAGGTGCCGTCGTCCTCGATCTTCTTAAGGAAGTCGTTGACAAAGGCGACGCCGTCGGAATCGAGCGGCAGGCCGATACCATAGGGCTCCTTGCTGCCGAAGGGCTTGCCGGCGATCTTGTACTTACCGGGCTCGCGGACCAGGGCGCTCTGCTGCATGTTGTTATCGATGACGTAGGCATCAACACGGCCCTGCTGGAGTGCCTGGCGGGCCTCCTCGTCGGTCTTGAACTCCTGCTGGCTGGCCTTGGGGGCGAACTCCTCCAGGATGGCGGGGCCGTTGGAGCCGGACTGGACGGCGACGTTCTTGTCGGCCAGGTCGTCGACGCTCTTGATGTTGTCGTTATCGGCGAGCACCAGGATGGCCTGCTGCGTGTAGTAATAGGGACCGGCAAAGGAGACGAGCTTCTTGCGCTCGTCAGTGATGGTGTAGGTGGCAAAGACGGCGTCGACCTGGCCGTTCTGCAGGACGGACTCGCGCGTGTCCGAGGTCACCTGCGTGATCTCGACCTTGTTCTCGCCCAGAATGTAGTTGGACAGGAGCTGTGCGATACCGGCATCGAAGCCGCGGGTCTGACCGTCTTTCTCGTTGAGGAGGGAGAAGAGCGTGGAGGTCTGAACGCCACCGATCTTAAAGACGCCGGCGTCCTTGACGGCCGTGGCCCAGGTGCTGGCGGCGATGGCATCGTCATCGGCCTTGGGGCCGTTGTCGACGAGCTTGTCGAATGCCTTGGCGTCGAGCGTGGTGGAAGCCTCGGTATCCTCGGAGCTCTTGGAGGAGGCGGCGGAGCCCTTGTCGGCCTCGGCGCTGGTGTCAGAGCAGCCGGCAAGACCAAGGCCGGCGACGGTTGCGAAGGTGGCGGCGACAAAGCCGCGGCGGTCGAGAACGACCTGCTGGGAGAGGTTCTTGCTCATGGTAGAACACCTTTCTCAATAAAATCCCTAGCGGTTGAGTAGAGTTATACCCTATCCCGCTCAGACGGGTCAACACGAAATAACTCAGAAACATACTTACCTTATGGGTAATTCTTCCTACCAAAAAGGGACAGGTTAATTTTGGCAGGTTTTATCTGGGCAAACGTCAGTTATTACAGCTGAGAAAGCGCTTTGCGGACGGCGTGGTCGCTCGCAGCGGTCGCTATAATGGCGGCAACGCGACGCATATATAAGTAAGGAGATCGCGTATGAACGGTTATTCGTTTTTCGCGCCGACCATGACCTAAAACCGCCACAAAGGGGACAGGCACCTTTGTGGCGGTTCTTGCAGATGTAGCTGCCTGCCTCGCTGTTTTGTCTCGATCTGTAACATCTGCAGCCATTTTTGCCGAGTAACTGTTACAGATTGAGATTTTCTCTTCAGGGGAATTCGAATGTCTCGATCTGTAACAGTTAGACGGCCAAAAGGTCTCTATCTGTTACAGATTGGGACAAAGGTCAGGGGCAAAGACGGTTTGTCTCAATCTGTAACAGGTAGACGAGAATTCAGGCCATAGATGTTACAGATTGAGATAATCGCGTCGCGAAAATAAAAACCTCCGCAGGGGTGCTTCCCTTGCGGAGGTTTTTTACTCATTGAGTAGCCTTATAGCTTCGGCGGCCATGTTCTCGACCGTCATGCCGTTCTGAGCGAGCAGCTCGTTGGGGTTGTAGCGGTCGGGGAAGCCCTTGGCGATGCCGAAGGTGCGCGTGCGCAGCGGTGTGCAGGCCAGGTAGCACGCCACGCGCTCGCCCCAGCCGCCGTCCAAGATGCCGTCCTCGAGGGTGACGACAACGCGATGCTCGGCGGCGAGGCTGTCGAGGAACTCGCGGTCGAGCTCAGTTGCATAGCGCGGGTTGACGAGCGTGGCCTCGATGCCGTACTCGGCAGCCAAGCGGTTTGCCACGCGCTCGCCCAGCTCAAAGAAATCGCCGAGCGCGAGCACGGCCACGTCGCGACCCTGGCGCACCACGTTGTAACGAACGGCGCCGTAATCGGCGTCCTCGGCAGGCGCCAAGTCGGGGCGGCTTACCAAGCCAATGCCCGGCACGCGAATCGCCACGGGATGCTCGCGGTGATCGAGCGACCAGCTCAGCATGGACAGATATTCCTCCATGCAGGCCGGCGCCAAGTAGTGCATGTTGGGAAGACCGCCCAGCATGGAAATATCAAAGAACGAAAGATGCGTCTCGGATGTGGTGCCAAAGATCGACGCGCCAAATACCAGGATGGTCGCCGGGGCGTCGTTGAGGCACAGGTCGTGCCACAGTTCGTCGTAGGCACGCTGCAAGAACGTACCGTACACGCCAAAGACCGGCTTGGCACCCGAGCGGGCGAGCGCGGTGGCAAAGGTGACGGCGTGCTCTTCGGCAATGCCCACGTCGACAAACTGCTTGCCTGCCGCGGCGCGAAGCTCGGGCGTAAAGCCCATGATGTAGGGCGTGGCGGCCGTGATGCCCACAACCTGCGGATCGCGCTCTATGGCAGCGCTCAGGGCCTCGCCCGTAATGTCGGCATAGGTGCGCGGTGCGGGCTCGCTCGGATGACCCGGGCAGAGTTTGCGCCCAGTTGCCATGTCAAACGGACCCACGTGGTGCCAGCGCTCGGGGTCGCTCTGGGCTGGTTCAAAGCCCTTGCCCTTTGCGGTGGAGACGTGCAGCACGATGGGATGATCGATATCGCGCAGTTCCTGCAGCGCGTCGACGAGGGCCAATACATCGTTACCGGTGTCCAGATAGCGGTAGTCGAGCCCCATCGCGCGGAAAACGTTGCGCTCACAGGTGCCGTTGCTGGCGCGTAGCTCGGCCAGATTGCGATACAGGCCGCCATGGTTCTCGGCAATGGACTGGTCGTTATCGTTGACGATGATGATCAGGTTGCTGTCGAGATCGGCGGCATTGTTAAAGCCCTCAAACGCCAGGCCGCCCGAAAGCGAGCCGTCGCCAATGATGGTGATGACGTTGTACGCATCGCCCGCCAGGTCGCGCGCGTGTGCGAGGCCGCAGCCCAAGCTCACCGAGGTCGAGGTGTGGCCCATGGCGAACAGGTCATGTTCGGACTCGTCGGGATTGGCAAAGCCAGAGGCCTCGCCGTAGCGTGCCGGGTCGATATAGGTATACGCGCGCCCAGTCAGCGCCTTGTGGGCGTAGGTCTGGTGCGAAACGTCAAAGACAATTTTGTCGATGGGGGAGTTAAACACGCGATGGAGCGCGACCGTAAGCTCGACGACGCCCAGGTTGGGGGCAACGTGTCCGCCGACAGCAGCGGAGCTTTCGAGGATTGCCTGGCGGATCTCGCCGCAGAGCAGCGGAAGCTCGGCGCGGTCGAGAGCCTTGACGTCCTCGGGCGTTGTCGTTTGCGTAAGCAGCATCGTTGTGGGTTACTCCATGCGAATCGAGCGCCGGCGCTCCCTCGGCCGGCACAATTGCACAAGACAGTCTCGCACATTTTGGCGTTTGATATGTGACGGCGGCGCGGTAATTCGCCAACTGGCGGGGCAAAACGTTTTGCCCGATGCCATACTGATAAGTTCCATGGTGATTTTATTCATTGCGTGCAGGCTGTGGCTTGCCGTCGAGAGCCGCTGGAAGGAGGCCGCATGTCCGAAACCGTTCGTGCCGAGAGCATCGCGCGCGAGGTCGACGATGCCGCCCGTCAGCTGGCCCATGCGGGCCGTTTGGACCTGACGCGCGAGTTTATCCAGCATGGCGATGTGACGGTGTATACGCATGTGACCTCGGTGGCGCGGACAAGCCTGTCCGTTGCCGAACGCTTGGGCCGTGCTGGCATTTCGGTCGACCGCGCCTCGCTGCTGCGCGGCGCCCTGTTACACGATTACTTTCTCTACGATTGGCACGATCCCGATCCGAGCCATCGACTGCATGGATTTCGGCATCCGTATTTTGCCCTGGCACGTGCGGAGGAGGATTTTGAGCTGACGTCGCGCGAGCGGAATATTATCGTGCGGCATATGTTTCCGCTGGTGCCGGTGCCGCCGACGTGTCGTGAGGCATGGATTGTGTGTTTGGCAGACAAATGGTGCGCGCTGCGCGAGACGGTCACCGGTCGTCTGCGGCGCAAGGACGAGCCGGACGATGGCGTGAGCAGCGAATCGAGCGAAAAGAGGAGAGGGTAGACGGTGGGGACCGCGATCGACATGGCATTTGACGGCGCGACGCTTGCCGCCTGTCCGCTTTCGGCACTAGTGCTCTCGTTTGCCTTCTACGGGTTTTGCGGCTGGGCGTGGGAGTCGACGGTCTGCGCCATGCTCAATCACGGACGATTTGCCAACAGTGGCTTTTTGCTGGGGCCGTGTTGCCCTATCTATGGTGTGGGCGGTATAGCCTGCTGGCTTTTGCTGCGCGGGATTCCGGATGCCTCGAGCCAGTTTGTTGCCGCGGCGCTCGTATGCAGCGTGATTGAGTACAGCGTCGGCGCGCTGTTGGAAAAAACAACGGGCGCTCGCTTTTGGGACTATTCGCACCTGCCGTTTAACCTGCACGGACGCATCTGTCTGTACTGGGCATGCGCGTTTGGCTTGGGTGCGTTGTGCATTTGTCGTTTAGTGGAGCCGGCATTGCTGGGGCTGCTTGGCCATCTGCCGGTGCTGATTGTGCGGCTGTCCGCCTTTATCGTCGCGGTCGCGATGATGGTCGACGCGGTGTGCTCGTTGGCGAGCTGGCGCCGCCTGTCCGATCAGCTTGAGCGTGTGCGCGCCGACCTTGCTGACCGCATCAATGAGTCGCTTGCCGATGCCTCCGACTCCATGCTCGAACGTATTCCCGATTCGACGATTGACTCGGTGGCGCAGACGCATATCCGTAGCCGTGCCGTTAACGCGTGGCTGGCCGAGCTGGGCGACGCGGCGCTCGATGCCCTGCGCGAGAAGGCTTCGATGCCGACGTTTATTTCGGATGGTGCTCGCGGCCTGGCGCTCGCTGCCCGTCGCGTGGCCGATGCCGCACCGAGCATGCCGCGTCCGTCGCTCGGTCGTCGCCTTGCCGGCAAGCGCATGAGCCGCCCGGTACCGAGCGTGTCACTCAGCCGCCGCGACCTACGCTTCTTTAACGCCTTCCCGCGTCTGCGCATCAATCGTTACGAGGGCGTCATCCGAGCTACCGACCTCCGCGACCGAGCCCGCGAGCTGTTCCGGCGCTAGCCAGAGCGGAGCCAAGCGCGCCCTTCTCGTTCGCACGTTTCCCGTTCGTTTCGCGTCCGTTGCCGCGCCGTTTCCAAGATTGCGGTGCCGTTTCCATTCGACAACGCAGCGTTTAACAACGCCGTATCTGGTCTACACCAGTTGCCCCTCGGCCGCATGATGGGCGCCGACAACGTTCATGCGACCAAGGGGGAGCGAATGTACGATACGGGATCGACAACGTTTATGCTCATCTGCACCATGCTCGTGTTTTTAATGACACCGGGTCTGGCGTTTTTCTATGGCGGCCTGTCCAGGCGCAAAAATGTCATCAACACCATGCTTATGTGCTTTGGCGCCATTGGCCTGGTTGGTGTGCTGTGGATTGTTGCCGGCTGGTCGCTGGCCTACGGTGGTGACGGTTCTAGCCCGTTTATTGGCGGCTTTGACCAGCTGCTGTGCCTGCCGGTGCTCAACCAGGTGCTGCAGGCGGCCGAGGGCAATGCTGCGGATGGTGCCGTCTACCCTCAGATCATCAACATCGCCTTCCAGATGGCGTTTGCCATGATCACCGCCGCTATCGTTACGGGCAGTCTGGCAGGCCGCGTTAAGTTTGGTGCCATGACGGCCTTCCTGGGCATTTGGCTGCTCGTGGTCTATGCGCCGCTCGCCCACATGGTTTGGGGCGGCGATGGTTCCTTTATCGGCGACATCATCGGCGCGCTCGACTTTGCCGGCGGCGACGTGGTGCACATTTCGTCCGGTCTTACCGGCCTGGTCCTCTGCTTAATGCTCGGCCGTCGTCGCGGCTTTGGCATGGTGAGCTACCGTCCGCATAACGTACCGTTTGTGGCGCTGGGCGCCGGCCTACTTTGGTTTGGCTGGTTTGGCTTTAACGGCGGCAGCGAGTTTAAGGCCGACGCCGTGGCGGCGCTCGCCATCCTCAACACCGTGACGGCCAGCGCGGCAGGTATGGTCTCGTGGCTTGCCGTCGAGCGCGTGCACACTGGTCGTCCCACGCTGGTGGGTGCCAGCACCGGTCTGGTCGCGGGCCTCGTGGTGGTCACGCCGGGCGCGGGCTTTGTCGGGCCGTGGGCGGCGCTGGTCATGGGCCTGATCGTATCGCCCGTCTGCTACCTGGCCATCAGCCATCTTAAGACCAAGTTCGGCTACGACGATGCGCTCGACGCGTTCGGTTGCCACGGCATCGGCGGCATCTTGGGCGGCGTGCTCACGGGTCTGTTTTGTGTGCCGGAGCTCTCGTGGACCGGTAAGGGCGGCCTGTTCTACACGGGCGACGTGTCGCTGCTCATCTCGCAGATCCTGGGCATTGTGGTGACGGTCGCTATTGTGCTGGTGCTCGACTTGGTGATTGTCGCGGTGGTCAAGGCACTGTTCCGCGGCAGCCTGCGCGTGGACGAGGCCGACGAGGCCCTGGGTCTGGATGCGAGTCAGCACGGCGAGAGCGCATATCCATCGTTTGGCGGCTTGGATTAACAAGGGGAGTGATTTGGTATGAAGAAAATTACGGCTATCGTGCGCCAGGAAAAGCTTGAGGTTCTCAAAGATGCGCTGTTTGCTGCTGATGTTCGCGGCATGACTATCAACCAGGTGCAGGGCTGCGGCGCACAGCATGGCTGGAAGGAATACGTGCGCGGCAACGAACTGCTCGTCAATACCATCCCCAAGGTACAGTTCACCCTCATCTGCGCTGATGAGCACGTTGACGGAATTGTCGACATCATCTGCAATGCCGCCCGCACCGGTGCCGTCGGCGACGGCAAGATTTGGGTCGAGCCGGTCGAAGAAGTCATCCGCATTCGCACCGGCGAACACGGCCCGGCCGCGGTGTAGAATCGACCGTCTGCCATCCGCAACGTTAAAATGCTGCAATGAGGCACAAGACTTGCGTTGCGGATGGGCGGATTATGGGTCGCAATAAATATCCCGAGGAGACGGTCGCGAAGATTCTCGACGCGGCACTGGAGCTATTCTGCGCACAGGGTTATGAGGGGACGAGTATTCAAGATATCGTTGACCGTCTCGACGGCATGACCAAGGGCGCTGTCTATCATCACTTCAAGAGCAAAGAAGAGATTTTCAACGCCGCGTTTGATCGGGCGATGACTCCGATTGTTGAGCACCGCCGCTCGATGCTTGGCGTCGGTAATATGACCGGAGCCCAAAAGCTCAAGCGACTGTACGCTCCCGAGTCCGTTGTTCCACAAATTGAGCTATGGGCACGTATGCGTCCTGCAGCAGATCCGGTAAAAAGCTCGCGCCTACTGGCGATGCAGTACCAGGGCTCATTTGACGAGTCGGCCGATGGCTGTCTCTTGCCAGTGATCGAGGAGGGCATCGCCGACGGCTCCATTGCGTGCGAATGCCCGCGCGAAGCGGCGGAGGCCGTATCGTTGTTGGCGAATCTTTGGCTGCTGCCATTGTTCCGTCCGCTCGAGCCCAAGGAGCGAATGCTCGCTCGCGCACAATGTTTGGCGCAGATGGCTGCCGCGGTGGGGCTCGATTTGGGTAATGAAGTGCTTCAGACAACGGCGCAGATTTGGGACGTATGGGACCGCGCCGGGTGGTAATATAGATACCAACGGTATGTAATTGATTTGTGAGGGTAGCCACGGCTGCCCTTTTCAAGTCATTAAATACATACTAGTGGTATGTATAGGGGGTGGGCTTATGGCTGGGCTGAGAGACGTCGGTGTCTCGTTGAAATCAAAAACAGTGCGGTCAATCAGGCTCGCGGAACTTCTGGTTGCGCAGCTGTGCACGTATTCGATGCTGTCGGCGCTGTGCTTTGCGTATCCACTTTACTTGTTCGATCGCAGTGGATCGTCAACGTTATATGGCGTCGTCGCGGCGATAGCGTTCATACCCGGCGTACTTGCAACTCCGGTTGGCGGAATCTTGGCGGATAGGGGAAGACATCGCGAGGTCCTCGTGTCCCTCGGCATTGCTCTGATGACTGCATCACTGCTGTCTATCCCCATGAAGCACTCATTGCCTCTTTCGGTCGTCGTAGTAGCGATACTTTGTGTTCAATATGGTTCTCAATCGCTGCTGAAGCCAATGCTCCAAATTGAGACGGTGCGCATGGCGGGTGAAGAGAAGGCTGAGCGGGCCACTGCATTGGTTTCGCAGATGACCATGGTGAGCAATATCTTGGGCCCTGTGGTCGGGACGGCAGTCTATGGGTACTTTGGCATCGATGCTCTTTGCACAACCGCGTCGGTGGCGTTTGCGATTTCAGCTCTCTTGTTTGGGGGCGCGCTCAAGCAAAATGCCTCATTTGAAACGATGGGAGACGGCGCGACTCGTACGACATGCCGAAACGATTTTCGGGAGTCGATTCGGTATCTGTTGCAAAATGCATTATTGGTCGCTGTGATTTTGCTTGCGGCAGTTTTGAACCTTGCGTTGGTTGGGCTAATGATTGGCGCTCCCATTATTGTTACAAAGCATCTCGGCATGCAATCGTCCTGCGTTGGGATAGTTGAGGTTGCTCTGGGCTTGGGTGGTCTTGCCGGCAGTGGCTTGGTCGGCATTTGGCCGCATCGTTTTTCTTTCAATGGCATATGTCGATATGTTGCGATGATCTGTTTTGGAGTCGCACCGATCATTGTCACGCTACTGTTCGGCGCAGATGCATGCATGCTCACCGTGTTTGTGGTTGGTTCGGCATGGGTCATGGTGTGGGCGAGCATTGCGTCGGTTGAAATCATCGCGTTTGTTCAGCGGGCAGCGCCGACTGAGCTCTGCGGAAAAGTGCTTTCGGTCGTTTACATGGTCCTTTCCTGCGCAATACCTATCGGCCAACTGACGTACGGGGCTGCATATGATCGATGGACACCGGCGATTGTATTCGCAGGAATGTTGGCGGTGCTGACGCTGACGATGGCGCTGTTTTATCGGCTGAAAAGTCGCTCGTAACGATTGGTTTAACACACTGGGACACTGTGGCTTTGCGGGAGCGAATGTCCCGGCGCGTTGGAGCGCCCTTGCATGGGCACGCTCATTCTCGTCTAAAATATCGTGCAGACGAAGGAGAGGCATGCCCATGATCAAGATGTTCGCGAGTGACTTAGACGGAACGCTGCTGAACGCCCTGCACGAGGCAGACGGGACCATCCGCCGCGCCATTCGCGAGCTGGCCGAGGCCGGCCTACATGTGGTTCCCGCGACCGGTCGCTCGACGCTGCCGATCGGCGAGCATGGCTTTACGGGCCTGGCGCTCGATGCCTGCTGCTCCAACGGATCCATCGTGCGCGACAGCCATGGCGAGGTACTCAAGACCTGGACCATCAACCCGCAGATCACCGAGGAGCTGCTCAAGGAGTTTCCGGATATCTGTTTTGACTGCTCCACACCCGATGGCATGTTCTCGAGCGGTTCGTTCGAGATGCACCAGGCGGGTTTTAAGAAGGACAGTCCTATCAAGCGCATCGTGATGCGCGGCATGCGTGCGCGTGGCGGGTATCACGAGGAACAGTATTTCGACCAGTCGATTGGCGACATCCTGCGCCACGATGTGTGCAAGATCAACTGCCGTGTGATCTCGCCCGAGCTGGAGCGCGACCTTAAGGCGTATTTGGCCGAGCGCTCGGACCGCGTGGTCAACGCGCCGTTCGATCCGGTGATGTTCGAGATCACGGACGTGGCGTGCAACAAGGGCGAGAGCGTGGCTTGGCTGGCGGGCTACTACGGCATTGGTGAGGACGAGGTCGCGGTCTACGGCGACGGCGGCAACGACATCGCCATGCTCAAGCGTTTCCGCCACAGCTACGCGACCAAAAACGCAAGCGATGCAGCTAAGGCCGCCGCGAGCGCGACCATCGGCAGCTGCATGGTCCACGCCGTCCCCAAACACATGCTCGCCACCATGCATAAGCAGAGCTCCCGCACCATCATTGAATAATGTGACAAAGGGACACTCCCTTTGTCACATGGGAGATGCCGGCTTTTGGCGTATAGGACTGTTACGCTTTCGCCACCAACAAATTTCGAGTTATTCGGCCTGTCGGAGGTCGTTAAATGGCTAAAGATGCCCTCGCAGGAACATTCATACCTCTAATGGTGTTTGATTTGGTGACGTAAGTGCGCAAATGGGCATGTATGCGCTCAAATAAGGACAAAAACTCTCAGATAATCCCGGCGGTGCATTTATACAGAACCAGCAGCGTGGCCGAAAAACTTGAAAAATGTAGGTAGCAGTTCGGCGACAAGCTCGGGTATGGCAAAGGAACTGTTCCTTTGCCATACCCGAGCTCCGATCTTCTGAAATGCGAACAAACATTCGCATATCTAATTGCGCTTTGATAGAATTGATGCTGTTGGCGGCAGTTCCATGTGCCGGGCAGCGCCCTCCATTTGATGGGAGGTGATGCCCATGACCGATTTGATTGATTTTATGAGGCTCCTGACCGCCTTGGTCTCGCTCCTCACGACGCTCATCGGACTTTCCGAGGCACTTAAGCAACGTTCGAAGCAACGTAAAAGGGGTCGCCGCCGCTAAGGCGTTGACCCCTTAAACCAAGCAACGGCGCTGCCCAGCTAACCACAACTTGGGCTGCCGTCGACACTATTCTACCCACGAATGCCATTTTGAACAATCGGTAATACCGCTCCAAAAGCCAGGCACAACTGGCACAACCTAGGCGGTCACTGGATGCGACAAAGGGATAATCCCTTTGTCACAACCCAAATATTGCCTTTACGTGTTGATGCACACGGTGTGCAATAATACTCGCACTGTGCAATAGCGCACAGGCTGAGTAACAAGGAGGACGCTTGTCCCAGCTCGAGAAATGCGATCGCCGGTCCCTTCGCTCGCAGCGTGCCCTTCGCCAGGCACTTGCCAGCGAACTTGCCGAAAGCGGCGACCTTTCGCGCATTAATGTCGCGTCGCTCACCGAGCGCGCTGGCCTTACGCGCCGCACGTTCTATTCGCACTACCGCGATATCCCCGACTTCATCAATCAAATCGAGGACGGCTTGCTGGCTGAGATCCGTGAACGCATTGAGCTTATCACCGCAGCTCAGCTGCCTGATCTCTATCACAACATCGATGAGCTCGAGCCGGCGCCCGGTTCGGTTGAGCTGCTGCGTTATCTTGCGGCCAACCGCGACTTAATCGGTGCGCTGCTGGGTCCGGGCGGCGACCAGGCTTTCATTAAAAGAATCATCGACACCGCGCGTGAGGCTGTGGTGCCGCGTGCGCAGACGGGCATTTTGGGCCTGGCGCTGGGCACGTTCTTTGACTACTACGTCACCTACGTCGTGAGCGCCGAGGTCGGCATGATTCAGCGCTGGTTTGAGCGTGGGCTCACCGAATCGCCCGAGGCCATGGCGCGCATTATGACGGTGCTCGCTTTTGTTCGTCCTGGTGACCTGTATGGCCAACCCATCGATATCAACGTGCCGGAATACGGCATGAAGCTATTGAACTTGCAGCTCGAGGACGCGGCCGACACCGCCGCAACCGTCGAGTCCAACAACTAAGAGGAGAGACAGATGAGCAAACTCGTCGAGGGCATCAAGGATCGCATGGTCGCTGCCGCACGTGAGGCCGCGCCCGCCGTGGTGGACGCGGCGCAGAAGGCCGCGACCGCTGCTGCCGAGAAGGTTGCCGAGGCAGTTGCCGATGCCAAGAACGCGGCAGGGGAGACGTCCGTCACTAGCGAGCCCGCCACCGCCGCTGAGCCCGTAGCCGCCGCCCACGCCCCCGAAGGCGCGATCTTCAACCCCGAGAACGCCCGCGGCAATCTGCATCTGGGCATCGACGTGGGCTCCACCACCGTCAAGCTCGCCGTGCTCAATGACGACAACCAGATCGTCTACGCCAAGTACCAGCGTCATCACACCGATGTCCGCGCTTGCGCCCGCGACCTGTTCGCGGGCGCTGCGACCGTGCTGCCGACGGCCCAGATGACCTGCGCCATTACCGGCTCGGGCGGCCTGCTGCTGTCCCAGTGGCTCGACCTGGAGTTTGTCCAGGAGGTCATCGCCAGCAAGCATGCCGTCGAGACCCTCATCCCGGCCACCGATGTCGCCATCGAGCTGGGCGGCGAGGACGCCAAGATCATCTACTTCGACAACGGCATCGAGCAGCGCATGAACGGCACCTGCGCCGGCGGCACGGGCGCGTTCATCGACCAGATGGCCACCCTGCTCCACACCGATGCCAGCGGCCTCAACGAGCTCGCGGCCAACGCCACCACCATCTATCCCATCGCCAGCCGCTGCGGCGTCTTTGCCAAGACCGACGTCCAGCCGCTGCTCAACGAGGGCGCCCGCCCCGAGGACGTGGCCGCTTCCATCTTCCAGGCCGTTGTGACCCAGACCATCTCGGGCCTGGCGTGCGGTCGCCCCATCCGTGGCAACGTTGCCTTCCTGGGCGGCCCGCTGCAGTACCTCTCCGAGCTGCGCCATCGCTTCTACCTCACGCTCAACCTGGACGAGGAGCACCGTATCGTGCCCCAAAACGCCCACCTGTTTGTGGCGAGCGGCGCCGCCATGGCGCACGAGTCCAACAAGCTCAGCACGTTCCCGCAGCTTATCGAGGCCATCGATAGTTTAGGCGACACGCAGGGTGCTGAGGTCGAGCGCCTGGATCCGCTCTTTGCCACCGACGAGGACTTTGCCGAGTTCAAGGGTCGCCACGACACCGAAGTCGTCCCCAAGGGCAAGCTCGACGGCTACACCGGCCGCGTGTTCATCGGCATCGACGCCGGTTCCACCACCATGAAGGCTGCACTCGTGGGCGAGGACGGCCAGCTGCTGCACACCTGGTACGGCAACAACAACGGCGACATCCTGGGCACGGCCAAGGTCATCATGGCCGATTTCTACAACCACATCCCCGCGGGCTGCACTATCGGCCACGTGACCACCACGGGCTACGGCGAGGCGCTGCTCATCGAGGCTCTCAAGGCCGATTCCGGCGAGATCGAGACCGTCGCGCACCTGCGCGGCGCCAAGGCGTTCCTGCCCGGCGTCGAGTTCATTCTGGACATTGGCGGCCAGGACATGAAGTGCCTGCGCGTCAAGGACGGCGTCATCGAGCACATCATGCTCAATGAGGCCTGCTCGTCGGGCTGCGGCAGCTTTATCGAGAGCTTCGCCGTCTCTATGAATATGGACGTGCGCGCGTTCGCCGACGCCGCCATCCATGCCAAGGCCCCGGTCGATTTGGGCAGCCGCTGCACGGTCTTTATGAACTCGCGCGTCAAGCAGGCGCAAAAGGAAGGCGCTACGGTGGGCGACATCGCGGCCGGCCTGTCCTATTCTGTCATCAAGAATGCCCTGTTCAAGGTCATTAAGCTGCGCGACCCCAAGGAGATCGGCAGTCAGGTGATCGTCCAGGGTGGCACCTTTATGTCCGATGCCACGCTGCGCGCGTTTGAGCAGCTCACCGGCGTGCATGCCGTGCGCCCCGACATCGCCGGCTGCATGGGCGCCTACGGTGCGGCCCTGCTCGCCCGCGATCGCGCCGGCGCCGACGGCACCTCGACCATCCTTTCGGCTGAGGATATCGCGCACCTCACCGTGACGCAAAAGCATGTCCGCTGCGGTCGCTGTTCCAACAACTGCCAGCTCACCGTCAACGACTTTGGCGGCGGCAGGCGCTTCATTACCGGTAACCGCTGCGAGAAGGGTGCCGGCCACAAAAAGCAAAAGACCGAGGCCCCCAACCTCTTCAAAAAGAAAAACGAGCTGCTCTTTAACCGCGAGGTCCTGAGCCCCGACGAGGCCCCGCGCGGCACCGTCGGCATCCCGCGCGCGCTCAACATGTACGAGAACTACCCCTTCTGGCATGCGTTCTTTACGCGCTTGGGCTTTAGCGTGCAGCTGTCCGACCAGTCGAGCAAAAAGACCTACCAGGCGGGCATCGAGTCCATGCCGTCCGAGAGCGTGTGCTATCCGGCCAAGATGAGCCACGGCCACGTGATGAACCTTATCGACCGCGACGTCGACTTTATCTGGATGCCGTGCGTGCGTTGGGAGCGCAAGGAGGACCCGACCGCCGGCAACTGTTACAACTGCCCCATCGTCATGAGCTACCCCACGGCGTTGGCACTCAACATCGACGAGATCCGCGAGCAGAACATCGAGTTCCTGTACCCGTTTGTGCCCTATCATGACAAGACCGAGCTCAAGCGCCGCCTGTACCAGGTGCTCGCCGTCGACCGCGTGGCCGATGCGCAAGCTGGTCGCGGTCGCGTGCGTGGACCCAAGATCACGCGCTCCGAGGTCGATGCCGCCGTCAACGCTGCCTTTGAGGCCGACGCGCGCTTCCACGAGGACATCCAGACCATGGGCGAGGAGGCCCTTAAGTGGGTCGAGGACCACGGCGGTCACGGCATCGTGCTCGCCGGTCGTCCCTACCATAACGACCCCGAGATCAACCACGCCCTGCCCGAGCTTATCTCGAGCTTTGGCTTTGCGGTCTTTACCGAGGATTCGCTCGCGCATCTGGTAAAGCCCGAGCGTCCGATTCGCGTCGTCGACCAGTGGATGTACCACAGCCGCCTGTACGCCGTCGCTCGTTTTGTGACGATGCGCAACGACCTGGACCTGATCCAGCTCAACTCCTTCGGCTGCGGCTTGGACGCCCTGACCACCGACCAGGTGCAGGAGATCCTGGAAGCCAGCGGCAAGATTTACACCGTGCTCAAGATCGACGAGGTGTCCAACCTGGGTGCCGCGCGCATCCGCATCCGCTCGCTCATGGCCGCGCTTAAGGACCAGGAGGCCGAGCGCTTGGCCGAGGCCACGGCCGCGGGCGAGGCTTACGAGCAGGGCGATGCCGCGCCGGTGGCGCCCTCCACGGATGCCCCCGCGTTCGCGAGCCGCAAGTACACGTTCGAGGCGCAGCGTGAGAGCGCCTCGACCGCATGGCCCAAGGTGCCCTTTACCGAGCAGATGCGCGAGGAGGGTTACACCATCCTGTGCCCGCAGATGGCGCCGATCCACTTTGACCTGGTCAAAGAGGTGTTCCGCGGTGCCGGCTACAACCTGGAGCTGCTGCCCTCGACCGATCACGATGCCGTCGAGGCCGGTCTGCGCTATGTGAACAATGACATTTGCTACCCGTCGATTCTGGTAACGGGTCAGATTATGGAGGCCATCGAGAGCGGTCGGTACGACCTGTCCAAGACGGCCGTGGTCATCAGCCAGACCGGCGGCGGCTGCCGTGCTACCAACTACATCGCGCTCATCCGTAAGGCCCTGCGCGAGAGCGGCCACCCCGAGATTCCGGTGATCTCGCTTTCGGCTGTGGCGCTCGGCGAGGACAACCCCGGCTTTAAGCTGACGCCGGCGCTGCTTAAGCAGGCAGTTTACGCGGTACTCTTTGGTGACGTGATGATGCAGATGCTCTACCGCTGCCGCCCGTACGAGGCCACGCCCGGTGCCGCCAACGCGCTCTACGAGGAGTACATGGCGCGCGCCCGTAAACTGGCGCCCAAGTTTAACCGCCACAACTACACCAAGCTGTGCCGCGAGGCCATCCGCGCGTTCGACACCATGCCGCTCGTGGGCGAGGGCACCAAGCCACGCGTGGGCGTGGTCGGTGAGATCTTGGTCAAGTTCCATCCCACGGCCAACAACCATGTGGTCGACGTTATCGAGCGCGAGGGCTGCGAGGCCGTGGTACCGGGCCTGCTCGACTTCTTCCTGTACTCCATGAGCAACGCCGAGCTGCAGAAAGACGAGCTGGGAAGCTCTGCTACCACGCGCGCGGGCATGCAAGCGCTCATCAAGCTTGTGGACTGGATGCGCACGCCGGTGGAGGAGATGCTCGAGAAGTCCCGCCGCTTCGAGGCGCCCGAGCGCATCGGCACCATGGCTGACAAGGCCCGTACGGTGCTTTCGGTGTGCAACAACATGGGCGAGGGCTGGTTGCTCACGGCCGAGATGCTCGACCTGATTGACCATGGCGCACCCAACATCATCTGCACGCAGCCCTTCGCGTGCCTGCCCAATCACGTGGTGGGCAAGGCCGTGATCAAGGAGCTGCGCCGCCAGCACCCCGAGAGCAACATTGTTGCGGTGGACTATGATCCCGGCGCGTCCGAGGTCAACCAGCTCAACCGTATTAAGCTTATGATCAGCGTGGCAAAGGAGAACATGCGCGCCGGCAAGGGCTTTAAGCTCGAGAAGGTGGCACCGCTCGCGATGGACGAGGTCACCGGCCAGATGCGTGCCCATGACGGCTGTGTGAGCTGCGGGCCGGCCAGCGAAGAGGCCGTTGCATCGGTCGCCGAGCGTCTGGGACGCGGCATTAAGAAGTAGCTTGCCTGCTATGGGCTAGATATGAGACAAACGGGTGGTAGCCGTACCGGCTACCACCCTTTTTTACTGGATATATCTTGCGTAAATGGCCTTGCCGACGCCTTTCGTGGACTCGGATTTCGGAAGTGGGGCACAGTTTTGTGGGTGGTGAGTGGGCCACTGATTTGCCAAGAGTCTGCCGGCCCTTGTTGTTTTCTCTCGGAATACTACAAAAAACTCGGGGCTGGCCCACGCTTCCGTTCTGGCGGAATGCGATGCTGTTTTGCATAGAATTAGTACGCCCGCCATGTTCAGCCGGAAAGGTCTCCTTCTTCAGCGCTTTTTAAACAGCGGGATAGCTGGCGTGCCTCAAGTTGAATGCAGCTTATCGCGTGATGAGTTTGCGCTTGGACATCGTTTGAATTTGAAGCGCAGTAAAAAGGGATTGATAATCTATCTTGTTTGCCTAGGCAAACGATTTTTGCTGGATAGCCTATCCTGATTTGAGACGTTTGCGAGGCTATGGTCAAAATAACCCCATGCTTACGAATGAGAAAATCGGACAAATTGTGCTGGTCTGCTAAGTTAATACTCTCGTAGCGGGGGAAAAGGCCCAGATGGTTAAATGCTGAGTCTATTCTTTTTCGACAATATCGAATGTCACAGGTGTTTGCAATTGGATATTGAGCCACCGCGTTTAGATTCGCTGCTGCGTGACTAGCTAATGGGTGATTGCTTTCAACGAGGAGGTTGACTTCGGCGTTCAATAAAAAATGCGATTCAAAAAGATTGGTGTCTACTTGCCCAGCGACAATCGCAATGTCGATTTGTCCGTCAAGTAGAAGGGATAAGCACGTTCCGCCGTCGTCGTATCTGGAAACAGCAAATTTACCACCGTTGTACTTTTTCGAGAGCCGGTTTAGTGTGGGCTGGTTGAACCAGCTTGTGAGTATTGGTGGTAGTCCGACTGCAACGTGTGTCAAATGTGTCTGGGTTATTTTTATCTTTTCACGCGTGATTTGCGCATACGCTTGAATTCCCTCAATTGAAGCTAGTGCATCTAATGCTATAGGAAGGATTTCCTCTCCATAGTTTGTTAGATGTAGAATACTGCCTCTTTTTTCGAACAGCTTCAGACCAAGTTCAGATTCCAATGCTCGAATGCCTTTTGAAACAGCTTGCGGCGAAACGCTTAATATAGTTGCTGCATCCGAGTAATTCTGACAATCAAATACCTTTATGAAATACTGCAGCTGAACAACATTCACCAGAATTTCCTTAGGTTGAATTTTTAATCAGGCTAAGTGTAAATTAAAAAATGTTAAGCAAGGCAAACAAATTGTTTCATCTAGTACAAAAAGTTATCAAACAGCTTTTGACTTTTTGACCAAAGTATAACTAGGCCTAAAACGAGAAAGGAGCCATTGTGGATTGGATACAGCCAACTCAAACACCTAACGATATTGCTTTGCTATCAAGTTGGTGTCCTTGTCAGGGCGCAAAATGTCAGGGGCGCTGTAATCCCTGGGGGATGTGTGCCGTGTACACGGGCGGGAATTGCCGCGCATTTCAACATTGCGGTATACACGTTAGCTAGGAGCTTCGATGGAATATATTCAAAAGCCAGTGAATACTCAGATGCCTGCTTCGTCTCGAGATATTTCTACGTGTGTGTCCTGTGCAGCGCATATTTGTTGGAGTTATTCAGGGGGAGGACCGTGTGGCCTGAGGATCTGCATTACCAAATTTTGTGGCTGGAATTACTCCTAATGGCAGGTTGAAATATTGAAATATGCAACGGAGTAGAAATGAAACAGTCTCGCTTTAATGTAATCGATAAAGGCAATCAGCCTACGCTGGTATATAACTCTTACTCCGGCGCAATTGTTGCGTTGGATGCGGAATACGAGAAGGCACTATTTGCGAATGGGGCTAATGGCCCTTCGGAAATTGTCGACAATTTGATGGACGCGGGGTTGTTGGTTTCCGACGGACTTGATGAAATCGAACATTTAAAAGAGATATC
The DNA here is from genome assembly GCA_905215445.1 of uncultured bacterium. GTDB lineage: Bacteria > Actinomycetota > Coriobacteriia > Coriobacteriales > Coriobacteriaceae > Collinsella. Next base: position 9,325 of record CAJMPZ010000009.1, on the reverse strand, counting down.
ATCGGCCTGTCGCATGCAATCAAAATCACTTTCATTTACGATAGCTCCGACATTGAATTGTAATTTCAGGTGTCCGTATTGTTATGAGGACGGCAAGCGTTATGGTTCAATGAGCGACCAGTGCGTCGATCAGGTAATAAAGCATATCAATGGCATGGCTTCAGACAATCAGGCAGATAGTTTGCAGATTGCCTGGTATGGCGGCGAGCCTTTATTGGCGATTGAGACGGTGGAGAAGATTACGCGCGGAATCCGAAGTGATGAAATCTTATTTAACGCCAGCATGGTGACCAATGGTTATTTCTTAGATGGGAAAACGGCGGAGTTGCTTGCAAAAAATGGGGTCACGCACGTTCAGGTGACTGTCGATGGTCCGCCTGAAATACACAATCAACGAAGATGTCTTCCTTCTGGCGGTGATACGTTCAACCGTATTATCGATAACGTAAAAAGAGCTAGTGCGTACTTCAATGTCATCTTAAGAGTTAATGTTGATCCGACGAACGGTGATCAGATTGATCGCTTGATTGATTCGCTTGATCAAAAAGGTCTTCGTAATAGAGTAAAACTGTATTTAGCGGCAGTAGATGATATAAATGGGGCATGCGCTAACTCTCCGTGCTATTCAGAGGACGAATTTGCCTCGATTGAAGCATCCTGTTTGTCTCGCTACAAAATGACGGGGTACATGGATCCGTTTCTTCCAGGCTTTAATCCGACCATATGCGGAGCCGTCAATAAATATTCAGAAGTTATTGGACCAGATGGTTCCTTATATAAATGCTGGAATGAAATAGGATATTCCGACAGAAGTTATGGCAGCATCTTTGAAAGCGTAGCGAGTAACGCATTCGAAGTTTCCAAATGGAATGCTTACGACTTTTGTTCAGATTCAGAATGTCTTAACTGCTCGCTTCTTCCTATGTGCATGGGTGGCTGTCCCTTCACCAGGCTGTATGAAAATAAGACAAGCTGCGTATCTGCAAGAAAGAACTGTATAAAAGTAATGAGGGCGGCCTATGATTTCAAGCATAAGAAGTGATGCGGACTCAACGGCGCTCTTCGATTATCTGCCATATTTCAGACTTGGGTTTTCTTCCCAATTGCTTCTGGTTATAGTCTTCGCGTTGTGCTTAATAATATCTGGAATGATGGCTTCTGTATCCCCGCTGCTTACGAGCGCTCTGGTTGACAATATATCTAAAAAAACATCTTACGATACTATCATGATTAGCAGCGCTCTAATTGGTTTTGCGGCACTAATCGATATTGTTGTCAGTTATTTAAGCACCCTTCTTTCAATGCGGATAACGACCGTGGCTGCATACTCGATTGTTCGAAGTAAAATCGATGAGCTCGTTCGGATGCCTTTTGAGTTATATTTTGAGCAGGAGTCAGCTGAAAAAACTCAACAAATTTGTTCAGATGCCAATACTGTGGCTTCCTTCGGATTGTCGGTGCTCCAGACGGTAATTCTTGCGGTTGTCCAGCTAGGTATCAGTTTTATTTTTCTCTATGGATGCTCCGTAGCGCTCTTTTGGGTTTCCGTGACATTTTGCATCTTGTATGCAATTGCATATGCTTTATTCAGAAAACCGCTTTTTGTTTCAGGTCTGACCTTTAAGGAGGAGCAGTCCCTGTATTTCGGAAAAGTGGAGTCCGTACTTGCGCATCAGAGATTTTTGTATGTTAATGTGCTATTCGAAAGAGCATTGAAATCCATAGATAGCTTTTTTTCGTCTTTGCTGCACGCCGGAGTCGCCTATCAAAGTGTCGTTTCGAGATTTCAGGCAACGGATTCCTTTGCTGCGGCTGCGTCCCAGGTGACTATTCTTTTGATTTCGGCTTTCTATGTAATGCATGGAAGCATGAGTGTAGGCCAACTTGTTGCCGTTTCGAGCTACATGGCTTTAATGCTATCTGCCGTGAGGTCAATCTACGGTATAGGTAGTAGCGTACAAGACTGCTTCTCATCGATATCTCGTCTAAATGCCTCTAAATTGCCTTTGGCTGTTGCTGGAGAGGAGCTCTTGGAGATCGATTACATCGAACTGCATAATTTTGGTTTTACATTAAATGAAAAGTGTCTCTACAATAACTTGAATCTCAGGTTTGACAAAGGAAAGCTCTATGCTCTTGTGGGGATTAATGGCTCGGGCAAAACGAGCCTTGCGTACTTATTAATGGGTTGTTTCAATTCGGGTTACGGTGGGGCTATTTCCTACAACGGTAAGGCCCAAGAAGAAATCAACTGCGAGCACCTTAGGCGGAATCTAGTTTCGTTTGCCGAACAAACCCCGATATCAGTAAAGGATTTTCTTAGCGATAGAAATTTTCCTTCTATCGAAAAGAAGAGGTGCGGAGGAATGTCTCCTGGGGAACTGAAACAATTGGAAATTAGGCGGGTCTTGGAAAAGAAAGCAGACGTCTATTTATTCGATGAACCAACAGCATCACTTGATATTGCTCATAAAGAAGCTCTGATAAATGCTGTGAAGGAACTGCGCAAGCACAAGATTGTCATTGTTATTACACACGATATGGACCTAATAGCAGCTAGTGATGAGGTGGTAGAGCTTGGGAAAAGCGACTGAAATAATGCGCCTGGGGGCACGTTATCTACTGGGTACGATGGTTGCTAGCGTGCCGTGGGCCATTTGGGTTATTGCAAAAGGATCTCCCGCTTGGCTGTGCTCTACAGGGGCGCTCTTTTGTGCGTTGGTAGTCTATCTTTTTGCAACTCGGGGCGCTGTTTCCCGTGATAAGACCAAGCAGCGTGGGATTCTTTTGGGATGGCAGTTCATTTTCATCGTATTTATTATTATGGCCGCTATGCTCGATATAGGTGGAAAATCAATATCCAGATGGGTATTGGTCTGTTCGGTTTCAGTTTTGCATGAGCTGTTATTTAGGTACGTATTTTTATTTGAATACACAATCGTCGGAATAGTTCGGCCGTTTTGCATAAGGGCATTTGTACAGTCGATTCTATGGGCATTGCTTCTCGTGACTCAACAGTGTTTAATCGGGGCACCCACAAATTACATCATTGCAATGATGGGGGGCTATCTTTGTCTGGGCCTTATTTTTGCGCTGCTCGTGCGAAAAACAGGGACAGTGTGCCCGTCTCTTTTAGCCATGATGTTTCTGGATTTTATCAACCTCCTAGCTCTTTGAGTTACGGACAAAATCTTCAGGTGTTGGCGCCATGGCCGACAAGGCCCGCACGGTGCTTTCGGTATGTAATAACATGGGCGAGGTCTGGCTGCTCACGGCCGAGATACTCGGCCTGATCGATCGCGGTGCGTCCAACATCATCTGCACGCAGCCCTTCGCCTGCCTGCGATTCGGTTAGCGAGGAGGCCGTGGCATCGGTCGCAAAGCGTCTGTGACGCGGTATTAAGAAGTAGCCGACCTGCTTCGGGCTAGATATGAGGCGGAAGGGTGGTAGCCGTACCGGCTGCGGCCCTTTTTTACTGGATACATGTTGCATAAATGGCCTTGCCGACGCCTTTCGTGGACTCGGATTTCGGAAGTGCGGGGAAAAACTCCGAACCTTCGAGCACACTGCTCTTTTGAACTCTTGTGACCTGCGGTTTTGTTGCTAAAAAAGTCGGTCTGGTCGGCAGAACTCGATTTTTCACCGCACTTCCGAAAACTGCGATCTTGCAGTACGAAAAACGGCCTCCATAACTCTGGGTTAATTGATAAGTGTAGCCGTTCGCCGTATATCATTGTCCGTTTATGGAATCTATCTCCAACGAGTTGTAGTCATATGGTTTGATGTTGGAAACATATGATTGCCGGTAGGCCGTAGGTGACGTTCGCCATGATATCGGAGGTACCAAGTATGTTTTGCACTCCGTTAAACAAGTATCGGGCTGGTTAACATGAGCCGCAGTGCTATCTCGATAGCCCTCGCAGTGGTTTGCTTGGCTGTGCTCCTGGGCGCTGCAGGACAGTTTGCTATAAATCGAGAAACATCCTATATGCAGGAATGCGCTTCCGAAGGGTTTGCCATTGATGGTTACTATCGGGATGACAAAACGAGTCGGGAAACCCTGGCTTTTCTTGAGGAGGACAACTGTCGATGGCAGCTGGTCGACCAAGACGGAATCTGCACAGACGGGCAGTTTAAGCGTACGGATGATCCCAATATCCTGGTATTAAAGAAGGAAAACGGCGAAGAATTCGGCACGGTTCACGTTGCGTATATATCGCGCCGACGCAATCAGGGGCAGATTTACCTAATTAGAAATACTAAGGTGACCCGATTTTATCTTGTGAGCACCGATCCGGCGTTTACAGTGGAGTCTGGCGATGTCGATACGGACAGCTGATTCACGGCAATAAATCAGCGAGCGGGGCGCGGCCATGGACCGCGCCCCGCTATTTGCTCGTGGCCCGCGTCACGTCTGCGCCAAGTCGTGACTCGCGGCTGCGCGCATCCATCCCACGTCGCGTATTACTGCACATCAAACTCCACGCGATCGAGCTCGGGCACATTGAGGTCGATGAGCTTGCGGGCGACGTGACGGTCGTGTGCCCCAAGCGCCTCGCTTGTCGTCACATGGGCGACAATCTCGCGCTCGACGATGCCCTCCTCGTCGCCTTCGGTGGCCGAGGTCTCGACGGCGACGGTGTAATCCTTAAAGCCTGGCAGCACCGCCGCAAGCTCACGCGTGGTTTCGGTGACGCCGTAGCCGTCCTGCACGCCGGCCTGCGCCGAGCCAATAGACCCCGCCGTCATGACGATGCAGGGGATGGCAAAGATCACCGTACCCACGATGATGCGGCGGCGCACCTTGCGCGATAGCTCGTCGACCTCGGCATTTTCCTCGGCGGTCACAATGCCGTCGCCGTTGAGGTCGCGCTTGAGGGGCACGCGCAAGATAAGCAGCACGGCTTCTGCCGCCAGCGCGATAAAGACGACGTTGATGCCAAACTCGTAGAGCGCCGAGAGAAACAGTGGCCCGCTTGCGATGGCGATGCCATAGCCCGCCGCGCACAGGGGCGGCATGAGCGCGGTCGCCACGGCCACGCCGGCGATGAGCGTTGCGGGTTCCTGGTCGCGCGAGTTGCCCAGCCCGCCCGCAAAGCCGCCCGCGAGCGCGACGGCAAGGTCCCAGACGGTGGGCGTCGAGTTGTCGATGATGGCGGCCGTGGTGGTTCCGAGCGGCGAGAGCTTAAAGTACAGCGTGGATGTGATCAGGCATAAGGCCATCTGCAGTGCGAGGCTGGCGACGGCCTCGACAGTAATCTCGCGGTCGAGCGTGGCGACGCCGTATGCCATGGCAAGGACCGATCCCATGAGCGGACAGATGAGCATGGCGCCCACGATGGCAATGTCCGAGTCGATATCGAGGCCGATGCTCGCGATCAACATGGCAATGATCAGGATGCATAAGTGTGAGCCAGTCAGGCGCGCCCCGTTTACAAAGCGCTTGCGAATCACGTGATAGGGCGCGCGTCCCTCGCGTATGTTGAACGCCTGCTTAAGGAAACGGGTGGCATTCTCCATGGCCTCGCTGTGTGCAGGGCGTATACCGTGACGACGATGATGACGCTCGCGCAGCCGCTTGATCTGTTGTTTGTCGAGTTCCATGCTTACCTCGTTTAGCTTCTGAGCCGCTTCTTGCGTCTGTCGTCTTTACTCTACACCGCGTTAGGCGAGGTGTCAGACAAGGTTTGTTGACCTGGAAGTCAGGCCAATCGACATGGCTAAAACGCCGTGAGGATCATAAGAGTCAAATAGACAAAAAAGCGCGGGGCCGGTTTGATTCCGACCCCGCGCTCTGCGCTGGTGCGTTGTTGTTCAGCCTACCCCAGCAGGCTCAGACCAACAGAGACAAACGCCAGGATAACGCCGACGATGGACTCGCCGCCGAGCAGGCCGCTGGCGACGACCAGGCCCTGCTCCTGGAAGGCGGCATCCTTGGAGGCCTTCTCCTCGTCCGAAAGACCGGCAGCGGCGTCGCGGCGTGCGGCCCACTTGTCGTAGGCGAGCTTGACGCAGGAGCCCAAGAAGGCCGTGAGCGACATGTAGAACGGCAGGTACACGCCTAGGCCGATCATCATGGCCGGAATGCCGAGCCAGTACATGACGATGCCGGCGATAAAGCCGCCCGCGAACCACGGCACGCTCGGGATGCCCGAGACCATGGTGGCGACGACGCTTGCCTGCGCGGCCACAAAGCTCTTGTCGGGGCCGAAAGCATCCGGACCATAGGCGGTGACGAGCGCGACCATGACGGCAGCGGCGACCAGGGCGCCCACGATGCCGCCGATGGCCTGGCCGATCCACTGCGCACGCGGATTGGTGCCCAGCACGGCGCCGGCCTTAAAGTCGTTCATGACGTCGCCCGCAAGACCGCATGCCACGGCCACGATGCCGGCGATAAAGAACAGCTTGACCTGGGCGATCTGTGCGAAGGCAGCCACGATGAGCATGACGATGAGGCCAAAGATCTCCATGGGGTCGATGCCCGTCTGGCCGCAGCTCTGCGCGCTCATGATGGTGGTGACAAAGGTGAACAGCGTGACGATGACGGCCGGGACGGGGCCAAGGTCGAGCGCGATGGCGACGATCACGGCGATGGCGGCAGTACCCAGGCCGATGATGCCGGCGTCGAGCTTAAGCGAGCCCGAGATGAGCGACTGCTCGTCGGTGTCGCTGGAGCTGTCGGCGGCGAGGCCGCGGGCGATGCCGGCGACCTGCGGCAGGATGTCCTTGAGGACGACGGCGACGCCAAAGCCCATCATAAGGCCCATACCCAGGGACTTGACGATACCCTGCGCGGTTACGACGTCGAATAGACCGGCAGCGGTGCCGCCCACGATGATGCCAAAGTTACCTAGCAGCGCGCCGGCAAACCAGAAGGCAACCGGGGCGAAGCCAACCAAAAAGCCGATGGAGAGCAGCATGGGCGAGTTATAGATGGCAAAGGTCACGCCGGGGATATTGAGCGTGCACAGCATGCTGGGCACCACGCCCAGAGCGTCGCGAAGCACGCTGTAGATGCCTGCGATGGCCATGGAGCCAAAGAGCTGCTTGCCGGTCTTGCCGCCGGCCTCGGTGGCGCGCAGTGTCTGAGCTGCGGCATTGCCGGTGGGAAACTCCAGCGCGGCGTCCACGATAAAGTGGCGGTGGATGAGCGCCGTTGCCAGCAGGCCCAAGATCGTGCCGGCGAGTGCCACGATAAACATGTCGAGCCAGCTGATCTGGTCGGCATAGCCCAGCATCCAGGCGCCCGGGATGGTAAACGCCAGGCCGCCGGCGACCATGGCGCCCGCGGACATGATGGTGTGGGTGACGTTGGCCTCGTTGAGGCTGGCGTTGCCCATGAGCTTCAGGAAGAACAGCGAGATGACGGCAGCGAAAATAATCGGCCAGGGGAGTGCACCCATCTTGAGGGCCGTGTAGGCCGAGCTTGCCGTGATGATCACGCAGCCAAGGACGCCGATGACGACGCCGCGCAGCGTGAGTTGCCCGCGCATCGAAGCGCGGTTCGAGGGATTGCTCATATAGAACTCCTTTGCGTATATCCGCTTCCCCTGGGAGCGCCGCTACGGATACGGCGCGGGAAGTCGGGTTACCAAGGGCCGCCGCGTGAGCTCGCAAACGACCGCGCACCAGTATAGCCGCAAGGCAGCCCATTTGGGAGGGGCGTCTTTTAGCTGCCCCTGCTTGCCGGATGGAGTTGCGGGGATATACTGCTGGGCAGACGAAAGGAGCGCCGACGATGCTTAATGGGTGCGCATATATATTGACGGTCGACGTGGGCAACACGTTTATTCGCTTTGGCCTGTTTGCAGAGGATTCGGCCGCGGCGCAGGAATGTCCGCTTGCGACATGCGAGATCACGACGCCGTCGAGCATTACGGCCGACGAAGCGCGCATGCGACTTGTGCAGGTCATGGGCGCGCTCGCCGCCGATGCAGGTGTGCCCGGGGTGCTTGCACCCGCCGCGGCCGTGCTGAGCTGTGTAGTCCCGGCGCTCGAGCGCCCGTGGAAGGCGGCACTTTCCCGCACCTGCACGGGGCGCGTGCTCACCGTGGGGCCGGGACTTAAGACCGGCATACCCGTGCACTACGACGATCCGGCCGAGATCGGCCCCGACCGCATCGCCGATGCCGTGGCGGCCCGCGCCGTCTACGGCTCGCCGTGCATCGTGATTGACCTGGGCACGACGACCAATATCGAGGTCATCGACGCGCACGGTACCTTTGTGGGCGGCGTTATCGCGCCAGGCCTGGCCCTCGGCGCCCGTTCGCTTTCGGCGGCAGCAGCGCGCCTACCCCAGGTTGAGCCCTCGGCGCCAACGCACGTCATCGGACGCAACACGCGCGAGGCCATGCGCTCGGGTGTGGTTTTGGGCGAGGTAGCCCGCATCGACGGCATGCTCGACATGGTGCTCGCCGAGATGCGCGCGACCAAGGCGGCGGGGGAGGGTGGCGTGCCCATCGTCATCACCGGCGACGATGCCGAGGCACTCGCGGCCCTTGTCGGCCATACCCTGACGGTGGATGACGCGCTGACGCTGCGGGGTCTCGCCGAGCTCTACCGCATCAACCAAAAGCCCCGCCGCGTGTAAAGGTGAGGGCGCCGGTGGGGGAGGAGCTGGCGCCCATCGTGATCACCGGCGACGCCGCACGCGAGATGGCGGGTCTGCTGCGCCATGGCCTTGTTCCCGGCGCCGCGCTCACCCTCCGCGGTCTGGTGGAGCTCTACCGCGTGAATACGCAACGGCGTAAAGTGTAGCGTTATTGACATTTCGATTGTTTATATATTTGCAACTGAGTTAAGAGGTGGGGGCAACATACAAGTTGCCCCTATTCTAAGTCGATTTATTTCATTGTGATTAATAAGGTATTTGGGGCGGATCAACGCGCTCGTTGCCTTATCGAATCATTGTTAGGAATCGTTGATACTCGCTGTTTTTAGCAATGATTTGAGTATTTGATGCGGCATATGCTGCGTCTAGTTGAATCGAATAAGCGGAATTTGAAAGACTGTTAACCGCTTGACTCATATTTTGGATTGTTTTATCCGAGGCTTCAACGGCTTCGTAAACGAGTCGTTGTTGAGAGCTAATCTCGTCTAACTTATCGATGACAATATCTAGCTTATCGATAATGGTACCTAATTTACGTTCCATTTCAAAGATGTTATAAGCTTCACCGAGCGTCGAACATCTGCCTGCTTCGAAATATTCGCTAATTGACGCCATGGGGATAAGAGAGCGATATTTTGGATAGATCAAACCAACGCTGTTAGCGCCGGAATAATTTAGCCAAATATAGTCGGCCGAGATTGACCAATCCC
>CAJMPZ010000008.1 GCA_905215445.1 uncultured bacterium | reverse complement strand
AGGGCGACTCCGTCGAGGTCGTTACGCCTTCGGGCAAGACCCGCGTCTACACCATCGCAAAGATCGCACGCTAGACCACGGTCCCGCGTAAAGGTATGTTTTCGCTCCCTGGGACCGAATCCTGGGGAGCGTTTTAGTTTGAGGAGCTAACTTATGGCAGAGAACCAGAACGTCGCCGATCAGGCCTCGACGCTCAACGACGAGCGCGCCACGCGTCTGGCAAAGCGCGCCGCCCTGTTCGAGGCGGGCCAGAACCCCTATCCCGAGCACTCCGAGATCGAGGACTATGTCGTCGACATTGAGGCCAAATATGCCGATCTTGCCGATGGCGAGGATACTGAGGACGTCGTGAAGATCGGCGGCCGCGTGGTCGCCAAGCGCGGTCAGGGCAAGATCATGTTTATCGTCGTGCGCGACGCTACCGCCGAGATTCAGCTGTTCTGCCGCATCAACGACATGGACGAGGCAGCTTGGAATACGCTCAAGGCTCTCGACCTTGGCGATATCCTGGGCGTGACCGGCGTGGTTGTTCGCACCAAGCGCGGCCAGCTCTCCGTTGCCCCCAAGAGCGCGACGCTGCTCTCCAAGGCCGTTCGCCCGCTGCCCGAGAAGTTCCACGGCCTCTCCGACAAGGAGACCCGCTATCGTCAGCGCTATGTCGACCTGATTGCCAACGACGATGTTCGCGAGACCTTCCGCAAGCGCTCGCAGATTCTCTCCACCTTCCGCCGCTTCATGGAATCTGACGGCTACATGGAGGTCGAGACCCCCATCCTGCAGACCATTCAGGGCGGCGCTACGGCCAAGCCGTTCATCACGCACTTCAACGCGCTCGATCAGGAGTGCTACCTGCGCATTGCTACCGAGCTGCACCTCAAGCGCTGCATCGTCGGTGGCTTTGAGCGCGTCTTCGAGATCGGCCGCATCTTCCGCAACGAGGGTATGGACCTCACCCACAACCCCGAGTTCACCACGATGGAGGCCTACCGTGCCTTCTCCGACCTCGAGGGCATGAAGGCGCTCGCCCAGGGTGTCATCAAGGCTGCCAACAAGGCCATCGGCAACCCCGAGGTCATTGAGTACCAGGGTCAGACCATCGATCTTTCCGGTGAGTGGGCAAGCCGTCCCATGACCGACATCGTCTCGAACGTGCTCGGCAAGCAGGTCACCATCGACACGCCGGTCGAGGAGCTTGCCGCCGCCGCACGCGAGAAGGGTCTGGAGATTAAGCCCGAGTGGACTGCTGGCAAGATCATCGCCGAGATTTACGATGAGCTGGGCGAGGACACCATCGTCAACCCGACCTTCGTATGCGATTACCCCATCGAGGTCAGCCCGCTTGCCAAGCGTTTTGAGGACGATCCGCGCCTGACGCACCGCTTTGAGCTGGTCATCGCCGGCCACGAGTACGCCAACGCATTCTCCGAGCTCAACGACCCGGTCGACCAGGCCGAGCGCTTTGCCGCCCAGATGGCCGAGAAGGCCGGCGGCGACGACGAGGCTATGGAGTACGACGAGGACTACGTACGCGCCCTCGAGTACGGTATGCCTCCCGCGGGCGGCATCGGCATCGGTATCGATCGCGTGGTCATGCTGCTCACCAACCAGGCTTCCATTCGCGACGTCCTGCTGTTCCCGCACATGAAGCCCGAGAAGGGTTTCCAGTCCGGTGCCGCCGCTGCCAAGGCTGCCGAGGCCGGCAACGCCGCAAGCCCGTTCGTTAAGTCGCTTAAGCCCACGCTCGATTACTCCAAGATCGCCGTTGAGCCGCTGTTCGAGGAGTTCGTCGACTTCGATACCTTCTCCAAGAGCGATTTCCGCGCTGTGAAGGTCAAGGCATGCGAGGCCGTCAAGAAGTCCAAGAAGCTGCTGAACTTTACGCTCGACGACGGTACCGGTACCGACCGCACCATCCTCTCCGGTATTCACGCTTATTACGAGCCCGAGGACCTGGTCGGCAAGACCTTGCTCGCCATCACCAACCTGCCTCCGCGCAAGATGATGGGTATTCCCAGCTGCGGTATGCTGATCAGCGCCATCCACGAGGAGGAGGGCGAGGAGCGCCTCAACCTGATCCAGCTCGACGCTTCCATCCCCGCCGGCGCAAAGATGTACTAGGGGGTTACGCGGGTTTACCAACCCGCGTAACCAGTTGACGCTGCAAGCCCGCCAGAGCGGCAATCTGCCTTTCAACTTCGGCGGCATGATCAAAAGATCAATGCCGCCTTGTTTCAAGGCACCTTGCTCGCTCTGGCGGGTTTTCGCTGTCGGTGCCATAGCATCGGCGTTGCCTTGGCCGTCAATAGTCATTGGGGGCGTTCTCAAACGACTACCCAACGGCTATTGCACACATGGCTCGCATGACAGCCGTCTCTTTTATGTTTCCTTTAGCCGTCGCTGTCTAGGATGGGGGTTAGTCGATAGGAAGGGAGCACCGGGATGGACGATGCGAGCGAGCGTGCTATCGAAGAGGACATGCTCGATCAGTTCAATTACTTTGATGATGAGGACGAGGAGCTGATCGACCGTCGCGAGCCAGCGCCGCTTGATTCCTTTGATCTGATCGATGAAGAGCCCGACGAGGACGAGGGCGAATCGGCGGAGCCCCCACAGTCTTCGCGCCTTGACTCGCTGCTTTCGAGAGCCCCCATGCACCACGGTGTCCGTGCCGGCGCGCTCCATATGAAAACTGACTGGCACCAGATCGTGACGGCAGGCGATGAACTTGCCGTCGATGCGCCGCTCACCGATAAATCATCCATCATCTGCCGCACCGGTATGCTTATGCTCGCGAGCGGAACAGGTGCCTGGCGCGTGCGCGATACCATGAATCGTGTTGCTGACGTGCTCGGCGTCACGATTCACGTCGACCTGAGTCTCCTGTCGTTTGAGTGCACCTGCATCGAAGATGGCCACTGCTTTAACGAGGTTGTCAGCCTGCCCACAACGGGAGTCAATACCCATCGCATCTGGATGATGGAGAGCTTCTTAAAGGAAATCGAGATTTACGGGCGCCGGTTTACCGTGCACGAATACCACGAGATGCTCAAGACCGTTGAGAGCTCAAAGCCCGATTACGCTCCCTGGCAACAGGGCCTTGCGGCGGCCTGTGCTTGTGGCGCCTTCGTCTTTTTGCTCGGCGGCGGCCCTATCGAGATGGCCTGCGCGTTCGTAGGCGCTGGTGTCGGCAATTTTGCTCGCTCCCATATTCTCAAGCAGGGCCTTGGTCAGTTCAGCGCGCTGACGACCGGCGTTGCGCTCGCTTGCGTTTCGTATCTGCTGGCATTGCTCGGCCTTGGCCAGGTCATACCGGGGGCAATGTCGCACCAAGAAGGCTATATCGGCGCCATGCTCTTTGTGATTCCCGGCTTTCCGCTCATTACGGCAGGCCTCGACATCGCTAAGCTCGACATGCGAAGCGGTATCGAGCGCCTTTCATATGCCGTATCGATTATTGTGATGGCGACCCTCGTAGGTTGGATGGTTGCCGAGTGTGTTGGCCTAGCGCCGGACGACTTTGCCCCACTGGGCCTTTCGCCGCTTGCCCTTACGCTCCTGCGCGTGGTGATGAGCTTCGTTGGCGTATTCGGCTTCTCGGTGATGTTCAACAGCCCGGTAAAGATGGCCGCGGCAGCTGGGTTGATCGGTGCCGTGTCCAATACCCTGCGTCTGACCCTTGTCGATGCGCCGACGATGATTCCCTTCCTGGGCCTCAGCACGGGAATGCCTCCCGAGGCAGCAGCGTTTATCGGCGCGCTGGTATCGGGGCTGCTCGCAAGCTTGGCTGAAGTCAAGCTCACCTACCCGCGCATCGCCCTCACGGTGCCTTCGATTGTCATTATGGTGCCCGGTCTGTATCTCTATCGCTCTATGTATTACATGTGCACCTTCGACACAGTCAATATGCTCGGCTGGTTTGTGCGCGCAGTGCTCATCGTAGCGTTTCTGCCCGTTGGGCTGGGTGTGGCGAGAACTCTCACCGACCCTCGCTGGCGCCACACCAGCTAATTGGTACAAGGGGGACAGGTTACTTTGCACCAAAAGAGTTGCGGTGAAATAGGGACTGAATTGCTGCTTAAAGGGTCAAAACAGTCCGTATTCCACCGCAACTTATGGGGTCGGGGGATTATCGGTGCCCTGCATCTTCATAAACTCAACGCTTACGAAGCGCATGCGTTTCGTGCTAGGCTGGTTCCACCACATAAGTAGTCGCAGACGCGCGTACCACGGGCGGGCGAGATGAAGTTCCAACAGCTCCATCTTGCCCGCCCGTTTTTGTTGCGTGGCGCCGCGGTACAACACAGAGAGGAATCTGCCCTTTATGCCTATCAACAAACGAGAGAGCCTGCTGTTCACCTTTATCATGTGCTTTTGCATGGTGCTCTGGATGAGCATCTACAACGTTGCCCTGCAGCACGGGGCCATCAACGGCGAGGTCGTTGCCGCTGCGTGGCTCGGCTTCCCCGTTGCCTACATTTTTGCCATGTGCTGCGACTGGTTCGTCGCCAGCCCGCTCGCCAAGGGTTTCGCCTTTAAGTACTTGGTCACGCCGGGCAAGAGCTCGCCACTTGCCATGACGCTCGCCGTCAGCTCCTGCATGGTCGTTCCCATGGTCATCATCATGTCGCTGTACGGTGCCTGCGAGGGTCTGACGCACATGCCCGGCGGCATCCTTGCGAACCTGTATTCCGTGCCTGCGATCTGGATGATCAACATCCCGCATAATTTTGTGATGGCGCTGCCGTGGAACCTTTTGGTAGCCGGTCCGATTTCCCACTTCGTCTTCCGTCGCGCCTTCCCTGTGGGGACGGTTTTCGAGGAGGAGCATGCCGAGCTCTTGGAGCAGGCTATGGCTCCTGAGTGCGAGTAGCTCGCTTAGGGATCTGCTGAGCGCGGGCGACTTGCTTGGTTGGAGCCCTAAGCGTGGATAGCTCTCTCGGCGACATCGCGGGCGTGAGCGGTGCGCATGACCGGAGGGCCCGTGCTGCTCCGTTGCCCGACGTGCTAGCGCGCAGAAGAATCTGTTGGTGCATTCGGCGGCTGCTGAAGCGTTTCGGCAGCCGCTTTTTATACGGAGTTTAAATACAACAGTCTGTTGTATTACGTAGAGTGGTATATCTCTAGCAGGAAAAATGCGAGAGACGGAGCATTATGGCGTTGCTAGTAGGACTGGACGTAGGGTCGACGACGACCAAAGTTTACGCGATGCACGAGGATATGACCGAGGCGTGGTGGGGATATCGCCGCCACGGGGCGTGTCAGACAGCGAGCGTGCGCGCCATGCTCGGCGAGCTCGCCGAGCGCTTTCCCCATGAGTCGCTGCGCGTTGCGGTGACCGGCTCGGGTGCGCGCGATATCGCGACCGCGCTGGGCGCCTCGTACGTTCAGGAGGTGGTCGCCAACGCGCTCGCGATCAGCAGGTTCTATCCGCAGACGCGCTGCGCCATCGAGCTGGGCGGCCAAGACGCCAAGATGATCTTCTTCCGCACCAACGATAAGGGAGACATCGAGGTTGCCGACATGCGCATGAACGGTTCGTGCGCAGGCGGTACCGGTGCATTTATCGACGAGATGGCAAAGCTCATGGGGGTCGGCACCGAATCGGGCGAGTTCGAGCAGCTCGCAAGCCGGGGAACGACCGTCCACGAGGTCTCGGGCCGCTGCGGCGTGTACGCAAAGACCGATATCCAGCCGCTGCTCAACGAGGGCATTCCTACCACCGACCTGGCGCTTTCGGCGCTTCACGCGGTCGCCCGCCAAACGATCGGCGGTCTGGCCCAGGGTATCGACATCGAGCCGCCGGTAATCTTCGAGGGCGGTACGCTCGCCTACAACCCCACGCTGGTCCGCGTGTTCCGGGAGCAACTGAATCTATCGGACGATCAGGTTATCGTCCCGCGCGATCCGCAGATCATGGTCGCGCGCGGTGCCGCCCTGTCGCTGACCGACATGTTCGCATCGTCCCAACCGATCGACCTTCCCGACGCTTTTGTCCGGCTGGATAAGCTCGAGACGGTCGCGCCCGCAAGCGGGGAGGGACGTCTTGCCCAGCCCTTTTTTGCCACACCTGCCGAGCAGGCGGATTTTACGGCACGCCATGGCAAAGAGACGCCGGCAAAGGGTCCGGATACGTATGCGCCCGGAGAGACGGTGCGTGTGGCGCTCGGTATCGATTCGGGGAGCACGACGACCAAGTTCGCCCTGGTCGATGAGGCGGGTGAGCTTGTCGATTCGTTCTACGCGTCTAATAACGGCAGACCGCTCGACGTCGCCCAACAGGGTCTTGTCAGCTTGAAGAACCGCTGGGAGACAGCGGGAGTCACGCTTGCGATCGATGCCGTGGGCACCACGGGATACGGCGAGGAGCTTTTCGCGCGCGCGTTCCACGCCGACTACCATACGGTCGAGACGGTCGCGCACGCCCGCGCCGCGTGCGCATGCGTTCCCGATGCGACCTTCGTGCTCGACATCGGCGGACAGGATATGAAGGCCATCTGGCTCAACCACGGCGTGCTGACCGATATCGTCGTCAACGAGGCGTGCTCTGCGGGCTGCGGCTCGTTCCTCGAGGGTTTTGCCAAAAACCTCGGAATAGCCGTTGAGGATATCGCGACCGAGGCATTTTCGTCCAAAGCCCCCGCCGTTCTCGGCAGCCGCTGCACGGTGTTCATGAACAGCAGCGTCGTTTCCGAGCAGCGGCGCGGTAAGGGTCCGGGCGACATCATGGCCGGTCTCTGCCGTTCGATTATCGAGAACGTGTTCACCAAGGTCATTCGCGTTTCAAATCTCAACCGTCTGGGCGACAAAGTCGTCGTTCAGGGCGGCACGTTCCGAAACGACGCGGTGCTGCGCGCATTCGAGCAGTATCTGGGCAAACCCGTCACGCGTGCGCCCCACCCGGGGCTGATGGGCGCTATCGGTATCGCCCTGCTCGCGCGCGAGGAATGCCGCAAGGGCGACGCCGGCACGTCGTTTATCGGGCTCGATGCCGTGGAGCGCTTCGAGCATCGCGAGTTCGGCGGCGTTACCTGCCGTCGGTGCAACAACCGCTGCCAGCGCGCGGTCGTGGCATTTGGCGACGGCTCGCTTTACGTCACGGGCAATCGCTGCCCGCGCGGCGGCGCCATCTCATGGGATGAGCTCGTGCGCGAGGTTCCCGCGGCGGAGGAGCTGCGTCCGCAGGGTGCTTGCGAGGCACAGGCACCCGGCACGGGGCGCGACCGGACCGCGGCTGCCCCCAATCTCTTTGTCGACCGCGAGAAGCTGCTGTTCGAGTCGTGCCCCACGGTTCCCGTCTGCGGGGGGCGCGATGTCACGATCGGCATTCCCCGTGTGCTCGAGTTCTGGGACACCATGCCGTTCTGGTCGACGTTCTTCAGCACGCTCGGCTTTAAGGTGCGCGTCTCGGGACGCAGCACCAAGGCGATGTACGAGCGCGGTCTGGCGCACGTCACATCCGACACCGTGTGCTTCCCGGCCAAGCTCGTCCACGGGCACATCCGCAATCTCGTCGACGCCGGCGTCGACCGTATCTTCATGCCCATCATCACGACGGTGCCCACCGAAAACACCGCCTCTACCAGCGAGTGGATGTGCGCCGTCGTAAAGGGATACCCCTACGTGATGCGCAATTCCGATAACCCGGAGGAGCGTTTCGGCGTTCCGTTCGATACGCCGCTGTTCCACTGGTACGACGAGGGCGACCGAAACCGCCAGCTCAAGGCGTGGTGCAAGGAGACCTTCGATATCGATGCCGACCTGGTTGCCAAGGCGACCGAGCAGGCGGACCGCGCGCAGCAGACGTTTGAGAACCAGCTGCAGCTGCGCGGCAGGCAGGTGCTCGAGAACGTGCGCGAGGACGGCGGCTACGCGGTGGTGATCGCTTCGCGCCCGTACCACAACGACCCGCTGGTCAACCACGGGCTGCCCAAGCTCTTCTCTGAGCGCGGCATCCCCGTCCTGACGCCCGATGCGGTGCCGGGGGTCTGCAACGTCGATCTTTCCAACAGCCGCATCGACATCGTGAACAACTACCATGCGCGCATGCTGTCGTGCGCGGTCATCGTCGCATCGACGCCCGAGCTCGAGCTCGTGCAGATGGGCAGCTTCGGCTGCGGCCACGATGCGTATCTCACCGATGAGATCGCGCGCATGATGGGCGAGATGGGCTCCAAGGTTCCGATGATGATCAAGCTCGATGAGAGCGACGTCGCCGGTCCCATGGGCATTCGCGTGCGTTCGTTTATCGAGTCGGTCAACCGTCGTCGCGCGGAGGAGCGTGCCGAGGGCGCCCGGGTGCACGCGGTCCATCCGCTCGACGACCCGTATAAGGTCAAGTACACCAAGCGCGACCGGCACGACAAGATCGCGCTGGTCCCCAACACCTCCCATGCGTTCTGCAGGCTCATGACCGCGGCGATGCGCAATCAGGGCGTGCGCGCCGAGGCCCTTGATATCGGGCGCGAGGATGCCATCCGCCTGGGCAAACGCTATGTGCACAACGACATCTGCTTCCCCGCGCAAATCGTGATCGGCGAGGCGCTCGCGGCACTCGAGAGCGGTAAGTACGACCCGCACGACGTCGCCGTGGTGACTGGCAAGTATATCGGCGACTGCCGCCTGACGCACTACATGCCCCTGCTGCGCCGCGCGCTCGACGACGCGGGATACGACTATGTCCCGGTGCTCACCAACGACGACGTCGATGCCCACAATGCGCATCCGGGCTTCAAGCTCGGCCTTGGCCCGAGCATCCAGATCGCCTACGGTCTTCCCATGATCGATACCCTCGAGGCCATGCTTAGGCGCATCCGTCCCTACGAGCTCGAGAAGGGCGCGGCGGACGCTGCGTTCGACCGCGCGCTCGATGAGGTTATCGAGGGCATGGAGCGCTCCGGGCTGAGAGGCCAGGCGACGGGCTTCAAACGCGCGCTTGCGATCATGGACGCCGTTCCGTACGACCGCTCGAACCCGCATCCGACCGTTCTCATCGTGGGCGAGTACCTGCTCAATTTCCATCTCGGCGCCAACCACGAGATCGAGCGCTACCTCGAGGACAACGGGCTCGAGGTCATCGAGGCGCGCATGACCGACGTGATCCGCAAGACCTATTTCTACAAGCATGCGCAGTCGCGCGAGTTCCACGTCGACCTGTCGCTGCCCGAAAAGGCCTGGTACGCCACGGCGGACAACCTGTTCGAGCTCGCGCACGACCGTTGCGACCGCCTGGGCGCGGCGAGCCCGCTCTACGAGCCGCCGACGCGCATGCCCGAGCTCGTGCGCGCGAGCGATAAGATCCTGCACCATACGTTCGATGCGGGCGAGGGCGTGCTGATTCCGGCGGAGATCCTCGAGCACGCCAAGCGCGGCTGCCGCAACTTCGTGATCCTGCAGCCGTTCGGGTGTCTGCCCAACCATGTCGTGGGGCGCGGGCTCATCCATGCGCTCAAGGAGCAGTATCCCACGGCGCAGTTCCTGCCGCTCGACTACGATCCCGACGTGAGCTTCGCCAACGTGGAGAACCGTCTTCAGATGCTCATCATGAACGCCAAGGCGCAGGGGTGCGGTGAGGCGCATGGCGAGACCGCGTAAGGACGCCGATGCGCCCGATGCACGCACCCGTATCATCGAGGCGTTTTGGGAGCTCATCGAGAACAACAGCATCTTCGAGCTGTCGGTTGGCGAGGTGACCCGCGCCGCCCGGTGCAATCGCGGAACGTTTTACTACTATTTTCACGATTTCGATGAACTCGTCGCCATCGCCATAGCCCAACTGCTGCAGGATAACGAGCTCATCACCGATGCCCTCTGGCATTTTTCGAGCGAGGGCGACCTTTCGGCGTTCGACCGGCGCGACGTCCGCTGCCTGCTGCGGCGCATCGTCATCACCATGAGGGCGGGTGCCGCCGAGCAGGTCGTGCAGGGCATCCATACGATCATCATCGACCGCGTGAGAGAGATCGTCCACCCCGACGGAGAAGAGCTCAAGGCGGATTCGAGCTTTGCGGTGGGCTTTCTGGTCTCGGGCATCATGGACTTTGTGATGGCGGTCGGCTTTGCCCGGGAGGGCGGCGAGGAGATAGACCTCGAGCAGCTGGGGGACAGCGCGTGCGCGTACCTGAGGGCGGTCGCCATGCAGACGGTGGAAACGGTCGCGCAAGTCGAGGGCGTCGATACATCCGAGCTGCTCGAACGCGTCTCCAAGGAGGCCGATGCCTATCGCGCATCGCGTGCGACGAGTCCCGACGTGGTGAAAGACGCCTAGGGTTTCTCTTGCGGGGTGCCTGTCGCGCATCGCGCGGTGAGTCCCGCGATGCGGTCATAACCTGCATTCATGTGAGCCGGGTTTATAGATATTCCTCCAGCTGTTAACATAGACAACCTGTGGGTAAAGAGACAAAAGCGCCGCCGACGGGCGGGCGTTTTGATTTCGATGAACTCATGTAAGGAAACGAGCATGTTAGATAGATTTACCGATCGAGCGCGCAAGGTCATGTCGATGGCCAAACAGGAGGCGCTCGATCTTCATTCAAATAAGGTGGGCACCGAGCACCTGCTGCTCGCGCTTGCCAAGGAGGACGAGGGCATTGCCGCCGAGGCACTGCGCTCGCTTGATATCTCCTACGACGACATCATGGACACCCTCAAGGAGGTCCAGACCACGGTTCCCGAGCCCAGTGAGGAGACCGAGGCGGCTAAGCTCGCCTTTACGCCGCTCGTCATTAGCGTTATGGAGCGTTCATTCCGCGTGGCGCGTGAGAATAACCAGACCTACGTGTCGACCGAGCACTTGCTGATCGGCATCGTCGAAGAGGGCAACGGCATGGCCATGGACATCCTCATGCGCCTGGGTGTGTCGTCCGCCTCTATCAAAAAGGCTATCGAGAAACTCACTGCCAAGGACCAGGACAAGAAGCGTCCGCTCGCCGGCGCCGGTGCCGGGCGTCCCGGTGCGGGCCTGCCGTTCTTTAGCGGCTCGGATGCCTCTCAGCAAAAGGGGAGTGGCACCGATACGCTTAAGCAGTTCGCGACCAACCTCACGCAGAAGGCGCGCGACGGCGAGCTCGACCCTGTAATTGGTCGCGAAAAGGAAGTCCAGCGTATGATGGAAATTCTTTCGCGCCGCACCAAGAACAACCCGCTCATTCTGGGCGACCCCGGCGTGGGCAAGACGGCCATCGTCGAGGGCCTGGCTCAGCAGATTGCAGCCGGCAACGTGCCCGAGAACCTCATGAACCAGAATATCTGGACGCTCGACCTGCCGGGCCTCGTGGCGGGTGCCAAGTATCGCGGCGAGTTTGAGGAGCGCCTCAAGAACGTGATCCAGGAGGCCACCGAAGCCGACGACGTCATCCTGTTTATCGACGAGATGCACACCATCATCGGTGCCGGTTCTGCTGAGGGCTCCATCGACGCGAGCTCTATGCTCAAGCCCGTGCTCGCGCGCGGTGCCTTCCAGATTATCGGCGCCACCACGGCCGAGGAATTCCGCAAGTACCTCACCAAGGACCCGGCCTTCGAGCGTCGCTTCCAGACCATCGATGTCGAGGAGCCGAGCGTCGAGGACACGGTCAAGATCCTGACCGCGCTCAAGCCGCGCTACGAGGAGCACCACCATGTGCGCTATACGCAGGGTGCTATCGAGGCCGCCGCGAACCTTTCCAACCGCTACATCCAGGATCGCTTCCTGCCCGATAAGGCCATCGACCTCATTGACGAGGCCGGTGCCCGCGCTCGCATCGCCGCGAATCGCGCGCCCGAGCCGGTGCGCGAGGCCGAGCATCGCATCGAGGAACTCAAGGCCGCCGCGCAGGAGGCCACCGAGAGCGACGACATGAACAAGGCCGCCGAGATTACCGAGCGGCAGAAGGCCGCCGAGATTGAGCTCGCCGAGGCCAAGGCCGCCTGGACCGCCGAGCTCGACGCCAGCCCGCTCACCATCGATGTGAGTCAGATCGCCGATATCGTGTCCGTGACTTCGGGCGTACCGGTGTCCTCGCTTACCGAGAGCGAGAGCCGTCGCCTGCTGCAGGCCGAAAGCGTGCTCAAGACGCGCATCATCGGTCAGGACGAGGCTGTCGAGGCAGTTGCCAAGGCCGTACGCCGCAGCCGCTCGCCGCTCAAGGATCCGCGTCGCCCCGGCGGCAGCTTTATCTTCCTGGGTCCCACCGGCACGGGCAAGACCGAGCTCGCCAAGACGCTCGCCGAGTACCTCTTTGGCAGCAAGGATGCGCTCATCAGCTTCGACATGTCCGAGTTCGGTAGCGAGTTCGAGGTCTCCAAGCTCATCGGTAGCCCTCCGGGTTACGTCGGTCACGACGAGGGCGGCCAGCTCACCAAGGCCGTTCGTCGTCACCCGTACTCGGTCGTGCTGTTCGACGAGATCGAGAAGGCGCACCCCGATATCTTCAACATCTTGCTGCAGGTGCTGGAGGAGGGCCGCCTGACCGATAGCCAGGGCAAGACGGTAGACTTCCGCAACACCGTGATCATCATGACGTCCAACGTGGGCGCCCGCGAGATTGCGCAGGATGCGAGCGTGGGCTTTGGCACCACCGGCGAGCAGGGTCTCACGTCGAGTGAGATCCGTGGTCGCGCGATGGGCGAGCTCAAGCGCCTGTTCCGCCCCGAGCTGCTCAACCGTATCGATGACATCGTGGTGTTCCAGAAGCTCTCGGGCGAGAATCTCACCAAGATCGCGCACCTGCTGGTGGACGACCTGCGTCAGCGTTTGATTGCCAACGGCATGAACATCAAGCTCACCGATGCGGCCTATGACAAGATCGTGGCCGAGGGCACCGACCTCACCAACGGTGCGCGTCCGCTGCGCCGTGCCATCCAAAAGCTCATCGAGGACCCGCTGTCCGAGGAGCTTCTGGCCGGCGAGTGGGGCGAGGGCGATACCGTCCTGTGCGACGTGGCCGATGGCAAGTTTGTCTTTAGCCACGGCACGGGCGAGATCCCGGCACCGCGTCCGGCGGGCACGCTCGGTGGCGATACCGCCCCGGCGGCACCGCACACCGGCAACGCCGCGCCCGTGAGCGGCGGCGTGACCTCGGGCCCCGGCGGCATGATGCAAGCCGGTTCCGGCGCGCTGTAGGGTGTGGCGACAATTTGATCTGTGCAATCGAGGCGTTCCGGCAAGGGCGCCTCGATTTGTAGAGCTGTGAAGTTGTGACCGTTACGCTATGCGGTCCACCGTTAGCCGATGATGCGAGGGCGCTCGGCGTTTTCGAGTGGTTTATGCAAACGAAGTCTGGGAATATACAAGGCGCATGTCTTATTGTCTAACCAGTTGCGCC
This sequence comes from uncultured bacterium, assembly GCA_905215445.1. Lineage (GTDB taxonomy): Bacteria > Actinomycetota > Coriobacteriia > Coriobacteriales > Coriobacteriaceae > Collinsella. The sequence continues at coordinate 41,677 of CAJMPZ010000008.1, read as the reverse complement.
AAGGAGGCACCATGGACTACAAGATTACTGGCTACGAGCCCGCCCAGCTGTTCCATTTCTTTGAGGAGATCAGCGCAATCCCCCGTGGGTCTGGCAACGAGAAGGGCATCAGCGATTTCTTGGTTGCGTTTGCCAAGGAGCGCGGCCTCGACGTGTATCAGGACGAGGTCTACAACGTCATCATTCGTAAGCCCGCATCTGCCGGCGCCGAGAATGCCCCGACCGTGATGCTGCAGGGCCACATCGACATGGTGTGCGACAAGCTTGGCTCCGTTGAGCACGACTTTACGACCGATGGTATCGACCTGGTCGTCAAGGACGGCGTCCTCACCGCTAACGGCACCACCCTGGGCGCCGACAACGGCATTGCTGTCGCTCTGATGCTCACCGTGCTCAACGACGATTCGATTGCTCATCCGGCCCTCGAGTGCGTGTTCACCACCGACGAGGAGACTGGCCTGGTTGGCGCCGAGACGCTCGACAAGTCCCAGATTAGCGCCCGCACCATGATCAACCTCGATTCCGAGGAGGAGGGCGTGGCCACCGTCAGCTGCGCCGGCGGTGTCGTCGTTACCTACACCTGCCCGATCGTGCGCGAGCACAAGACCGGCAGCACCCTTACGCTCGAGATCTCCGGCCTGCTGGGTGGTCACTCCGGCGCCGACATCCACCTGGAGCGCGGCAACGGCAACCTCATCATGGCCCGCATCATCGACCGCCTGATGGTCGCCGGCGAGCCCGCCATCGTCAGCTTTAACGGCGGCACTAAGGACAACGCCATCAACCGTGAGTGCAAGGCCGAGCTGGTCTACACTGATCACGCTGCCGCCGAGGCCGCGGCCCAGATCGCAAAGGGCATCATTGCCGACGTCACTGCCGAGCTCGAGGTCTTTGACCCCGGCTTTACCTGCACCGTCGAGATTGCCGACGACACCGAGGTCGAGGCCATGGACCAGAAGTCTGCGCTTGCCCTCATCCGCGCCCTGCGTCTTGCCCCTAACGGCGTGATTCGCCGCAACGTCGCCACCGACGGCTCCGTCGAGGTTTCCTCCAACATCGGTGTGGTTGCCACTTCTGACGACGAGGTCAAGATCATGCTGTCCCCGCGCTCCTCGATTACCTCGCTGCAGAACGAGTTCAAGGACCGCCTGCAGACGCTGGCCGATGTCCTGGGCTTCGACGCCAAGTTCGAGTTCGAGTATCCCGGCTGGAGCTATGCCGAGCATTCGCCGGTCCGCGACATCTTTGTCGAGAGCTATCGCGAGCTCTTTGGCTCCGAGCTGCGCATCGAGTCCATTCACGCCGGCCTTGAGTGCGGCCTGTTTGCCGAGGCCCTGCACGGCCTGGACGCCATCGCCGTGGGCCCGACGCTCTCCGATGTCCACACCCCGGACGAGAGCATGGAGCTCGCTTCTGCCGAGCGCTTCTACGAGCTGCTCATCGACGTCCTCAAGCGCCTCGCTGCGTAAAGGTTGCGCTAGCAGCAGTCCGAGCCACGTGCTAGCGGATTGCAAATGACATTATGAGAGGGGGCATCTGAGCTTTTGCGACGGGTGCCCCCTCTCTTCTTTTAAGAAATGGGAAATTGATTGGCGTCTAGCCCATATCCGCCTTGATGAGGTCGATGGTGCGCTGGCAGTTTTCGCGGACGGGGCCGAGCATATGCTCGCGCAGGTCCGCCATGCCGGGCAGGTCGGCATATTCGTCCATGACCTCTTCCATGCAAATGGGTACCTCGTAGGCGAGGTCCATCATGGCCGCAAAGCAAAACTTCTCGGATAGCCCGGCATCGGTAAGCGCCGCCTCCAGCGCGGGGTCGCCCATACCGTGGTATCGGCGGATAGCGCCTGGACCGATGCGTCCCACACGGTTTTCGCCGCCAACGCTCATGGCAAGGCGCGCTCGGCGGCGCATGCGCTCATATGCCAAACCCGATGCGACATCGTACATTCGAGCCATCATGGCTGCGCCGTCGTTTCCAAGGAGCAGGGAATAGTTTTTCGCATGCGCATCCGGTGCGCCGATAATGGCGTTGAAGAACAGTATTTGCGTAAACAGATACAGGTTAAGTTGATGGTGGCTCGTATTTATGAGGAGCTCTTGAATGTCGCGGGTGGTCGGGCCGCCGTCTGCCGTGTACTTTTGGGCGGGCATCACCCCAAGTGCCTGGCAGAGGTCTTCTTGATGTAGACGCCTGATCGTTCCGTCTTCGACTTTCATGCGGTCATAGCGCTCAACAATGAGGGCAGGTTCGTCCTCAAACATACGATATTCGACGTTTGCCGTTGCGATACCGGCGCGCTGGGCGCTTTTCATGCAGACAAACTCATTGAGAGCCTCGAGTTTAAATCCGATAACGCCATTTTTGAAAATATGCGTCGTGGGCGAGGAGCCCACACATTCGCACCAGCGACCGTCTATGAGTGCGAGTGCGAACTTGCCCTGGTTGCCTCCAAGTGACCAACTTTCATCTAGACCCATCCACGATGCATCGCGGTCATCTCTGATCGACTTGAGACGCAGCGCAATCTCGTGATCGCCTATAGGGCGGTATTCGCTGGTGCGATGCAGGACGGCGTTGACGTCTTCTTCGGCACAAAACTGCACTCCACCCGGACAGTCAAGTCCGATATGGCTGAGTAGCGCAACGGCATTGTTGGGTCTAACGTCGAATTCGGCAGCAATCGCTTTTCGCTGATCCTCGCTGTCGGGTAGAAGGCCAAACAGGTACGGATTCATGACCTGTTGTCCGTATGTGCGATTCGATACGGGTATGTTGGTCGATAGGGCTGGCCCGTCATAGTCATGATCGTAGGTAAAGCTGATAAGACCGTTCTCATCTTGCGTGAGCGTTCCCGCAGGTACGCCGCAAATAATGGTCCGAAGTGATGTTCTGGCCATTGGCTATTTCCCGTCAGGCTTTGGTTGGACAGATGCGTTTGCGGCAATCGAGACTCCGAGATTGGACATGGCGAAATCTGCGAAGGCTTTGTCGTAGAGTTCAGACGTAAAGGGGGCGTCTGCAAGAACCGGAATGGCGGCGCAGCAACGGTAGCTATGAGAGGGACGTTGAGCGCGATGGCGTCTGGGGGTACTGTGAGGTTGCAAATCGGCACGCGGAACGTTGGCTGATTGCTCATTTTTCGTTTCGCCTATATCCCCTTGAGCGGCGAGCGCCAGTCCGAGAGCATTGAAGATTGCCAATAGCTTGTCGAGTCGAATGCCGGTGGCATCTCCTAGCTCGAGCGATGCGAGCAGGCGCTCCGAAACACCGGCTTTTTTAGCGAGCGCCGCACGGGTGATTCCCTGTGCCTCGCGTGCCTGGCGCACGTAGATGCCAGCTTGGCGCGGTGTGGTGATGGGAAGGGTATCCACGGCGATCTCCTAACGTGCAGACTTTTGCATATTAGTATGACATGCAAAAGTCTGCACGAATAGGCATTATGCAAAACTCTGCATGAGACCCCTACATTGACGTTGGCTTATGAGAGGCGTTTTTTATATCGTGAGGATCCCCAGATGCTCAAGTAAGATCTTAAGCCCGATGAGGACGAGTACGACGCCACCCACGATGGTGGCGGGTTTTTCGTAACGCGCGCCAAAGGTATGGCCGATCGCTACGCCGGCGACGGAGAAGATAAACGTTGTGACGCCGATAAGCGATACAGCGGGAACGATGTCAACCGAGAGCGCCGCAAACGAGATACCTACGGCTAGGGCGTCAATCGAGGTGGCAATGGCAAGAATCAGATATTCTGCCAGGTCAATTTTTTCAGCATCCTTGCCGTCGCCCTCATCCTCGTCTTCGGTAAAGGCTTCCCACAGCATTTTGCCGCCGATAAAGGCCAATAGGATAAAGGCGATCCAATGGTCGATGGGTCCGATGATGTCCATGAATTGACTGCCGAGCGCCCATCCGATTACGGGCATGCCGGCCTGAAAGCCGCCAAAGAACAGACCGAGCACCACGGCGACTTTAAGGTTGATCTTCTTCATGCCGAGACCCTTGCAGATGGAAACAGCAAAAGCGTCCATCGAAAGGCCAACGGCGAGCAACACGAGCTCTGCGAGTCCCATAGTCTGGCTCCCTCTCTGCGGGCGAGCCCGATTACGCGACTACTCCCTCATTTATATGAGACCCGATGCTACCACATGAGCAGTCAAAGGAGCCCCGTCCCAAATGAGCTACCTAAGCGGTGTTCGCTCATTCTGTAAGCATCGGATTTCGTGGCTGCTGCGGGGACAAACCGTGAGAAACTATTTAGCGTTTATGGAGCGTATACGATGGGAGCGATGCCTTGGATAAGAACGAGCTGCAAAAGCGTATGGAACAGGCCATCCGCCTGACGGCACCTGGTCAGCCGATCCGTACCGCCCTCGACATGATCATCGCCGGTCACCTGGGCGCCCTTATCTGCGTCGGCGACACCGAAAACGTGCTCGCTGCCGGTAACGACGGCTTCCCGCTCAACATTTCGTTCACCTCGAACCGTCTGTTCGAGCTCTCCAAGATGGACGGCGCCATCGTTATCGACGGCGACCTCACCCAGATCCTGCGCGCCAACTTCCACCTCAATCCCGATCCCTCGCTTGCCACGAGCGAGACGGGCATGCGTCACCGTACTGCCGCTCGCATGTCGGTGCTCACCGACGCCATCGTGATCTCGGTTTCGGCCCGTCGTGCCGTCGTCAACGTGTACGTTCACGGCAAGAGCTACGAGATCCAGCCCGTCACCACCATCATGAGCTCGGTCAATCAGCTCGTCGCCACGCTCCAGACTACCCGTCAGTCGCTCGACCGCTCCCTGCTGCGTCTGACGGCCCTCGAGCTCGACGACTACGTTACGCTCGCCGACATTACCGGTATTTTCTCGAGCTTCGAGATCATGCAGCAGGCAAAGACCGAGCTTAAGGATTGCATCGTCAAGCTGGGCAACCAGGGCAAGCTCGTGCAGATGCAGCTCGAGCAGCTCGCCGGCTCCAGCATGGATACCGAGTATGACCTGATGATTCGCGACTACGCAAGTGATTCTTCCGAGGCTAATGCCGAGAAGATTCGCGCCGAGCTCGCTCGCATGACGCCTAAGGACCTGTCCGACCCACAGCATGTGGCGGCGGTTCTGGGTTACGACGACCTGGACGAGGACTCCGTCATGACGCCGCTGGGCCTGCGCACGCTTTCGCGCGTGTCCGTCGTGCGTGACGGCGTGGCCGAGAAGATCGTCGACGAGTATGGCTCGCTGCAGGAGCTCATGGACGACATCAGCGAGGATCCGGAGCGCCTGGGCGACTTTGGCGTCAACAACCCTGCCATTCTTGCGGACTCGCTGTACCGCATGAAGGGCACCAAACAGGGGAACGCATAATGGCGCCCGTATGCGCCGTGGTCGTTGCCGGCGGCAGCGGCCAGCGCTTTGGAAATCCCGGCGGCAAGCAGCTCGTTAACGTGGCGGGTCGTCCGCTCATGAGCTGGTCCATCCGCGCGTTCGATCGTAGCGACAAGGTCGGCCACATCGTGGTGGTGTGCCCTGCCGAGCGCCGTGCCGAGATGCGCCGCCTGGCCATCGACCCGTTTGACTATGACACGCCCATCAGTTTTGCCGATGCCGGCGATACCCGCCAGGACTCCACCCGTGCCGGCGTGCATGCGGTACCGGCGGGTTTCGAATATGTCGCCATCCACGACGGCGCCCGTCCGCTCATCACGACCGAGGCCATCGATCATGCGATCGACGTGCTTGTGGGCGACCGCTCGCTCGACGGCGTCGTGTGCGGCCAGCCCGCGATCGACACGCTCAAGATCGTCGACGGCGACAATATCGTCGAGACGCCGCCGCGCGAGCTCTACTGGGCCGCGCAGACGCCGCAGATCTTTAGCGTCGACGCCATGAAGCGCGCCCACACCGCAGCTATCACCGAGGGCTTTATCGGGACCGACGATTCTTCGCTGGTCGAGCGCATGGGCGCCCGCGTCCGCTGTGTCCAGAGCCCGCGCGATAACCTTAAGGTGACGGTGCCCGAGGACCTGCGTCCCGTAACCGCGATTCTGCTTGGCCGCATGGCCGAGGGAGAGGACCTTCCCCATGTTCAGTAACCTGCGCATTGGCCACGGCTACGACGTCCACCGTTTGGTGGAGGGGCGTCGATGTATCATCGGCGGGGTCGACATTCCCTACGAGCGCGGCCTGCTGGGCCACTCGGATGCCGATGTGCTCGCGCATGCCTTGGCCGACGCCATTCTGGGCGCCTGCCGCGGGGGAGACATCGGCAGGCTATTTCCCGACACCGATCCCGCCTACGAGGGTGCCGATTCGATGGTGCTGCTCGCTCGCGTGATGGACTATGCGCGCGAGCTGGGCTTTGAGTTTGTCGATGCCGATTGCACCATTGCCTGTCAGCAACCCAAGATCACTCCGCACCGCGATGCCATGCGCGCCAACCTTGCCCATGCCCTGGGCGTTGACGTCGAAAACGTGGGCGTCGCCGCCACTACGACCGAAAAGCTCGGTTGGGAAGGCCAGGGCGAGGGAATCGGTGCCTGGGCCGTCTGCCTGCTACAGAAAACCGTTAAGGAGTAACGAATGCGTATCTACAACAGCGCTACCCATAAAAAGGAAGAGTTCCAGCCCATCGAGTCCGGCAAGGTCCGCATGTACGTGTGCGGCCCCACGGTCTACGACAACATCCACATCGGCAATGCCCGCACGTTCATCAGCTTTGACGTGATTCGTCGCTGGCTCATCGCAAGCGGCTACGAGGTCACGTTCGCCCAGAACCTCACCGATGTCGACGACAAGATCATCAAGCGCGCCAACGAGCAGGGCCGTACGGCTGCCGAGGTCGCGACGGAGTTCTCCGACAAGTTCATCGGCGTCATGCGTGCCGCCAACGTGCTCGATCCCGATGTGCGCCCCCGCGCCACCAAAGAGATCGGCCCCATGATCGCCATGATCAAGACACTCATCGAGCAGGGCCACGCCTACGCCGCCGATAACGGCGACGTGTACTTTGCCGTGCGCAGCGATTCCAACTATGGTCAGGTCTCGGGCCGCAACATCGACGACCTTATGGTTGGCGCGCGCATCGAGGAGAACGAGGACAAGAACGACCCGCTCGACTTTGCCCTGTGGAAGGCTGCCAAGCCCGGCGAGCCCAGCTGGCCGAGCCCCTGGGGCGAGGGCCGTCCCGGTTGGCACACCGAGTGCGCCGCCATGGTGCATCGCTACCTGGGCACCCCGATCGACATCCACGGCGGCGGCTCCGACCTTGCCTTCCCGCATCACGAGAACGAGTGCGCCCAGGCCACCTGCGCCTGGCACCAGGGCTTCTCCAACACCTGGATGCACACGGGCATGCTGCTGGTAGACGGCGAGAAAATGTCCAAGTCGCTCGGCAACTTCTTTACGCTGGCCGAGGTGCTCGAGCAGCATTCCGCTGCCGCCCTGCGCCTGCTGATGCTGCAGACGAGCTATCGCTCGCCGCTCGACTTTTCTTGGGAGCGCTTGGAGGGTGCCGAGAACTCGCTCACGCGTATCGCCGGTACGGTCGAGAACCTGCGCTGGGCCGCGAACCATGCGACGGCCGATGCCGATGAGGCAGCATCCGAGGCGTTTGCCGCCAAGGCCGCCGAGACCCGTGCCACCTTTAAGGAGTGCATGGACGACGACTTTAACACCGCCGGTGCCATGGGTGCCGTCTTTGGCTTTGTGACCGAGTGCAACCAGTACCTGGAGCAGGCGGGCGACGCTGCCGACAAGGCCGCCGCGCTTGCCGCCGCCGATACGCTGGTCGAGCTGCTCGATACGTTTGGCGTTGAGCTCCCCGAGCCAAAGGTCGAGTTGCCGCTGGGCCTGCTGGGCGTAGCCGCCGGCCTGGTTGCCTACACGGGCGACGACGTGGACGAGGCCGCTGCCAAGATTCTCGAGGCCCGCGCCGAGGCCCGCGCTGCCAAGAACTGGGATCTGGCCGACGCCATCCGCGACCAGCTCAAGGACCTCGGGCTGACGATCGAGGATACCGCCGCCGGCACCCGTATCAAATCTCTCTAATCCCCGCGGGTTTCCCAAGCACCCGACCGCCCGAGCCACGGCACCTTGCCTTTCAATCGTCGGGCATGACCTCAAGGTCTATGCCCTCCTCTTTCAAGGCAATCTGCCGCACCTCGGGCGGTCGTTTCGTTTGTTCTATTGATAATCGTTTTAAGGAGGCCGTTTTATGGCCGACAATCGCAAGCGTGCATCGCGCGGAGGCAAGCAGGCCGTTTCTGGTTCGCGTCCGATTCGTCGCAACGACCGCGCTGCCGCTCCCAAGGGCCAGCGCGAGCGCTCCCAAGCCCAGGCTGCGCGTTCGCAGCGAGATCGCAACCGCGACAACATTCAGGTCCCCAAGGGCGAGTTTATCGAAGGTCGTCGTGCTGCCGCCGAGGCGCTGCGCACTGGTTTTCCCATCAAGTGCGCGCTCATCGCCGAGGGCGGGGAGCGCGATGCCGCCTTGTCGCGCCTGGTCGATGACCTCAACGCCGCGGGTGTCCGCATTAAGTATGTGCCGCGCGCGCAGCTCGATGCGCTGTCGAGCCATGGCGCTCACCAGGGCATTGCGCTCGAGGTGGGTAATTTCCCCTATGCTGATGTCGCCGATATCCTCGATCGCGCGGGTGACGGACCGGCGCTCGTCGTCGTGCTCGACCATGTGACCGACGATGGCAACTTTGGTGCGATCGTGCGCTCCGCCGAGGTCGTGGGCGCGGCGGGCGTCATCATTGCAAACAAGCGCGCCGCCGGTGTGACCGTGGGCAGCTACAAAACCTCTGCTGGTGCCGTCATGCACCTGCCCATCGCGCAGGTTCCCAACATTGCCCGAGCGCTCGATGACCTCAAGGCCGCCGGCTTTTGGGTGGGCGGCGCTTCCGAGCATGCCGAAGGCAGTTGCTGGGACGCCCCTTTCGAGGGCCGCGTTGCGCTCGTCATGGGTTCCGAGGGCGACGGCATCTCGCGTCTGGTGCTCGAGAAATGCGACTTTTTGACCAAGCTTCCCCAGCGCGGCATGACCGAGAGTCTCAATGTGGCCCAGGCGACCACCGCGCTGTGCTTTGAGTGGCTGCGCCGCAACGCCGGCGAGCTCATGGGGGAGGAGTAGCGCATGTCCAAGAAGAACCGCGCCAAGTCCAAGGCCAAGCGCTTTGGCGAAGGCTCGGCCAAGCCGATTGTTTCGGCCGCGACCTATGGCGTGGGCGGCAATGCGTTTGCACAGGCTATCGCCGATCCAGTCTCGACGGTGCACTCCAACAAGCCCGAGCTGCTGGTGGTTGACGGTTACAACGTGATCCACTGCACGCCGCGCTACGAAAAGCTCGTGTACGACCATTCCGACGATCCGTATTCCAGCGACGTTCACGATATGGCGCGCACCGCTCTCATCAACGACGTCGCCGCCTTTGCCCAGGGCCGCTACGAGGCCGTGATCGTGTTCGACGGCGCGGGCAATATCTCCAACGAGCGCCCCAACCTGCCGGCCCGCGGCGTGCGCATCGAGTTCTCGCCGACGGGCGTCTCTGCCGATACTGTGGTGCAAAAGCTCTGCATCGAGGCACGCGAGGAAGGCCGCGCGTGCTCCGTGGTATCGAGCGACGGCACGATCCAGGCCGTCGTCATGGGCAAGGGCGTAACGCGCATCTCGAGCCGTATGCTGGTGGACGAGATCAAACAGATCGATAACGACGTTCACGAGGCAGAGGAAGCTCCGCAGATCAAGATGACTCTGGGCAGTCGCCTGAGCCCCGATGCCCTGGCCAAGCTCAAGGCCCTGCGTGGTCGGTAGGGGATTATCCATAGAGACCCGTTTCCCAATTGGTCAGCCCGTTGATTTGTAATCAATGGACTGTGGGTTGCCGTCGCCAAAACGAATAGTTTTTGGTTTTGGCGAACGGATAAAACTATTCGTTCTGGCGAATAGTTTTGAGATGTGGTCGGGCGAAGGGTCTGTTGCGCCTCGTCCGCAATTCCTTTATTCTTAACTGGCTTCGCGCGAAAGCGCCAAGTGTGCCAGTGTGGCGCAACGGTAGCGCAACTGATTTGTAATCAGTGGGTTGCGGGTTCGATTCCTGTCACTGGCTCCATGAAAGAAAAAGCAGGTCAGAGTCTATTTTTCTCTGGCCTGCTTTCTTTTTTATTGCCGCCGTGTGCAACGGGCTGCGCAACGACATGTGCAATAAAAGCTGTCTTGGCATCTCTAATTAAAAATAAAGTTCACAATGCCTTCACGCGATTCGAGTTTGCGTTAAATCGATTCGCTTGAGTTTGGGCCCATCTCGGAGTTTGTCGTCCGATTAGGGATTCTTTTACGCCTCATGGACTCTTCGTGGGCCCTACAGCAGAATGAGTTTGGCTTGCGGGTTGTCCTTCTGGCCTTGCAGCGCTCTTTCTCTGCAGCTTCCTGATTTATGATGGCATGCATGAGTTGTTGCTTGTTTTTGTACGGTCGTCCACAGACGCTGCACTTGAACCAACCTTGATTGCTTTCGAGTTCCTTCTCAAGCTGGAGTGCAAAGGCGCGCGTTAGACTGCCGGGGATTGCCTCGGCCTCATTGGGTCTTTCGACTAGGAGCCTGCGGAGTATTGGACTACTGATCAACCTTTTGGGTTCTTCATTTGGGTTGATCGCAAGGTCAATGAAAAGGGCGAGGGTTTTCTCAAGGTCCTCAAGTTGATTTCCAATCCAGATTCGATTTGCTTCCGCGACAATCTCGGAGCTGCGACCGTCTTGGGGCTTGATCTGTAGTTGCGTCGCGTACAAAAGCGTTTTGAAAACGTTGGTGATGATTGTTCTTGATGGACAAGAGCCTAAGTAACTCAGTACCACATCATATGCGGCGCTTCCAAATGCCGACTTAGAACATAGAAGAAGCGCGGAGAGTTGCATGAAGGCCAATGTAGTCCGGATGTCATTTACAAGAATGATTTGCGAATTGCTCGGACGGATTCCTTTGATGAGATTTGCGATTTCAGTACCTGCGGAGCAGCGTTTGTCTTTGAAATGATTGAAAGGCGAAGGCCCAAGTTCTTCGGAGATCTGTTGGCTTCGCTTCGAATCGTAAAACCCGTCTCGCCAAAGGTTGAGGCCATCTCCCACTGGATCCGTCGAATAGGAATCGTTTTGCTTAAAACGCTGTTCGACATGGCTAGCCTGGTTGGCATAGGGCGAAACGGGCAGTCCGTAGCGTTCAACAAAATCGGCGATTGCCCGATTATCTGAGAGATTTAGATTCATCATTGCTCCGGTGGAAAAACCGTCAGGAAGGCCGTAGGCATATCCGTTTGCTTTGCAGATGAAGGCGTCGCATTCGATTCCGTCGATTTCTACGGTGGCTTTCTTGACTCTTGGGAGCGTCCATCGGCTAAGAGGCTGAACGGGACTCGCGGGCGTGGGAATAAGTGGGTCGAGCATTAATAGTCCTTTCAAGTAATATGTAGCTAATGGGTTAAGCTAAACGACGTAGTTAGAATAACATCGAAGATGCTACAATGAACTTGATAAAACAATTACGGCCGAAAGAGGCGCTAATGGACGATTTAACTGAAGGTCAAAAGAAGTGGATCAAAAGGAAGGCATGGTACAAAAAGCTTGAAGCCGAACCGAAGGTATATCTCAACCGTAAAGACGTCGAGAGCCTTTTATTTGTCGGTAAGACGAAGGCAATGGCGATAATTCACGCCGCCGGTGGCGTTAACTATGACGGCATTTGGCGACTGGATAAACAGGATTTAATCGACTATCTAATTTCAAAGGAGTTTGGCGATGTCGCTTAGCTTCTTGAAAGCTATCGTGCGTGGAACAGGTAGGGCGGGAGCGCGAGACCATCAAAAGCCATCTGGAGAAGGAGGAGGCGCTGTTCGCGCGCGGCATCAAGTGTCTGTCGCTCTTCTTTATCGACGAGGTCGCCAAGTACCGCATCTATGATGACGACGGCGGGGAAGACCTGGGCGAGTACGGCCGAATCTTTGAGGAGGAGTACGCACGCGCCATCGACGAGTACAGCCGTGGGCAGCAGAACCTCGACGCCTCGCTCGATGCGGGTCTCGGTGAGGTGCGTCGCCGCTATCTTGAGTGGTTGCGCGGCATCGACGTCCATGCAACGCACAAGGGATACTTCTCCATCGACAAGAAAGGGCATTCGGTTAACTCTAAGCTCAAGCGCGGCAGCGATGAGTCCGATGACGAGGGTGCCTACGACCTCATCCTCAAGGACAAGGAGCGCCTGCTGTCGTTCGACGAGCCCACTCGCTTCATCTTTAGCCACTCTGCCCTGCGCGAGGGCTGGGATAACCCCAACGTGTTCCAGATCTGCACTCTCAAGCACTCCGATTCTGAGACCGGCAAGCGCCAGGAGGTGGGCCGCGGCCTGCGCCTGTGCGTGAACCGGGACGGCGAGCGCCAGGACCTGGAGGCACTGGGCGAGCAGGAGGTGCAGCGCGTCAACACGCTCACCGTCATCGCCAGCGAGAGCTACAGCGATTTCACGAAGGCGCTGCAGGAGGACACGAAGAGCGCACTTCGCGAGCGTCCCAAGGCGGTCACGGAGGAGTTCCTCAAGGGCTTTGTCGTCCAGGCGGACGAGGAAAAGACCTATGCGCTCAGGCAGGAAGATGCACACGATGTCTATTTCGCGCTCGTGCAGCACAGTCTCATCGATCGCGAGGGCGTGCCTGCACAGAAGTTCAAGGAATCGGGCCTCACGTCCGTTACCGACGACGACCTGCCCGAGCATCTCTATGCCTATCGCAAGGATATCGAAGCGCTGGTGAAGAGCGTCTACGACGAGCATGCGCTCGACGACTACATTCGCAACGGCAACGAGCCCAAGGTTCGCGAAAACCCGCTCAACGCCAACTTCGCGCGCGCCGAGTTCCAAGAACTTTGGAACAGGACCAACTCTAAGCACTCCTACACCGTTGATTTTGACGACGTTGAGCTGCGGGCTAAGGCAATCGACCGAATTAACCGCGAACTGTTTGTGACCAAGGCATCTTATGTCATGACGACCGCCGCGCAGCGCTCGACCCAGACGCGGGAGAACCTTGAGCGCGGCGAGTCATTCGGTGATGCCACGAGGCGCGACTACGAGGTGGGCGAGGACGCCTCGGGCGTGACGTGCGACCTGCTGGGCGAAGTCGCTACCGCGGCACGCATCACGCGCAGGAGCGCGGCGTCGACCCTCAAGAGCATAGCCCCCGTCAAGTTCCGCATGTTCCGCGATAACCCCGAGGAGTTCATCGCCAAGGTCTCCCGTTGCATTCTGGCAGAGAAGGCGACGATGGTGGTGGACCACATCACGTACCATAAGCTCGACGAGCGGTACGATTCAACCATCTTTGCCGAGCGCATGCCTGAGAACGTCGGCCGGGCGCTGGAGACGAGCCGCTGCATCCAGGACTACGTGTTCTGGGATTCCGAGGGCGAGCGCGACTTCGCACGAGACCTCGACTCCGCTGAGGGCAAGGTCGCGGTCTACGCCAAGCTGCCGAGGTCCTTTAAGATCCCGACGCCGGTGGGCAACTATGCGCCCGACTGGGCCATCGCGTTTGAGAAGGGGAGCGTGCGCCACGTGTTCTTCGTCGCGGAGACCAAGGGCAGCATGGACAGCCTCACACTGCGCGACATCGAGCGCGGCAAGATTGCCTGCGCCCGCAAGCTCTTCAACGAGTTCTCGGACGAGGACGTGCGTTATGACGTGGTGCACAGCTACGAGGATTTGCTGACCGTGATCCAGGGAACGGAATAGGCCTTATTCTTACCTGCATGGTCTTTGATGGGAATAAACAGAAAGCCGGAGCCTGGTCCAGCCAGGTTCCGGCTTTTTTCTGTGAACAGCCCTCCTATCTGGACGGGTGTTCTTTGCTCCAGGTCGCGCGACAAGAATTGCTGCAGAATGAGCGCTCGCCCCCTTGGGTTCCAGACAGCACAGTTCGCATGCAGCGTTTGCACGTCAAGAGGTAATGGTCGGGATGGTTCCTGACGAGTAACCACATGGCTTCCAACATGTTACGTGGTTTCTGCTCCGGGGCGATTTCGGCCATCTTCACGCCCGAATATGCGATGCGGGGCTGGAAGAGCCTTCCGTCTACCGCCTGAAGCATCCGGTTCGCTATCTGCATCTGATCATCTATGGATTTGCCGTCTATGTTTGAGCTGACAACCAGATACCACCACTTGTTTTCCTCCGGATGGTTCTTTCTGTTGTCGAATCTACCGTCGGCCTGTGCTGCCTCGACCGACGTGAGAAACTTGACGAACTCATTCCCGTCGCCTTTTAGATGGTGATCAATGACCGCCTGTGTAAATGACTTCTTGATGTCAGTGAGGCTGTTGTAGAGGGGCCAGATTTTTTGAGCATCAAAGGTCACATCGTTAACCAGCAGGTTTCCGGTTCGGTAAAACGGATTGAACGCTATGGGTATCGCATAGCAGGTGGCAGAGCCCATGTTAAAACGCTCTTTCAGGCTTGCCGGCTCAACCTTGCGGAACCTAGCGGTCTCCAGAATTGTTTTGGGGTCCGCTCCAGTTCTATATAACCCGCCGATGCGAAGGACTATCGAAAGCAGGTTTCTGGCAAAAATCCAGTCATGCAGCGGTTCGATGACGGCACGGAACTGAGAATCCAGATAGGAGAGGTTCCCAGCATTGACGAAATCGAACTCATCGATAAGCTCGCGAGCGGCCTTCTTCGCTGTTCGGCCGACCTCTTTATAGCCCATGCCGTCAACTTCGGCGGGATTGGCATATGGATCGAAAAAGCACTCCGAGAGCAGGCCGTCTAAATTGGACGGAACGAGATCTATTCCACGTTCGATGCCTTGCTGAAGTCGACTGGGCAGATAGGTGCGATTGGCGAGATCATCTTCCGAAATGTACATGGGCCCGAGATTGCGGGCTGCCAGGACTAATGATTTCGCATCCCTTGCCATCAGGAGCTCATTGAAAGTGTCGGGGTTAATCGGGGGATAGGCACTTCCCAGCTCATCGACCGCCTGAATCCTGATAAGGACATGCATCCCCAGCTTCTTGTCCTTTGCGATAAAGATATGATGGCTGCCCATATAGTCCTCCTGATAAAGCTAACGAAATTAGTATAACAGCGCAGTCGGGAAATAATAAGCAATTATGTGTCTCTTATGATGGAAAACGGAATAAACAAGCAAATAAAGCTAACGTCGTAAACTAGACAGCGTAGTCAGAGTTTTTTTACGGAGGTACAGATGAACGCTTTGAATCGTCCCGCTGTCTACGCGCGGCCTTTCCATACGCGCGAGGCTGCTGCTTGGCTCGGCCTGTCGGAACGTAGCGTGCTTGAGCTCGCGCGCAAGGGCATCCTGCAAGGCAAGAAGGTCGGTCATGTCTGGTTGTTCAGCCAGGAGGCTGTCGCCAAGCTCGCCGGCGTCCCCATCGACGAATAGCTGTACTCATGCCTACCGGTCGGTTCGTGGAAATAGACGAAACCGAGATCCTCTACTCTCGCTCGTGCCATACCCCTTTGATGACCGATGACCTGGTCGGCTGGATGATGTATGCGATTTGCTGGATTCAGGCAAATTGCAAAAACCGGCGAACGATGGAGGGGTTGCACAAGGCGGTAATCGCCCTAGCTAAAGGCGCTGTGGTGGGCAGTAGGCTGGACAATGGCGCGCAATATGCGTCGCTCTCAATTTCACAGCTCGAAAAAGCGCTCGGCATCACCCGAAAGACCGCCATCAAATACCTCAACTATTTGACTTTGACCGGTGAGTATCTGAGCCTGAAGAAGGAAGGCGTCGAACCATTGTTACGCAAACTGCAAATTGGAAAAAGCAAACAACAGGCTTCCTGCTATGAGTATATTTGGCCTCGGTCTGGCGAATTGGATCTCGTGACAGGTCGGACTGGTGGAGGAAAACAAGGGGTTTCTACACCGGTTGATTATTGCCGAACTGGTGTAGAAAACGAGTTAGCTAGTGGAGAAGGCGCCTCAACTGGTGTGGAAACGCGGGCAATTACTACACCCTCTAATTCAACTAATAAAACTAATAGCAGCGAGACCGAGGATGCTCACTACCTTTCTTTTCTGAAGCTGTTCGAAAAAGGCCCGGGAGCCAAAGAAAAGGAAACTCGCCGGGAATACGACAGCCTTCGGATTCAGGGATGGGATGCCGCCGAAATTGCTGATGCGGTGAAGCGCCAAGTGGACGATAACGTCTCAAGGGGACGGAATCCATATCTGTACCCACATGCCTTCCTGACAAGTAAAGAAATCTCGCGGTGGCTCGTTCACGCCCCGGGGCCCGTTATTAGCCGAGCCGGGGTCTACCGTAATAGTTGCGGAAGCTGGTGTCACGTCTCCGCTGCCGGTTTTGAGGAGCCGTTGGGGCCTCCGTCGATGACTGAAGCGGAGGCGCTGGATATCTATGAACAATTGCACCATAGGAGGAATTAGGATGAAAGACAACGAGATTTACGACAAGGCCGCCGAGAGTTCGATTTTGTCCGCCATGATGGGCAGCACTGAGGTGGCGGCGGAGCTGGGTGCCGTTCTCGAGGCGGGCGACTTCTATATTTCGCGCAACCAAATCATGTTTACCGCTATCAAGCAACTCGCCGATGCCGGCATGCCGACCGACCTTGTTGCAGTGATTGACAGACTTGGGTCGACCGGAAATCTAGCAAAAGCGGGCGGGGACTCCTATGTGCTTCAGGTCTCTGGAGATTATCTTAGCTATGTGAACTACCCGCATTACGTCAAAATCCTCAAACGGCATTCGTTGAGGCGGAGCTTGACTGCTGCTGCGCAGCGAATCAGGGACCTTGCCGTTAGCGAGGGCTCCAGCGAAGAGGAGCTGGCGGATCGGGCGGAGGCGATATTGGGGGAAGTGACAACGAGGGCTATTCCTAACGGTTCCCACAGTCTCGCGGAAGTCACCGAGCAGGTCTATATGGATATGGGCGCCAAGCATGCCGGCACGAAGGACCCAGATTGCATATATTTCGGGATCGGGGCGCTTGATGGGCTTTTTCCCGATGGAATCAAGCCTGGGCAGCTGGTCGTGGTCGGCGCAAGACCTTCTGTGGGTAAAACGGCGTTTGCGGTGTTTTGCGGAGCAGAATTTGCAAAACAGGGCAGACGCGTTGCAATTTATTCAGAGGAAATGTCAAGCGAGGAGATAACGTACCGGCTGTTTTCCCTGGAGTCGAGTATCTCTTCAAGTACGCTTTCCTCCGGATCGTATGCCGGCCTCCAAGAACAATTGATAGCGGAAGCGCGTGATCGCTTGGTTGGTTTTCCCATTATATTGAACGATGAGCCTGGAATGACTGTCTCCAGGATGCAGGCCCAATGTCGACGAAAGGTGATTGACGGGAAGGCGCCTGAGGTCATCATTGTTGACTATCTCCAGCTTCTTCAATCGTCGGTGAAAGGGGCAGGCAGATACGAAGAGGTATCGGAGCTATCGCGCGCGCTCAAATTGATGGCTCGTGAACTGCACGTGCCCGTGATAGCGCTTGCCCAGCTTTCACGACAGTCCGAGCAGCGCCCGGATAGGCGCCCGATGATGTCGGATCTTAGGGATTCCGGATCTATCGAGCAGGACGCTGATGTAGTCCTCCTGCTTGATGCGTCTGCCACAGAGGGAGAGGCAAGCCGCCCGGAACGTCCCGATTGGGGCAAGCGAAGGGTGATCGTGGCCAAGCACCGCAACGGGCCGGTCGGAGAGGTCGACCTGAATTTTTCGCCTTCAACTTGCACATTTGCAGATTAACATCGTAATTGGAGGAATCAAACGTGCCATCCGGTCGTAAAGATTTGACCGGATGGCACGTTCTCGTTGATATGTCCACGCATTGACGCGTCTAGGGGTTGGGTGCCATGATGTTCGGCGCATATAGAAACCCTGCAGCGGTGTCGACTTAACGACTGGAAGGGTGACGGATGAAGACCTATAACCTGGACACCATCAAGAAGGTCCCCTTGCGCGAGGTGTGGCCGCATGAGGCCCACGACTTCACCAAGTGGCTGGCCGAGGAGCAGAACCTCGCAACCCTCGGGATGGCGGTCGGAATCGAGCTCGAGCTCATAGAGACGGAGTCCTCGGTCGGTTCGTTCAACGTGGACATCTATGCGCAGGAGTCCGGTACGGGCCGCAAGGTGATCATCGAGAACCAGCTCGAGGACACCAACCACGACCATCTCGGCAAGGTGATCACGTATGCCGCCGGCAAGGGCGCCGAGGTCGTCATCTGGGTCGTGGCGCACGCCCGCGACGAGCACCGCCAGGCCATCGAGTGGCTCAACCAGCACACCGACAGCGACTTCGGGTTCTTCCTGGTCGAGGTCGAGCTCTGGAAGATCGGGGACTCCCTGCCCGCCCCGCGCTTCGGCGTGGTCGAGCAGCCGAACGAGTGGACCAAGACCGTGAAACTCTCCGAGGGGCTCAGCGAGACCGAAAAGGTCAAGCTGGCGTACTGGACGGCCTACCGCGAGGTGGCGGACGGCCATCCGGAGTTCCTCAAGGAGTTCAGCCCGCAGAAGCCCAGCAAGGACCATTGGTCGACGCTGCGACTGGGGGTCTCGGCATACCATCTCGCCCTGCTCATTGATACGCACAAGGGCCGCACGGGCATCGAGCTGTACGTGGACGACGACAAGGAGATCGGACACCGCGCCATCGCCAACAGCGGGGTCTTCGAGGATCACCTCGGGCTGACGGCGGTGACCTTCGATGCGAAAAAGGCATCGGGGCTGCGCTTCTACAAGGCGGGCCACCCCATCAAGGGCCACCAGGACGCATGGCCGGGGTACATCGAGGAACAGCTCGGTTGGGCCCTCGAGATGAAAAAAATAATTGCGGAGATCGAGCTCTAGAAAACGCCCCGGCAGTAATGCCGGGGCGTTTTCTATTGACGGGATTCGGCGCCGGCCGTTTCGGTCCGGATGCGCCGCTCGGCCTCTTCGAGGTCCCTGACAATCCTCCCCAGCGCCATGCAGTAATGCGCGAAGACCGGGTCCTCCTTGCCGGACCGGTCCTCGCAGCAAAAGAGCATCGACTCATGAAGGCAGGCGAGCTCGTAGACGATATCCTCGAGTTCCATATGGCTCCTCTCGAAAAGTGAATAGCGGTTCAGATGGTATCGATGCTGGGCGTGGGCTGCCGGCGTCCGCCGTGAATCGGCCACGGCTTCGCGGCCGGGTGGCACCTCCGCTACGCCGCTTCAAGGGGGCCCATGAGACCCCGCACAAACCTCCGCTCCGCTCCGGTTGGTGGAGGTCGTCATGGACCTCCCTTGACCCGCCTTCGCTCCGGTGCGGCTTTGCAGGGAGCAAAGCCGACGACGACGCGCGGCGTCGCCATTCGGCTTTGCCCGCAGGGGCGAGATGTTGAGGGCAGGGTGCCCGGAACGGAGGAAGACATGCAGCAGCTGATGACCGAGGAAATCGCCAAGACGGTGCCGAGGCTCTATGAACAGGATGGAGCTGAGGACCCCACGGTCTACGCCCACTACTTCTCGTGCGTGAACGGATGGGATTGGTGGCTGCTTGAGTTCGACGGCACGGACGAGGCATTCGGCCTCGTCGAGGGCTACGACGACGAGCTCGGCTACTTCAGCATCAAGGAGATGGCCGAGCTGAACCGCCAGATGGGGTTCGCCGCCGTCGAGCGCGACGAGCACTTCTCCCCGAAGCCGCTCAGCGCCGTCAGGAGGAGGTAGACACATGGTCACGGTCGAGTTCGACTCCATGGGCGAGGCGGTCCGCCTCGCCCTCGTGGCCGATGAGTACGTGGGCGGCGGCCTGGCCGTCCTCCTCCTCGACGCCACGGACCCGCGTTCCGAGGGCTACATGGCCGGGTGGGGCGTGCTCACGGCGAACGTGCCGTCGGCGGCCGAGTGGTGCCGCGGGCACGGCAACATCGCCATCGACGCCGCGGTCCCCGCGGCGCTCATCGAGGCGCTCGAGGCCGCCGGCTTGCTCCGCATGGCCGTCCGCTCGGCGGCGTCCGGGATGGCCCGCTACCCGCTGGCCACGGTCGCCGGGCACGCCCTCGACGGCATGGGCGGCCTGAGCGAGACCCTCGAGGAGGCTCTCGGCTCGACGGTCGTCGTCGAGTACGAGTCGGGCGGCGACGGCGGCGCGTTCGAGGTTGGGACCGCGCCGGCGCGCTCGGCCGAGCTCGGGCGCCTCATCGCCGCCGCGAGGTCCGAGGCCGACGCGTTGGCGGTCGCCGGCGGATGGGCGGCCGTCCGGGTCGGTTTCGGGGACGCCGAGACCATCGACTGCGAGACGGGCCGGACGGTTTACGTCGCGGGGTGAAATGGGAGGAGGGCGCGGGCGCGGTCCGGATGGGCCGCGCTTTTCCTTTCCCGGGATGCGGAGCTCCCACCGTCCAAGTGCCTTGGACGGTGGGAGCTGGATACGACGATATACTGCGCGTGCAACGGGGACACGCGCCTCCTTTTCGGTTGACTCCACCAGTTCGTACAGAGACTTTTCGATTTCCCGCTTTGATTTGGAGGTCTGTAATTCCATATTTCTGGAATACGGCACGAGGCTGAGCTTCGAAATCGCGTCTTGCGTCGGTAGATTGTTCCGCGTCCGCGACCAGTTTTTCAAGGGTGCTAAGCTGGGACTGTATTGAGAGTTCGTTTAGGTGGTTCACATTGTCCATAGCGGTGACCACCAATGTTGAATAGCTGTCTTGAAAGACTGTGTATTTATACTTGATTTAAGGCGGAGTGGAATGTGGGCGCGCAAGGAGATGCGGAATCGATGAGAGCCTCAAAAAAAATTACTGCAGTGTTATCATCTTTCATCCTCTCTATTCTTCCATTTCTGATTCTATGGGCGGCTTGGTCAGTCCTCCCTGATACAATTCCCGCTCATTGGAGTGGGGGTGTGGTTGATCGATGGGGTAATAAGCTTGAATTGCTGGTTGTTCCGCTGTTTTCTCTGATTGGTTCTATTGCAATTTCTGTGTACCTTATTGTTTCCACGCGGCGAAGAGAGTTCGCGGATTTCTCTGTTCGAATGCGACGGGACTTTGTTGCGTGCTATATTTCTAGTCTTCTTTTATCGACAACCTGCTCAGTGATAATTGCCGTTTGGGTTCAGTTGATTCTTACGCAAAACACTGCGGTTGATGGGGGGCTTGGACTATCGATCCTGTATTCCCTTCCCGGGCTATATGTGATCTTGTGCGCTTTGCCGCCTTTTTATGCGAGCGGCGAGAGCAAAAAGGCAGAGCGCCTGATAACAGTTCTTATTGGCGGCGCGGAGATTGTTCTTTGTGGAATAGTGCTTGAAGGTTCGGCTGCCTCTTATGCGATGATTGGACTGATGATTCTGTTCTGTGCGTTTGAGATTGTGTCACAGGTAAGGGATAGCCGGTCCTTATGAGCAGGATAAGGGCGCACTACGGGCGCCCGGGATTTTGCGGCGCAACTCGGCGTGCCGAGTTCGTTTCCGCTGGTAGCGTGGAAAGATAAACCGAAAGACCGCCACGGCCCGCCGTCATACGCGCCTCGCGCACCGTATGACGGCGGGCCGTTTTCGCAGGCAGGGCCGTATGACGCATCAGAACCCGTCGGGCGCGGCGGATACCTTGCGCTTCCTGCCGCCGGACGGCGACCCCTTGGGCTTTTTCGGCTTATCCGGGATGCGCCACACCGGTGCCGGGGAGGTGTTCCGGACCTCCCCCTCGAGCGCCCGCGCGAGCAGCGCGCCCTCGGCCTCCGGCGACGTCATGCCCAGCAGCGGCCCCAGGAACGTCTCGGTGATGTCGCGGCTGGCGAGCGCCATCGGGCCCTCCGCGTCGATCACGAGCGCGCCGTTCTCGCGCGCGCTCCAGGCCATGAGCTCCGACGGGGTGATCAGCGGGCGGCGCGCCACGGAGAACGACTTGCCGGACGAGGAGCTCTGCGTCCCCTTGGTCGAGCTCTGCCCGGTCGTCCTCACGCTGTAGTCGCCGAGGCGCTTGCTGATCTCCTCCGCCTCGCCGACGGACTCCACCGAGAGGACGACCTGGGTGCCGAGCAGCGCCAGCAGCGCGTCCGACTCCGCCCTGGAGTAGCCGCACCGCGCCTCGAGCAGATGGGTGTTCTGGAGCACGAAGACGACGTGCAGCCCGATGCTGCGGACCTCTGCGAGGTCGCCGAGGAGGCGGGGGATCTTGGGGATCCCGGACCCCTCGTCGATGGCGAGCAGGGTCTCCGCCGGCAGCCTGCCGCCTGACAGGCGCGCGGTCTCGCGCAGCGCCGACAGCGCCTGCGAGAATATGCACGAGACGAGCGCGCCGCGGTCGCCGCGGTCCGTCGCGCTGGCGATGTAGAGGATGGTGGGCCTGCGCCCGACCGATGCGAGGTCGACCTCGCCGTCCCGGAGCATGCGGCTGACGTCGTCGTCGCAGAAGGACATGAGGTAGTTGCGCGCGGTGGAGACGAGGGCCTCGCCCCCGCCGCCGTTCGACGAGGCGACGAGGAGGAACTGGCGCGCCGGGTTTCCCGCCGGCAGGTCCGCGGCGAGCTCCTCGAGCGACTTGACGGCGCTCTTGCCGCCCCTGGGCTCGAGGAGCGCGAGAACGGTCGAGAGGTTTCGCGCCTCGATGGGGATCCGCCCGTCCGTGATCGCGAGGAGGCAGAGGCCGGTGATGAGGTTGCGGCTGGCGTCCGTGAAGAACCTCTGGCCGGAGGAGAAGGCGTCGGGCACGATGGCCGCCGACAGCTCGCGGAGCTCGGCCACGGCACCTGCGACGCCCTCGATCCCGAGTGCCGCGATGGCGCGGTCGAGGGGGTTGAACCTCGCCGACTTGACGGGCTCGTCGAGCCGGATGGCGACGACCTCCATCCCGGCCCTCCTGGCGAGCGGCTCGGTCCATGCGCGAATCTCGGATTTCGGGTCGTGGACGATGACGGACGTCGGGATCCCGTGGGCGTTGCGGTCGATTGCCGCGGCCACGCTGATCGCGAGGGACCTCCTCGTCTTGCCCGCGCCGCTGCCCGCCCTTATGAGGCAGTGGACGGCGGGGACCATCGCGATCCCACCGCCGATGCAGCCGGCCGCCACGAGCCCCTCCGCGGCGGCCTTCCCGTCCCAGGGAGGGCAGCGCCTCGCGACCCTGGAGGGCCTCGACTCGAGCCAAGCGTCCCCGTGCGTGCGCGTGGGCGCGCGATCGCCGGCGAACGTCCCGTCGTGGAGCCTCGCCCATGAACGGCCCCAAGAAACGAATCCGAGCGCGAGGACGGAGGCCGCGACGAGGGCGAGCGCCGCGAGCAGCTCGCCCGCCTGGCCCGACGCCGCCGCGTCGGCGGCCGCCTCGAGGGGGCCGCGGAAGACGTAGGCGGGCTCGGGGCCCGGGTCGGCCGTGGGCAGCCGCAGCAGGACGGAGAGGCCCGAGATGAGGGATAGGGTCCACCACCTGGCGTAGTCCCAGGCGCTGGCGGCCGCGGCGCAAGCTATGACGGCGGCGACGCCGTGGGCCGCGAGCGTGCCGGCGAGCTCCCTTTTCATGTCGCGGTTGAAGGATTTCGGTTTCATCTCGTGATCGTCCTCTCTATCCTGTTCGCTATCTTCAGCGCGGGGGCGCTCGACGGCCCGGTGCCGCCGGAGGCGAGTGCCCTCAGGGTCGCGGCGATGAGTCTCAGCGCCCTCTCGCCGGCCTCGTCTCCCATGTCGCGTCCTCTGGCGTCCCGTGTGGCCTCCCTGGCGACCAGGGTCGCCATCGCGGCGGCGCGCCCTAGGGCGGTGCCTGCCGACGGGGCGCGCCTGAATGCCCGGTCCGCCGTGGGACACCCCCTGAGGTCTGCCGGCTCGAGGGTCCGGCCGCGAGCGGCCTTTCGCGCGAGCCTTTCGAGGCGCGTCTTCGGGATGCAGGCCCGGGCCTCGGTGGTGAGTCCGGCTTCCCGCCGCCTCTCCGTCGCGGGGCCGGTTTGGGGCGCGGCGCGTCGTGTCGGCACCTCCTCGCGAGCCGGCGTTCTGTCTGGGACTATGACCCGAAGCGCCGCGTTCTCGCACCGGAGGCCGAGGTCGGCAGCTGCCTTGCGGACGTAGACATCCCGCGCCTCACCGGTCAGGCACTTGAGGTCGGCGCACCTCTCGACCGCCTTCCTGTGGCGCTCCAGTGCGCCGGCGAGTGCGGGGGAGTCGGACGCCGCCCGGTCGAGGGCCTCCCTCAACGCGGCGGAGGCCTCCGGGTGGAAACGCCTGAGGTGGGCGGCCTCGATTCTTCCGTTCGGCGGCAGGCCGATGTCGAGCTTTCCGCGGTCGATTCGCGCAACTGCTTCCAGGGCCGCCTTCCTCGCGAGGTCGCGCTCGATGTACGCTTCCCGCAGCAGCGGCGCCATGGCCTTCGAGGAGATCTCGAGCCTGGCCGCCTCCATCTTCCCCCTGGGCAGCAGGGAGTCCCAGCCGCCCTTGCGGTCGACCGTGAGGATGTGGACGTGGTGGCTCGTGCCGTTGACGTGCATGGCCGCGTAGAACTCCACGCGGCTCTCGGGCACGCCGGTCATCTCGGAGAAGAGCCTCGGCCACTCGGAGCGCACCAGGGCCTGCCAGGCGTCCAGGCGGTCGAGGCCGGCGCCTGGGGCGATTTCGTTCGGGACCGTGACGACGGTGGTGAGCACCGCGCCGCCGTTTTGGGCGATGGCGCGCCTGGCCTCCGCCACGGGGACCGGGCCGTCCGCGCCCCAGAGGCCGCCCGTCGAGCCGGTCCTGTTCGCGGCGTAGGCGGCCAGGCCGTCCACGCCGAGTCTCCTGCCGTCGGCCTCGCTGACCTCGATGACGACGCCGCGGCGGGTGCCGGCGTATGCCGCCAGGCCCGCGGCGGACGCCCTCGTGGACGCCCCCGCGCGGACGACGGAGTGGTTGACGATGACGGGCGGGCTAGCCATCGGCGCGCTCGCGCGCGTGGAGCTTCACCTCGTCGATTCGGCCGAGTCCGGCGCGGCTGAGCTCGCCGGCCTGCGCGAGGTAGTTCTTCCAGATGTCCGCGACGGGGACGTCGTCGAGCGAGGCGTAGGAGGCCTTGAGGACGTCGGCCGACATGAGGCCGGCCATGATGGCGGCGGTCATGGGCCGCGAGAGGACCGCGGCGATGCGGTCCTCGGCGGCGTCGAGCTTGCGCTCGATGTCGAGTGCGGCGACGTCCATCCGCGCGTCGACGACGCCGCGGATGAAATCTGCGACCTCGTTGCCGTAGAGGTCGAGCCCCTCCGCGGCGAGCGCCGAGCGCAGGAGCGAGCGGATCTCGTCGCTGACGTTGGACTCGTCGAGCTCCGCCCGCGTCTTGAGGGCGGTGTAGAGCTTGTGGTCGATTTTTACGCTGATGGTTTTGGTTTCGGCCATAGGGTCTCCTCATAAAACAGGGGGCCGTTTGGCCCCCTGTGGCGTCTATTCGTCTTCCGTGTATGTAATCGGATAGCCTTTTGGCGCTTTGGCCGCCGGCAAGGGCGTATATGCGATGTGCTCGTTTTTGATTTGGACGGCATCGAAATCAATCAACTCTGCAATTATTTCAATGGGTCCGGCGTTGAATTTGTTAATACCCATGTTTGCTCCGGGCTCAGTTGGTCTTAGCCGGCGTTCACTACATTCAGTTGACGCCGATGTAGCTAAGAACGCTGTCGCGATTGATGCGCCACAGCTTCCCGCACTTCACGGCTTTGAATGTTCCGTTCTGGCAGAGCCTGTAGACGGAGCGATCGCTGATGCCGAGCAGGCGTGCGACCGGCATCGGGTCAACGATATCCGGCATCGTACGAAAGGCATCAAGAGTGATGCGCTTGTTCTCAACTTCCATTTCGACCTCCTTCTGTTTGCTGTCGTCTCTTTGAGTTCAAGTCTGAACTGTCTTGGAAGGCGGTCTCAAAACTACGGTCGCGGCGGACGATATGGACCCGATAGACTGAAATGACTTGCTCTGGAAAGGCATGGAAAAGGCCGCGATGTGGTATCGCGGCCTTCGGTTAGGTCCAATTCAGTTTTCGTAAGCTATGAGGCGCTCTTGTAAAGGCGTCCGAGAGCGTCCATTGCCGATGCGGTTGCTTTCGGGTCGGCGCTTGCGTATCTGTCTAGGGTCATGGAGGCTTTGGAGTGGCCCATCAAACTTGCGAGTGTTTTCGGGTCTACGCCGTTGGCGACGGCATATGTTGCGAAGCTGTGCCTTAGGTCATGGAAGGTTACCGTGTTCCTGTTTAATACTCCATGAAGGTTCAGCGCCTTAGAGAGCGCACGCCAGGCACCGTTAATCCTGGGAGGCTTAAGGAACGAGCCGTCGGGAAATCCCAGTACGAACATTTCCTCGCTGAACTCAATCCCGAGTCTGATGCATTCTTCTTTCATGTCTCGCTTGCGCGCGGCTAGGTCGCGCATGAGATCCTCTGGACAATTTGGAATCGCCCGTCTACTACTGACACTTTTGGGTCCTTTGATGTAGAACTCGGTGTCGGTATGCCCGATTGCGGCTTCCACACGAATTGAGGATTGGGAAAAGTCGACGCATTTCCACTTCAGGGCGCAAAGTTCGCCTCGACGGAGTCCTGTATACAGGGAGATCTTGGCCGCCAGTATTGTTGGGACATCAATGGATGCGTTGAGGGTGTTTAGGACGCGGGCCCTTTCCTTGTCGGTAAGTGAATTCGGCCGTCCGTAATCGGCATCCTCGTTCTTAGGGACCTTTGCCCATGCGGCTACATTTTCTGAAACCAGCTTTTTCCTCAGTCCGTATTTCAATGAGCCCCGCAGCAGCCTTAGGGAATTGCACGCAGTTGACCTTGCGTGCTTCTTCGCCATTGCGTTGACCCATTCCTGGACGTCTTCTTCAGTTAGGTCCTCCAGGGGAATGCTGCCGATATATGGTTCGATGTTTCGGCGGAGCATGCCTGAATAGCCGGTCGCGGTGGAGCGCGCGATGTCGGCGCACTCCATTGTTATATAGGTAGACACTAGTTCGGCAACTGAAATCGATTCTGCCGGCCTACTCGCTTCGGCTTCCGCTTCTGCATCTAGGCGGGCGCGAACGACCTCAGCTTCCACCATGGCCGCGTCTCGATGCTTATGGCTACGACCTTTATCGCGGCCTCGATGTTCAAGAAGCCGAGTTTTCTTATGCCAGGCGCCGTCCTCGAAGTAGGGGAACTGCGCGCGCCAGCGATCGTCCATGTACTTATATATAGATGAAGTAGCGTATTTCTCTTCCATTGTTCCTCCGTGTGCAATCACGTGTGCAATGACTGTGCAATTTGACTGTTTCGGAGACGTCTCAAGTGAGACTATAGGCGGAAGATGAAAGAAAAGCTCGAGGTCACGGTCGGCATAGTCGCAGATGAACGTTAATAAACGATAAGGAAACCGATGTAATCAGTGGGTTGCGGGTTCGATTCCTGTCACTGGCTCCATGAGAGTTTCGGGCTCTGTCTCTATATGGGACAGGGCCCGTTTCTATTTAGGTGGTGCGCCATCGGGTTAGCGTCCATCCCGTTTTTGGTTTGTCTCGTCCTCCAGTTTGTCTAAATCTGTAACACCAAGACCGATATTCGGCATCTAACTGTTACAGATTGAGATGAAACTTAGGGTGTTTTAGGAATATCTTGATCTGTAACATGTAGAAGCGGAATAGGCCTCTTGCTGTTACAGATCGAGACAAGGGCGGGCGCGGATCTGGATGTCCTGCTCGAGCGTGGATTTCTGGATACGCGAGCGAAGAAAATCTCCCGACCGGAGAACGAGCGTGGATAATTAACTTGGATAGGGAGCTAAGGTAAACAACGATTGTCTATCGACGGCTTTAGAAACAACGACCCCGATTTCATTGTGGAATCGGGGTCGTTTGTGCCTCAGGAATCCGAATGGATTAATCGAGCTCCTAAGGAACTTCTTGGGTTCTTGCTAATGGTCTGCCGAGGATGTCCCCAATGCAAACAGCGGGCATCTACTCAATATAGCTGGGGTTCTTCTTGATGATCACGCGTGCAGCGATGAAGGAGACGACGATGGCGATGATGGCGACAACGCATGCCAGCACGAAGTTACCCATGGACCCATCGGGAGCGATAAAGATGAGTGCCGAAAGAAGGCCGGGGCATGCTCCCGCAACATACTCTTTCAGAACAAAGATGCCTGCAGGGAGTCCAGCGCAGAGCGCGCCGATTGCCGTGCCGACAAGCAGGCGGGGACGCTCGATGAGGCAACCGTAGAACGCGGGCTCGGTTACGCCACAGAGTGCGGTGACGGCAACCGTGGTGACCATACCCCTCTTCTCTTTGTTTCCCTTCATGGCAGTTGCCAGGGCGAGGCTCGTGCCGCCAATGCAGAGGTTCGAGATGAATCCAAAGATAATGGGTGCCCAACCGAGCTGCGCCAGGCTCGTAACTTCGATTGCGATGTAAGCCTTATCGAGACCGAGCATGACGAAATAGGGGTTAAGGGCTGCCAGGATCGGAGTAGCGATAAATGCCACGTTGTCCATAAGCCACGTGACGGCATCGCTCAGCGCGTAGCCCATCATGCTGCCGGCGGGGCCAAGGATAATAAGCTCGACGGGCACGACGATGATCATGGTGAGCAGCGGCTTCAAGAACAGTTTGGTAACGTCGGGAATGATCTTCTGAAGGCCGCGGTCGACAAAGTACATGAATACAACGCCCAGTACGATGGGCACTACCGTACTCGAATAGTCGTTCGTCGGGATGGGAATACCAAGAAAGTCGAGACCCTCGGCACCGCTAATGGACGAGCTGATCATGATCGCGCCCAGCAATGCGCCCATGATGGGCTGCATCTTCATGACGGCCGCGAGCTGATAACCAAGATAAACGGGTAAGAAGCTAAACGAAGCGCTAAAGATCGCCAACAGGACCTGGGCGGTTCCGCTATCGGTGCTCAATCCGCAATAATTGACCAGGAGATTCTTGATCGAAAGAATGAGTCCGCCAACGATGAGCGCCGGGACGATGGGCATGAATACCTGTGCAGAGACGTTCCCGAATTTCTCAATCAAGCCCATGGCGGTGTTACCGCTTTTAATGCCTTCTGCAAGGTCTTTGGCGGTTTGGGCATCGTCGGCAACCGTGCCACCGCCGACTTCGATTCCCGCGAAGTCGAGGAAGTCGTTGTAAGCCTCGGTGACGTTGGGGCCGATGATCACCTGAAGCTGGCCACCGCTGACTACTGCCCCGAGCGCCTGGTCGGCCGATTTGGCGAGCTGGAGATCGATGATCGAGGTGTCTCGTGCGTCGATGCGAAGGCGCGTCGCACAATGAGTTACCGATGTAATGTTTTCTTTGCCGCCAACAGCCTTTAGGACTGTTTCGGACATTGCCTGATATTTCATCTCTTTCTCCTAACCTTCCTGCTCCTGATACTTCGAGATAAGGTCTCGGTACCAATACCAGCTCTTTTTGGGGGTGCGCTCCAGATTGTTCTCGAAGTCGATATGGACAAGTCCGTATCGTTTTTCGTAGCCGTTGATCCAGCTATACAGATCCATCGTCGACCAGAGGTAGTAGCCCTCAACGCGCGCGCCGTCGCGCTTAGCCCTCATCATGTGCTCGATGAACTGGCCCAGAAGCTCGATGCGGTCATCATCGTGGATCATTCCGTCTGCGTCTGGTTGCTCATAGGCGCCATGTCCGTTTTCCGTAATAAAGATGCGGGGCGCGTCATAGCGCTCGTGGACATCCATGATGGTTGAATACATGCAACTTGGGAGTATTTCGCGGCCCCATTTATTGCGGGGAACATTGCTGTCGCGGGCGCTTTCAAACAAGGGCGCAATGCATTTTCCTTCGACCTTTTTGCTCGAACCGCCCTTATTGTTCGCCGAAACGGCAAGCTCTCCACCGTGCCAGTCGGTTACATACTCTCGGCAATACACGTTGAGTCCAATAAAATCGACTTTACCGTCTCTGAATTCTTCTACGTCATTTGGGGATCGATAGAGCGAGACGCCAAGTTTTTCAAGGATTTCGTCCATTTCTGGCGGCAGTTGACCCTGAAGCGCTGGTGCCAGAATCATGCGATTGGCGAAAAAGTCTGCGTATCGAAATACGTCATCGGGGTGCTCGGTTGCCGGGTCGAGTTCGACAACGCCGCCATCGTGGACGGCGCCGATGATGCCGTCGTAGCCCATTTGACGATATGCTCGGACTGCGAGCGCGCTTGCGCGCATCAGGTTGTATTGAAACTGCATGTACGACTGAACGTCGAGCGATCGATTGGGGGGATAGTTGCCCAACATGTTTACGCAGTAGCTGTAGAAATGCGGCTCGTTAACGGTAGCCCAGATTTTGACGCGGTCTCCAAAGCGCTCAAAGCAAATCTCGGCGTATTTGCAGAACCACTCTGCCATGTCGTTGTTCAGCCATCCGCCTTTGCAAGCAAGCGTGAATGGCAGATCGTAATGGAACAGCGTAACGTTGGGCTCTATGCCATTTTCGAGGCAGCAATCAATGACTCGATTATAAAAATCGATACCCTCTTCATTCACTTCGCCGATACCCGTGGGGATGATTCGACTCCATGAAAGAGAGAAGCGATAGGTGTTTTGTCCGCCTTCTTTCATCATGCGGATATCTTCTTCATAGCGATGGTAGAAGTCGCAAGATACATCACCGTCAACATGGTTGATGTTCTTATTGCTTGTGTGGTTAAAGAAATCCCACTCGCCGAGGCCTTTGCCGTCTTCGTTCCAGGCACCCTCGCACTGATAAGACGCCGTGGCGGAACCCCAGAGAAACGGCATGTTGTTCACGTTGCCCATGAATCCCCTTTCCATCATTCAACACGGTGGATACGTGTGACGGAATTACGATTAAGATGACGTCAACTGATTTGAATCATAGGAGAACGACCAAAGCTGTTTGATTCAATAAATGAACCATAATATCGAGGAGGGCGGAAAGAGGGATCACGTGAATATCAATGACTTCGATGTGCTCAATCGCATTAGCTCCATCATCAACAGCGAGTTTGGGTCAAACGATGCCGCCATCGCTCGATATCTCATCGCTCACATTAGGCGTTCGAGCGAAATCAATGTTGCCGCAATAACCCGCGATGCATTCGTGACCCGTTCCGCTGTTCGTCGTTTCTGCAATCGATTGGGCTACCAGTCTCTTAGCGATTTGAAAGAATCATTTACTCAATCAGTTTTTCCAAGCGACTTAAGCCATCGAGAGGAGGAATATGGCTACGAGGAGTACAGGGCAGAGCTCGACGTTCGCATGATCGAGATGTTCGCTGAGGTTGAAAGCGGCGTGTCCGATATCGCTATTAAGCACCTTGCCGACGAAATTGATGGCCATAAAAACGTTGAAATCTGGTGCACCAATAATGTGAGCGCCAATCTCGTACGATTTCAGCAGGAAATGTTTTATGCGGGCAAGATAGTTCGCATAGTTGCTGGGGCTAACGTCGCGGAATTGAAAAACATGGGAGACGCTTCGCAGTCATTGATAATTCTCGTATCGGTCTCCGGGCTATTTGCGTCACAGGCGCGTGAGTATCTTGATTGCCGTTCGGGCAGGAAGATTCTAATTACTGCGTTTAGCAACGATGACAAATCGAGGTCTTTTGACCGTGTATATCGTCTTGGTAATGCGGGAAACGGAATTGACCGACTCGGCGTTTATTCGAAATACGCCATAACTTATTTATTCGACTTGCTATCGTCGTGTTACTTGAGTCGCTACCCCTGCACCAAGGGGGAGCCGCTCTATGGGTCTACTTTGGCCTGGCCCGAGTAGTTGCGGCTCTTTAGTTCTCCCGCCTGGAGAATGAGCGTGGATAATCTGCCGCTTTGGCCTTAGGGCCGCGCTAAAAGTGGGAGATTATCCACGCTCGATCGTGTCGTGGAAGCCCGATCGTGACCTATGTAACAGTGCAAGAGGGTCGTTATCGAAGGTCGATGCTGTAGGCGTACTCCACTATGCCAAAGTGTTCCCTCGGGAAATGTCACCAGCGCAGCCAAATCCACCGTCCTTCATATCCAAACTCAGCAAAAACGCAGGTCAAAGGTATATAGATACGCCCGGCACCGTGTATCTAGAGGTTTTCGTTGACAGCCCCCAAGGTTGCATCGTATTATCTTTTTCGTTCGCGGGGGCGGCGGTCCAAAAGACCAAAGAACCTGCGGATACTTGAACGATTGGGAGTTTGCCCGAGTGGTTAATGGGGACGGGCTGTAAACCCGTTGGCTCTGCCTACATAGGTTCGAATCCTATAGCTCCCACCCGTCAAGTGCCTGTATAGCTCAGTCGGTAGAGCACTTCGTTGGTAACGAAGAGGTCACCAGTTCAAGTCTGGTTGCAGGCTCCATCCGGCGGTGTAGCTCAGTTGGTTAGAGCACACGGTTCATACCCGTGGCGTCACTGGTTCGAATCCAGTCACCGCTACCATAGGTAACACGGTGGCTTCTCAATAGTATGTTGAGAGGCCACTATGGTATAAAGGCAAAGTCCCGTCCGGGGACGACCTGTTAAGAGGAGGGCTTTATGGCCAAAGAGAAGTTTGAGCGCACTAAGCCGCATGTTAACATCGGCACCATTGGTCACGTCGACCACGGCAAGACCACGCTGACCGCCGCCATCACCAAGGTTCTCTCCGAGACCGAGGGCTGCAAGGCTGACTTCACTGCGTTCGAGAACATCGACAAGGCTCCCGAGGAGCGCGAGCGCGGCATCACGATCTCCGTCTCCCACGTTGAGTACGAGACTGCTGCCCGTCACTACGCTCACGTTGACTGCCCGGGCCACGCTGACTACGTCAAGAACATGATCTCCGGTGCTGCTCAGATGGACGGCGCTATTCTGGTCATCGCTGCTACCGACGGCCCCATGGCTCAGACCCGCGAGCACATCCTGCTCGCCCGTCAGGTCGGCGTTCCCTACATCGTCGTCTTCCTGAACAAGTGCGACATGGTCGACGATGACGAGCTCATCGACCTCGTCGAGATGGAGACCCGTGAGCTCCTCTCCGAGTACGATTTCCCCGGCGACGACATCCCCGTCATCCGTGGTTCCGCTCTGGGCGCTCTCGAGGGCGACGCCAAGTGGATGGACGCCATTCGCGAGCTCATGAAGGCCGTCGACGAGTACATCCCGACGCCTGCTCGTAACAACGACCTCCCGTTCCTGATGGCCGTTGAGGACGTTATGACCATCTCCGGCCGTGGTACCGTTGCTACCGGCCGTGTCGAGCGCGGTGAGCTCAAGCTCAACGAGCCCGTCGAGATTGTCGGCATCAAGGATACCCAGAACACTGTCGTTACCGGTATCGAGATGTTCCGTAAGTCCATGGACTTCTGCGAGGCTGGCGACAACGTCGGTCTGCTGCTCCGCGGCATCAAGCGCGAGGACATCGAGCGCGGCCAGGTTCTCTGCAAGCCCGGTTCGGTTACCCCGCACACCAAGTTCACCGGCGAGATCTACGTTCTGACCAAGGAGGAGGGCGGCCGTCACACCCCGTTCTTCGATGGTTATCGTCCTCAGTTCTACTTCCGTACCACCGACGTTACCGGTACGGTCAAGCTCCCCGAGGGCACCGAGATGGCTATGCCTGGTGACCACATCACCATCGAGGGCGACCTCATTCACCCGATCGCCATGGAGGAGGGCCTGCGCTTCGCTATCCGCGAGGGTGGCCACACCGTCGGTTCGGGCATCGTCTCCACGATCATTGAGTAAATTAGCTCTTTGATATAGCTGACTTAGAGAGAACCCGGCACTTATAGGGTGCCGGGTTCTTTTCTACGCGGGACTTATTCCCCGCCGATTACGCTTCGCTCGCCCTTAAGCCGAGCGTGAGGGATCGATTAGATCTCGCTGGCTTCATTGATGTGTTCCAAATATGAATGGATCCAGCGAGAACCAATTGATTCGAGGTTTTCATTGACAGCACTTACACAGAGCTGATAAAGTACCATCTCGTGCCCGTACGGGGCGGATATGAAAGGTTCAGGATACATGCGTACTCTAGTTACTCTTGCGTGCACTGAGTGCAAGCGCCGCAACTATACGACCACCAAGAACAAGGCGAACATGCCTGATCGTATGGAGATCAAGAAGTATTGCCCCTGGTGCCGTCACCACACGCTGCACAAAGAGACTCGCTAGTCTCTAGTTACATACGCCAGTAGTTCAATTGGTAGAGCATCGGTCTCCAAAACCGAGTGTTGAGGGTTCGAGTCCTTCCTGGCGTGCCAGTCATTATTCCGTAAGCTCCCATTTGGGGGCTTACGGTTTACTCATGTAAAAGCGCATTGCGCGGAGGTAACCCAAATGGCCAACAAGAAGAACAAGAAGAAGGCACAGCAGCAGGCGCCTGCCAACAAAGCTGCCGCCAACTCCAAGGTTGAGGCCAAGAAGGCCGTTGCCAAGAAGAGCGAGAAGGCTGCGAAGTCTAAGAAGAACGAGAAGCCTGGTTTCTTCGCCCGTACCAAGAAGTATTTCGCTTCGGTGAAGTCCGAGATGAAGCGTGTCACGTGGCCCGACAAGAAGGAGCTCGTGAACTACTCGGTCGTCGTTTGCGCTTCTCTGGTCGTTGTCGGCGTCGTCATCGCTCTGCTCGATGCTGGCTTTGGCGAGGCTCTTGCTCTGTTCTCCGGATTGAGGGGCTAAACCATGTCTAAGCGTTGGTACGTCGTTCACACTTACTCTGGATACGAGAACCGTGTTAAGTCCGATCTCGAGCATCGCATCGAGACCATGGGCATGCAGGACCGTATCTTTGATATCGAGATTCCTATGGAGCGCGTCACCGAGATCAAAGAGGGTGGCAAGCGCGAGACCAAGGATTCTAAGATCTTCCCGGGTTATGTCCTGGTTCGCATGGAGATGGATGACGATGCCTGGACGTGTGTTCGTAACACGCCCGGTGTCACCGGTTTCCTGGGCGGCAACGGCAAGCCCGCTCCGCTTTCCCGCGACGAGTACAATAAGATGACTCGTCGTCCCGGTAAGGGCGATTCGCCCAAGCGTACGTCGGTTGATATTGAGGTCGGCACGTCCGTCCGCGTTACCGATGGCCCGCTTACCGACTTTGATGGCAAGGTCTCCGAGGTTAACACCGAGGCAGGCAAGCTCAAGGTCACGCTGATGATCTTTGGCCGCGAGACGCCGGTCGAGCTCGACTTTAACCAGGTCGCTGTCATCGCTTAAGTTTTGTCCGTTCGCGCGAGCGTGCTTCTTCTGTGACTGCTCATCTCAGGAGTGCTTCTAACACGTGCGTGCTTACGATATAGCAAGTACTACTTCACACTCGTGATTTGAAAGGAATGACCATGGCTGAGAAGAAGGTTGCCAACGTCATTAAGCTCCAGATTCCTGCTGGTGCAGCTAACCCCGCTCCTCCCGTCGGCCCCGCCCTGGGCGCTGCTGGCGTGAACATCATGCAGTTCTGCCAGGCCTTTAACGCCGAGACGCAGGACAAGAAGGGCGACATCATCCCCGTTGAGATTTCTGTCTACGAGGATAAGTCCTTCTCCTTCATCACCAAGACCCCGCCGGCGGCTCACCTCATCAAGAAGGAGCTGAACCTCAAGTCTGGTTCCGCTAAGCCCCAGGCCGACAAGGTTGGCCAGCTCTCCCAGGAGCAGCTCACCAAGATCGCCGAGATCAAGATGCCGGACCTCAATGCCAACGACATTGACGCCGCCAAGAAGATCATCGCCGGTACCGCCCGTTCCATGGGCGTCACCATCGCTGAGTAGCGATTTCTTTAGGTAATGACGGGTGCTCCAACCGGGGCGCCCGTTAAATGTGTGCAATAGGGCACACGATACGATGTGGGAGGGCTCACGCCCGTTTAACCACAGGAGGTAATGCACATGGCTAAGCATGGTAAGAGCTATAACGCCGCTGCCGAGAAGATCGACCGCGCCACGCTCTACACCCCCCTTCAGGCTGCCAAGCTCATCAAGGAGCTCGACACCGCCAAGTTCGACGAGACCGTCGAGGCCCACTTCCGTCTGGGCGTCGATACTCGTAAGGCTGACCAGAACATTCGTGGTTCCATCTCCCTGCCCCACGGCACCGGCAAGACCATTCGTGTTGCCGTCTTCGCCGAGGGCGAGAAGGCTCGCGAGGCCGAGGCTGCCGGCGCCGACATCATCGGTTCCGACGAGCTCGTCGCCCAGATTCAGAAGGGCGAGATC
The DNA here is from genome assembly GCA_905215445.1 of uncultured bacterium. GTDB lineage: Bacteria > Actinomycetota > Coriobacteriia > Coriobacteriales > Coriobacteriaceae > Collinsella. The sequence goes on along the minus strand of CAJMPZ010000008.1, from coordinate 5,516 downwards.
AACTTCGACGCCGCTATCGCTACGCCGAACATGATGGCCAAGGTTGGCCGCATCGGTAAGATCCTTGGTCCCCGTGGCCTCATGCCGAACCCCAAGCTCGGCACCGTGACCATGGACGTCGCCAAGATGGTCTCCGAGCTCAAGGCCGGCCGCGTTGAGTATCGCGCCGACCGCTACGGCATCTGCCACGTGCCCCTGGGCAAGAAGTCCTTCTCCGAGCAGCAGCTCGTCGAGAACTACGCCGCCCTGTACACCGAGATCCTGCGCGTCAAGCCCTCTTCTGCTAAGGGCAAGTACGTCAAGTCTATCTCCGTGTCTTCCACCATGGGCCCTGGCGTCAAGGTCGATCCCGCTATCCAGCGTGACTTCCTGGCTGAGTAACTTTTAGTTACTGCCTGAGCAAAGCAAGCATTGCTAAAGAAACCCGGTTCTGTCTCGTGCAGGACCGGGTTTCTTGCTATCGCGTCAAAACTGCCTCAAAGGGGGCAGTGACCCCTTTGAGGTAGTTACCAGGGTGTTCTGGCGGTTGAGGACTCGATGGCCTCGTGGCGCTTGAGCTCGCGGCGCATGGTTTGTGAGTTGAGCCAGGCTGCCTGCCAGCCACGGATGGGGTAGCGCGTCTGGTCGAGCTCAAACTGCGTATATCCGCTGGCGTTGATGATCATTGCCCCGCATGCATGTTGACGCTCACGCTGAAAGTCGCGACCATAGCATTGGTGCACATGCCCGTGCACCATGTAGTCGGGATTCCAGGATTCGAGCGCTGTGTTAAAGCATTCAAATCCTCGATGTGGCAGATCATCCAGATCGCCCATGCCGGCGGCGGGCGCATGGGTCAGCAGGATGTCGCAGCCGCCGACCATCCTCACTTTGCGTGACAGCTTGCGCACGCGCTTGGCCATCTCGCGCTCGGTGTACATGTTGGCGCCATCTCGGTAGCGCATGGAGCCGCCAAGCCCCGCAATGCGGACGCCGCGATACACGTAAACGGAGTCTTCGACACAGATACAGCCGCCTGGTGCATGACGCGCGTAGCGGTCATCGTGATTGCCGCGAACGTAGATGAGCGGTTTGTTGATGACGGTGACCAAGAACTCAAGATAATCCGGGTCCAGATCGCCAGCGGACAAAATCAGGTCGACACCCTCAAAGCGTTCCTTGCGAAAGCACTCCCATAGGCATCGTTCTTCGGTATCGGCTATGGCAAGGATTTTCATAGGGCGTGGACCTTCGGCTCATCGTTGGGCTGCGGAATGGTGCCCACCACGTTGTCGGCCAACCAGTCCATCTCGACGATTTGAGTGCTCGGCAGTGGGGGAAAGCCCTCGATCTGCACCACGCCGTCTTGGCTATGGAGCTCGCCGCCAAATGGATTGATGGAGCCCTCGACAATGCCATTGCGCAGTAGCTGAACGAGCTTGCGCGTCTGATAGGGCAGGCCTGGAGCGTAGCGAATATCGATAACGCCCGAACTCATGCCATACCAGTAGTTGACGGCGCGAACCTGGCTGTCGTCACTGGTCTCATCCCAGGTGCCATGCAGCAGGCTTCGCACGATAAGCTCGTAGTAACGGCCCCAGTTCCATACCGGCATGGCAATGCCGGCAACCTTGCCATCGACCAAGCGGTGGAGTCCGTAGGCCGTGGGGTCTTCGAGCGGCTTTGACATGTCGGCGCCGGACATGACGCTTACGCCTTCGCGGCACATGGCCTCGGCAAGGCCACCGGCGGGCACATCGCCCCAGGTCAGGATAATTTGCGCACGGGGATCGAGTAGCGAGGCTCCAATCGCAAAGGCGTTGATCTCGCTGAGTGCGCCCGAGGCGAAGACCGACGCGTGGTAACCGATGCGGTGGTTGTCCGCCATGCTGGCGGCAAGGGCGCCCAGGAGGAACTTGGCCTCGTACATCTTGCCAAAGTACGAACGGACGCTTTGGTGGGGAAGGCCGATAGAGCAGTTGAGGAACCGAACCTGGGGATACTCAACGGCAGCCCTGAGCGTGTATTCCATCAGGCGGTGCGAGGTCGAGAAGATGACGCTGTCTCCATGTTTGACAGCCGTTTCCACGGCGGCGTAGAACACGTCCGGATCGTGGCAGTCCTCGAACGCCTCGGTGCGCACGATACCGCCAAAGTGCTCATCGAGATACTGACGCCCTTGGTCGTGCAGGCTGTCCCAGCTCGACGTCGCACAGGGGAACTCATGGATAAAGGCGATGCGCAGGGGATTGGCCGCCGAATAGACGGTCTTGCCCATAAAGAAGTTGAGCACGCCGGAGGTGGACTTGGCGGGCGACTCTTCCTCATCGACGCTCGGTGCTTCGACAAGATCGACCTTGTCCTCGTTATTCTTGCCGGCAATGACCAGCTCACGCCAAATCTTACACAGGCGGTTTACGACGATATCCGTCGGCGTATCCAGCAGGCGGTCCTGGTTGTACACATTGAGGTAGACGAGCATGGCGTCTGCGGGCGTAATGTCCAGGTGGTCGCCGCCCGCGCGAAAGTAGGCGCGCTTAAAGAGTAGGAAGGTGTGGCGCAGGTAGTCGACCTTTTTCTGCGGCCATTTTTCGATAAGGTCCTGACCGAGCATCTTGGCGAGCGTCTCGTAGCTTCCCTCGCGCGAGAACTCGATCTCGTATAGGGGGCAGACGCGCCAAAACGCGCAGAACTCACCGTACAGGCGGCTTTCGACGGAATCCCACGTGCCGGGGTAGAGACGGGTGACCTTGGCCGAAACCGTCGGGGCGTCCAGGAATTTGAGGACACTGACGCGCTTGTTGCCCTCTTGGACGTAAAACCGATGCATGAACTCGGTGACGATGACGGGATCGCGATAGCCCTCGGTCACCTGGATGTCGTAGAGGTTGGACCACTTGCGGGCGAACTCCGTGCTAAACGGCAGCAAGGGCATAAAGTTGCATGAAAAGGCCGACTGACGGCCCTTGGTAACCGTGCCGACGACCATTTCGAGCGGAATGTCTCTCAGGCCGACATTCTCTCGCTGGCCCAAGGGGAGCTGGGCAACCAAGCTATCGAGGTCCGTAAGGTACGGATGCTCGCTTTGACTAATGGCGCGTCGACGTCCTTGCTCGCCGCGCTTGCGTGCTTGACGATAGGCCTCTTCCATAGTTTTGCTCCCTTAGTCGTTTAAACAACTATATGAACCATGGTACCACGAATGAAAACCACCACAAAGGTGCCTGTCCCCTTTGTGGTGGTTTAGGCGATGATGGGGGCGATGGCGCGAATGCAGGCGTCGGCCGCCGTGAAAGTGGTGCTGTCGTCGCTGACGATAAAGATGATCTTGCCCTTAATGCCAAAGTCGCCGATCTCGCTAAAGAGCACGTAGGGCTCCTTGTCAAAGCTCGAGATGGGAAGCACGGCGGCCTTGGTGGCGCTGGTCAGCTCGTCTGCCAGCGCGTCGAGCGAGGCCCACTTGGATGTGTCCTTTACGGCAACGGGCACAGCCACACGCCCAAAGGGCATGAGATGCACGAGCGTGTTCTTGGAGATATTTGAGTTGGGGACGATGATGGTCTGCCCGCAGGCGTCCTCGATGGTCGTATGACGCCAGGTGATGTCCTGGACCACGCCCGACACGCCACCGACTTCGATATTGTCGCCGGGCTTGATGATGCCCATAAAGGTTACCTGCATGCCGCCGATAAGGTTTGAGAGCGTGTCCTGAAAGCCGAGCGAGATGGCGATGCCGCCGACGCCAAGAGCGGCGACGAGGGCGTTTGCGTTAATGCCAAAGCAGTTGTCGAGGATAAAGCTGCCGCCGATCATCCAGATGACGGCGCGCGCAATGTTGATGAAGATACTCGATGCCGGAAGCGGGTTGTCGTCGCGGTTGAGCAGGTGGCGCAGGGTCTTGGATACGACCTTGGTGGCGATGGCGGTGCCTATTACCAAGATGCCGGCCCAGATGATGTTGTGGACCCACCGTTGTTCAAAGAAATGAAGAATCGGTTCAAACAATTCCATGTTGGGAAAACCTCCTCATGATCGTCCAACCATGATACCCACCAAAAGCCCGTCCGATCACATTCGGACGGGCTTTTGCGCTCGATATAAGGTTTGTACGGCGGGGCTGCAAGGCCCGGCGGTGTAGCTTAGCGGCGGCGCTTCCAGATAATGCCGAGAACGATGATGACGATGCCGCCGATAAGGCATGCGCCGACCACGGTCGGCGTACGGTCTCCCGTTGCGGCAAGCTTACCGGCCGTCTTCTTGGTGGTGATCTGCGTGGTCGTCGTGCCGGGTTTGGGTGAGGGCTCAGGCGTTGGGGTCGGATGGGGTGCGGGGCTCTCAGCGGAGCTAAAGCTGATGGTGCCCGCGAGCGAGGCCACCTTGTGCTCCCAGTCGTCCTGCCCGATCAATGCCCTCAGCGCTGCCTCGCACGTACCCCACTCGGTGAGCTTCTTGGCGTTTGCGAAGGTGGGGAAGTCGGTCGTGTTGGTGATGATGTAGTTGTTGGTGGCGACGGTATAGGTCTTGGCGGGGTCGAGCGTGCTGCCGTCTTTGGTGAGCGTGGCACTCACGATGCGCTTGCCTTCAGACTGCGTCCAGTCGATTGTTACGTTGATGCCGCCAAAGGAAAGAACGCTGCCGGAGTCGTCGGGCCACTTGTACATGTCTTGGGCTTCCTGCTCGGTGTGGCCGGCTGCGACGTAGGCTTGTTGAAGTTCGTAGCTGTCATTGCATTTGTCGCTAATTTCCAACGAGTGCTCAAGCGCTGCGAGGAAGTCCGCGCCGGTCATGGTCCAGGTCTCCAAGGTGTTGCCGTAGGGCGAGATGGCGATGACGTCGCCGGCGGTCACGTTTCCCGCCGCGATGCCGCCGCGGATGCCGCCAGCGTTCTCAATAGCAAGGTCCGCGCTCGTCAGGCCAGGGTCCGCGCCCGTCAGGGAAAGATAGGAGCCGCAAATCACGTGGCCGATGGTCTGGGCCTTGGTGGTATCGCCTTCCTTGCTGGGGCGCAGATCGGTGGTGCGCACCATCTCCCAGCCATGCGTACCCGCGGCGTCCTCGCCGTAGAAATAGTTGGTGGAGGATGTGCCGAGCACCTTGTTCGATTCGCTTTCAAAGGCATCGTCGAGTGGCTTGATTTTGTTGTTGCGAACCTCGTCAAGGATGTTCTGGTTGTTAGAGTCTGCCAAAAGGTCGTCGACGTCCTTGGCGGTGTAGAGCTTCTCGTCGCTGTCGCCTGCGGAGACCGTCACCATGTCGTCGTTGGTGGTTTCGGTACCCCTGGTGTCGTACTCATAGGGAATGGAAAGCAGACCAACCTCGGCAAAGGCGCTGCCTGCCTCGACGACGCGGACCGGCTTGCCGTCGGCCCCCGTCACGTTTTCGTCTAAGTTGATGTGCTCGTGGCCCGCGACCAGTGTATCGACCCCAACGAGCTTTGCGGCAAAGGTCTTGGCGTTGAGCGTGTGCGCGATGCAGACGATAACATATGGGTACCCGTAGAATCAAATATACAATCGAAATCTCTTACTTTGATATTT
>CAJMPZ010000007.1 GCA_905215445.1 uncultured bacterium | reverse complement strand
TTGCCTTCGAGGTCGATGGAGCTGACGGTGCTCGGGGCTAGCAGGTGGCTTCCCTTGTGGACGGGGTCGCCGCAGACGGTGCCTTCGCCGTCGATGACCGACAGGCACATGAAGGGCCAGCGCTGCTCGAGGGTCTTGCTGCCGTCGACGCGCACGCGATCGACGGTGTAGCAGGGGTTGGACTCGAGCTCGGTCACGCCATCGACCTCGGGCGCGGTCACCGTGCCGTCGGTCGGAGCCTGCGCGTTAAAGTCGATGCAATCGAGGCTCTGCTCAATGTGCAGCGGGCGCAGCTTGCCGTCGGTGCCGGGGCGGTCGTAGTCGTACAGGCGATACGTCACGTCGCTCGATTGCTGCGTCTCTAAAATGAGCGTGCCGGTCTTGATGGCGTGCACGGTACCGGAATCAATCTGGAAAAAGTCACCCTTGTGAATCGGCAGCACGTTGAGCATGTCGTCCCAGTGGCCGTCTTCGATCATCTGTGCGGCCTCGGCACGATCCTTGGCGCGCTGCCCGACGATAATCGTGGCGCCGGGCTCGCAGTCCAGCACGTACCAGCACTCGGTCTTGCCCAGGCTACCGTTCTCATGCTCGGCGGCATACTCGTCGTTGGGATGAATCTGGATCGAAAGGTCGTCCTTGGCGTCCAGGATCTTAATGAGCAGCGGGAACTCCTTGCCCTCGCAGTTGCCAAAGAGCTCGCGGTGCTCGGCCCACAGCCACGACAGTGTGTGGCCGGCATACGGGCCCTCCGCGATCTGGCAGTCGCCGTTGGGGTGTGCCGAGATGGCCCAGCACTCACCGATGGGACCCTCGGGAATGTCGTAACCAAATACGGTTTCGAGCTGGCGGCCGCCCCAGATCTTCTCGTGGAAGATCGGCGTCAGTTTAATCAAATCGGACATGTTCATACCCCCATGGTGTTGTGCGGTCGCCCACTCTAAACGAGCCATAACGTGCGCCCGCATGACTACAAAAACCTATGCCAACGTTACGTTGTGCAGCTCAAAGCGGTCGCCGACGTTGCGCGAAATCGAGTACTCAAAGGCGTTGCCGCTATCCAAAAAGCCAATCTGGTTGAGCTCGAGCAGGGGAGCGCCGGGTTCGGTGTCCAGGCGCTCAGCCTCTTCCTCGGTTGCCGCTACGGCGCGGATGGTGCGGTGGAAGCTCGAAATCTTCAGCCCGCATTGCTCGCGGATGAAGCTGTAGACCGATCCATACAGGTCTTTCTTTTTAAGGCCCGGTATCAGCTCGAGAGGCATGTAGGTGTACTCGATGACGATGGGCTTCTCGTTGACCTGGCGCACGCGCACGATGTGATAGGCAAAGTCGTCCTCGGCAATTCCCAGCTGAGTAGCGACGTCCGCCGGTGGATTGACAATCGAGAAATCGTAGACCACCGAGGTCACCTTCTCCCCGCGGTGCTCATACGAAAAACCCTGGGCGCGGTCATTTTTGCCCTGGAAAAATGCCTGGTCGGGGAGACCCGCCGTGTCCTTAACGTAGGTGCCCGACCCGCGCCGGCTGGTGACAAGGCCCTCCTCGGTGATCTGCTCGATAGCTCGTTTGACGGTGATTTTGGAAACGCTATAGAGCTCGCAGAACTCAACGACGGTGGGTAGCTTGTCGCCCGGCTTAAGGGAGCCGTCCTCGATGCTTCGACGGATATCTGCAGCTATCGCCTCGTATTTGGGAATCATGGAACCTCCTTTCCGGCTTGATTGAGTACAGAAGAAAGTATAGTCAACACCTAAGCATCCCTATTGCGTTTTTGAAAAGTTCGAGAAAGGTTTAATTAAAAAACGCTTCTCTTTAAAAACTAGAGCGCTCTAAATGAATATGCATTCGAATAATGTGGTATTGAGCAAATTGATCGACTCGAGGATGGGGTTGAGCCGTTTTACCGCCCAACGAACCAAATACCATGCCCTGCGTTTTCACAGATAAAACCTGCCAAAACAAACCTGTCCCTTTTTGGCAGGTTTTTGCCTTGGGAGCGGTACCATACAGGCAATGTTTAAACGAGAAAGGCGGGCTCCCATGGAACCTAAGCAGTATTACATCGGCATCGACGTCGGCGGCACTTCGGTTAAGGAGGGCCTGTTCGACGAGGATGGTAACCTGCTGGCCAAGGCCAGCGTGCCCACGCCGCCTATCGTTGACGCCGCGGGCTTTGCCGCGGTGACCGAGGCTATCGACCAGGTGGTCGCCAAGGCCCAGATTCCGCGCGCCTTTGTGGCGGGTATTGGCCTGGCCGTTCCGTGCCCCATCCCGGCATCGGGCGATGCCAAGGTCAAGGCCAACATTGCCATTAACCTGCCCGAGCTAAGAGTCGCCATTCAGGAGCACTGCCCCGACGCGGTTGTTAAATACGAGAACGATGCCAACGCCGCTGCCATGGGCGAGGCCTGGCTCGGCTCTGCCAAGGGCGTACAGAACGTGGTGATGGTCACCATTGGTACCGGCGTGGGTGGCGGCGTTATCGTCAACGGCGACGTGGTGTCGGGCGTTGTGGGCGCCGGCGGCGAGATTGGCCACATGTGCCTGAACCCCGAAGAGGAGCGCACCTGCGGCTGCGGCGGACATGGCCACCTGGAGCAGTATTCCAGCGCCACCGGCGTGGTGAGCAACTACCTTGCCGAGTGCAAAAAGGCCGGCGTCGAGCCCATCGAGCTCACTGGGCCTTCTGATTCCAAGGACGTGTTCCAGGCCTGCCGCGAGGGCGACAAGCTCGCGCTGGCCGCGGCCGATACCATGGCCGACTATCTCGGCCGCGCACTGGCGCTTATCGCCAACGTGGTTGATCCCGAGATGTTCCTCATCGGCGGCGGCGCCTCCGCCTCGGCCGATGTCTACCTCGACAAGGTCCGCGAGCACTTTAAGCAGTACGCGCTTTCCGCCTCGCGCGAGACGCCCATTAAGGTCGCTTCGCTCGAAAACGACGCCGGCATCATCGGTGCCGCCTACGTAGCCCTGCGCGCCGCCGGCAAATAGTTGGTGCAAGGGGGACAGGTTACTTTGCACCAACATGGTGCAAAAGGGACAGCCTTGGCCCCCCGTGCCTGCGCCCCAAAATATGCCGTGGCCCTTCCGTCTGCGAAGGCTCGGCATCGGCGTGCTACCATAGCTACGTCCAAGTACACATATCAAGTGGAGGATATCCATGGCAAACGTTCTTGTCTTTGGTCACCAGAACCCCGATAACGACGCCATCATGAGCGCCGTCGTCCTGTCCCAGCTGCTCAACCAGGTTGAGTATGCCGGCAACACCTACGATGCCTGCGCCCTTGGTCAGCTTCCGGCCGAGTCCGCCAAGTTGCTCGCCGACGCCGGCATTGCCGAGCCCCGCGTGATTGATTCCGTCGAGGCCGGTCAGCTCGTCGTCCTCACCGACCACAACGAGTCTGCCCAGTCCGTCGCCGGCCTTAAGGACGCCACGGTCTTTGGTGTTGTCGATCATCACCGCATCGGCGACTTCGAGACCGCCGGCCCGCTGCACTACATCTGCCTGCCCTGGGGCTCCAGCTGCACCATCGTCACCAAGCTCGCCGGCGTGCTCGGCGTTGAGCTTTCCGACGTCCAGGCCAAGCTGCTGCTCTCGGCCATGATGACCGACACGCTCATGCTCAAGAGCCCCACCACCACCGATGTCGACCGCGCCGTTGCCGCCAAGCTCGGCGAGCAGGTGGGCGTCGACCCGGTCAAGTTTGGCATGGAGGTCTTCCTCACCCGTCCGTCCGGCTCCTTCACCGCAGCCGAGATGGTCGGCAACGACATCAAGATGTTCGAGCCCGCTGGCAAGAAGCTGCTCATCGGCCAGTACGAGACCGTCGACAAGAGCCGCGCACTCGGCATGATCGACGAGATCCGCGAGGCCATGCGCGCCTACGCCGCCGAGAAGGGCGCCGACGGCATTGTCCTGTGCATCACCGACATCATGGAGGAGGGCTCGCAGGTCCTGCTCGAGGGCGAGACCGAGGCTGCTCAGAAGGGCCTGGGCATTGCTGACGAGCACGACGGCGTCTGGATGCCGGGTGTCCTTTCCCGTAAGAAGCAGGTCGCTGCCCCCATTATGGCCGCCTGCTAGGTTTAGTTGACCAAACGCCACGACCGGATCGCGGACGCCCCGCGCTCCGGTCGTTTTTTGTGCACGTCGCCGCGTCGTCTCTTGGACAGGCGTGCCTGTGCCGTTGAGCAAATAATGTTCAACCTGTGGTTCCGCTTTTCGGCCGCGCTTGCGCGCTTGTCGCGCAGGGTAGGCTAGATGCAAGCGTAATACGTTAGAGCGCGGCGCCGCCATCTGGGCGGGCCGTGCTTTTTTAAGACGGGAGCTTTCCCGTGAAAGGAGCCGCCCATGGCAGCAACTGAGCAGCTGTTCAATGTTCGTGAGCGCAAGCGCTTTGAACGTCACGACATCTGGGAGCGCATTGCCGAGAACGGCACCATTTCTGCCGCCGTCATGGTGATCGCCGCCATCGCCGCCGTCATCTGCGCCAATACCGATGCCTACGAGGCCATCCATCACTTTTTGGAGACCCCGCTGTATGTGGGTCTGGGCAACCTTACGGCTGGTCTCACCGTTGAGCTTTTCGTCAACGACTTCCTCATGGCGATTTTCTTTTTGTTGGTGGGCATTGAGCTTAAGTACGAGATGACGGTCGGCGAGCTCAAGAATCCGCGTCAGGCCATGCTTCCCATGTTGGCGGCCGTGGGCGGCGTCGTCGTTCCCGCCTGCATCTACCTGATCTTTAACCATGCCGGCGCCCGCAACGGTTGGGCCATCCCCATGGCAACCGATATAGCCTTTGCGCTGGGCGTGCTGTCGCTTTTGGGCAATCGCGTGCCCAACGGCGTGCGCGTGTTCTTCTCGACGCTCGCCATCGCCGACGACCTGATCTCCATCGCCGCCATCGCCATCTTCTACGGTCAGAGCCCCAATCCGTTTTGGTTGGGCGCCGCCGCGCTTGTGACCTGCGCGCTCGTGTGGCTTAACAAGACGCAGCATTACCGCCTTGCCCCGTATTCGGTACTGGGGCTGCTGCTGTGGTTCTGCATGTTCAAGAGCGGCGTACATGCCACGCTTGCTGGCGTCATCTTGGCCTTTACCATCCCGGCCAAGTGTGGCGTCAAGCTCGATAGCCTCACCGATTGGCTGGGCGAGTGCCTGCCGCTGCTCGATGACCGCTACGATGATGAGGCACACATCCTGGGCCAGCATGACTTTACCGTCTCGACCACCAAGGTCGAGCGCGTCATGCACCGCGTGACCCCGCCGCTCATCCGCATGGAGCGTCTGATCTCCACGCCGGTCAACTTTGTGATCCTGCCGATCTTTGCGTTCGTAAACGCTCAGGTTCGCTTAGTGGGCGTGGACATGAGCACGCTGCTCACCGACCCGGTGACGCTCGGCGTGTACTTTGGCATGCTGCTGGGCAAGCCGATCGGCATCTTTGGTATGACGTTTGCCCTGGTTAAGCTTAAGGCCTGCGAGCTGCCGCACAATGTCAACTGGCACATGATTGCCGGCGTGGGCATTCTGGGCGGTATCGGCTTTACCATGTCGATTCTCATCAGCGGCCTTGCCTTCCCGACGGCCCAGTTTGAGGTTCTTGCAGCCAAGGCCGCTATTCTCGCCGGTTCGGTCACCGCAGCCGTGCTTGGCATGATCTACATGAGTGTGATCTGCAAGCACCCCGCGACCAAGGACGAGTAAGAGCGCGAAAACCGGCTCCAGAACCGATTCGGGCGCGTTCAAAATGCGGATTCGGGCGGTGCTTGCCGCCTGCCAGACACGCCAGTGGTCAAAAAACGCCGTTTGTGAGTACTGTCACAAACGGCGTATCATTTTAGGTGCGGAAAATAATGAACAAAGTTATAAGAACTGTAAGTTAATGAGTGACCATCGACTTCCAATTTGGCGCTAGCTGACGGTGATTAGGAAGTTTCAAGTCGAGTTTTGCCGATTTCGACCAAGAATCGCTGCTACTAAAAAGGTAACAGTACTCATATTTGCCCTTTTTTGGCCACAAGCCCTAAAACAAGCCTCGCCAAGGTCGGGAAGCGGGCCAAATCGCCGGCCTCGAGGCTTATTCCACCGTTCCGTAGACGGCGCCCCAGCCGTGGGCAGCCAAGGCGGAGTTGAGCTGGTCGCACAGCGACCGGCGATCGTAGCAGCCGGGCGGCAAAAGGTTCACGATTTCCATGAGGTCGGGTGCCAAGTCGACGATTTCGGCCTGCACGATTAGGTCAAGCCGGTCGATGGCGTGGCGGTCGTAAAACAGTCCGTCGACCAGGCGCTGCAGGTCACCGAATTCCTCGGCCTGGAACAATCCGTACTCCATAGTGCCTCCTTGGGCGCCCCACGCCGGCATGCGCGGCGATTCGTAATTTATTGCGATGGACTTAATCTATCACGGCTTCATAACGTTGCGGCGGTGGCGGTCTATACTTAGACGAACTGCAACGTCCCGCTTCGCGAAAGGTCGCACCCATGCAGACGATCTACCAGAAGATGGAAACCACCGAACTCGATGCCGCCATCGAGGCGCTCAAGGCCGAGGTCGCCGAGGTCAAGGCCAAGGGTCTGGCGCTCGATATGGCCCGCGGCAAGCCGTCGCCCTCCCAGGTGGACATCTCGCGCCCCATGCTCGATATCCTCAACGCCGATGCCGATCTGCACGACGGCAGCGTCGACTGCTCCAACTACGGCTGCTTCGAGGGTATTCCTTCGGCACGCAAGTTGGCAGGGGAGTTCCTGGGCTGCCCCGCCGAGCAGACGCTCGTGCTGGGTTCGTCGAGCCTTTTGATCGAGCATGACATCGCCGGCATGTTCTGGCGCTGTGGCTCGTGCGGCAGCGAGCCCTGGGACGCCTACGAGGCCGCGCACGACGGCAAGAAGGTCAAGTTCCTGTGCCCCGTTCCCGGCTACGATCGCCACTTTGGCATCACCGCCGACTTGGGCATCGAGAACGTCCCCGTCGCGATGACCGACAACGGCCCCGACATGGCCGAGGTTGAGCGCCTGGTTGCCACCGACGACTCCATCAAGGGCATCTGGTGCGTGCCCAAGTATTCCAACCCCACGGGCATCACCTTTAGCGAGGACACCGTGCGTCGCCTGGTCGAGATGCCCACGGCCGCGCCCGATTTCCGCATCTTCTGGGACAACGCCTACTGCGTGCACGACCTGTACGACGAGACCGACGAGCTCGCCAACATCTTCGATCTTGCCCGCGCGGCGGGCACCGAGGACCGCGTGGTGGCCTTTGCCTCGACGTCCAAGATCACCTTCCCGGGTGCCGGCATCGGCTTTATCGGTGCGAGCCCCGCGGTCATCGCCGAGTTCTCCAAGCGCCTGAAGGCTGGTCTTATTAGCGCCGACAAGCTCAACCAGCTGCGTCACGTGCGCTTCCTTCCCACCATCGAGGCGGTCAAGAAGCACATGAAAAAGCATGCCGAGTTCCTGCGCCCGCGCTTTGAGGCCGTTGAGCGCAAGCTCACCGAGGGCCTGGGCGACACGGGTTGCGCCACCTGGACGCATCCACGCGGCGGCTACTTTGTGAGCTTCGATGGTCCCGAGGGCTCGGCCCAAAAGGTCGCCGCGCTCTGCGCCGACTTGGGCGTCAAGCTCACGCCGGCCGGTGCCACCTGGCCTTATGGCAAGGACCCGCGCGACACCAACATCCGCATCGCGCCGAGCTATCCCACGGTCGAGGACCTGGAGGCCGCGCTCGATGTGCTGGTGCTGGCCGTTAAGCTTGTCGCTGCCGAGCTTGCGCGTGCCGAGCGCGCCTAACGCGTAGGGCCCCGCAAGTCCGCGCCTAGTACTATCCGCACTTTCGATACGTAAAGGAGCGTATACATGGATTTGGGTATTTCCACAAACCCCACGCCAGAGCTCTACACCATTAAGGTGACCGGTGAGATCGATATCTCTAACGCCGATAGCCTGCGCAATGCCATCGACCTGGCACTCGAGCAGCCCACCGAGGCCGTTGAGCTCGATTTTGCCCAGGTGAGCTACATTGATTCGACGGGCATTGGCGTGCTCGTGGGCGCCGCGCACCACGCGGTTGACCACGGCAAGCGCTTTAGCTGCACCAATGTGCAGCCCCCGGTGATGCGCGTGGTTCAGCTGTTGGGTGTCGACCAGGAGATTTCGATCACCGCTGCATAATCTTTGCCCCAAAAGGGCGTGCCGTTTGGCATATGTTTGTGATGCGCTCGGACGTTTTGGCGTCCGGGCGCTATACTTGACCGAATGAATAGACGAGTTCCGGCCGAATGGCGCGGTGCGGGCTCGAATCACATCGAGCCTTGGAGGTATGTGTGTTTGGTATTGGAGAAGGTGAGCTGGCAATCATCGTGGTCTTCGGCTTTTTGCTGTTTGGCCCGGATAAGCTCCCGCAGATGGGCCGTACGATCGGCCGTGCCATCCGTCAGTTCCGCGAGACGCAGGAAAAGATGACGGCGGTTGTCCAGTCCGAGATCATCGATCCGGTAAGCGAGGCCGCTTCGGCTCCGGTCAAGCCCAAGAAGGCTGCCGTCGATGACGATTCCGATGCGGACGAGGATGCTGCCGAGACGGTAGCGCCCGCCAAGAAGGAGACCTTTGCCGAGCGTCGTGCCCGCCTTGCTGCCGAGAAGGCCGCGAGCGAGGCTGCCGCCGAGGGCGAGGGTGCTGCTGAGGAGTCCGAGGCCGAGGGTGCCGAGGCCGAGCCTGCCGCTGCCGCCGAGCCTGCTGCAGAGCCCGAGCCCGAGCCGGCAGAGCCCACGACGGCTGACCTCTACGCCCGTCGTCCCCGCAAGCGCAAGGCCGTCGTCGACCAGCTCGCTCGCGAGCTCGAGGTCGAGGACGATGCCGAGGCTGCTGCCGCCGACGCCCCGAAGGGAGGCGATGAGTAATGCCGATCGGACCTGCGCGCATGCCGCTCTTCGATCACCTGGGAGAGCTCCGTCGCCGCCTGACCATCGTGGTCGTTTCGGTGTTTGCCGCCGCCATCGTGCTGTACTTTGCCACGCCCGTGGTGCTCGATATTCTTGAGGACCCCATCCGCTCCTTTGTGCCGGACGGTAAGTTTTACATCACCACCACGCTCGGCGGCTTTGGCCTGCGCTTCTCGCTTGCCATCAAGATGGCCGTGGTCATGTGCACGCCCATGATCATCTGGCAGATTCTGGCATTTTTCCTGCCGGCACTGCGCCCCAACGAGCGCAAGTGGGTTGTGCCCACGGTGCTCGCCTCGACGGTGCTGTTCTTCCTGGGTGCCATCTTCTGCTACTTCATCATCATCCCGGCGGGCTTTGAGTGGCTCATCGGCGAGACCTCGGCTGTCGCTACGGCGTTGCCCGATCTGGAGAACTACGTCAACATGGAGCTGCTCTTTATGATCGGCTTTGGTGTGGCGTTTGAGCTGCCGCTCATCATCTTCTACCTGTCCGTTTTCCACATCGTGTCCTATGCGGCCTTCCGCAGCGCCTGGCGCTACGTGTACGTAGGCCTGCTCGTGGGTTCGGCTGTGATTACGCCCGACGGCTCGCCCGTTACGCTGGGTCTCATGTATGGCGCCCTGCTCTCGCTCTACGAGATTTCGCTCGCCATCGCTCGCGTGGTCATTACCGCGCGCGAGGGCAAGGAGGGCCTGTTCGTGAGCCGTCTGGACCTGTTCTCGGACGACGAGGACGACGAGGAGTAAATCGGTATGCACGAGGTTGGCATTGTCAACGGCATACTCGATACAGTGATTCGCGCGGCGCGTGGGGCGGGGGCCTCGCGCGCCGTTTTGGTAACGCTGCGTATCGGGGATATGACCGAAGTTGTGCGCGAGGCGCTCGACTTTGCGTGGGAGACGTTTCGCGACGAGGACCCGCTCACGCGCGGCTGCGAGCTTGCCGTGGAGGAGGTCCATCCACAAAGCGAGTGTCTAGACTGCGGCGAGGTTTTCGACCACGATCGCTTCCACTGTCGCTGTCCTCAGTGTGGTGGTGCCAACGTGCGCCTACTGCACGGCCGCGAGCTCGATATCGCAAGTATCGAAATCGAAACCCCCGACGATTAGCCCGCTAGCCATCTGGTGATGGGGTATAAAGGGGCCAAAGTAAGGAGCGCTAAGTATGGCCGAGAAAACGATTGATATTGCATCGCCGATTCTGTCGCGCAACGAGCGCCTGGCAGATCAGCTGCGTCAGCGATTTAATGAGACAAACACCTACGTGATCAATGTGCTGTCGAGCCCCGGCTCGGGCAAGACCACCACGATTCTGGGCACCAACGAGCGCCTGCGTGACAAAGCCGGCCTGCGCTGTGCTGTCATCGAGGGCGATATCGCCTCGGACGTCGACGCCATCACCATGAAGGAAGCCGGCATGCCCGCCATTCAGATCAACACGGGCGGCCTGTGCCACCTCGAGGGCAACATGATCATGGAGGCCGTCGATGCCTTCGACCAGGCCGTCGGTCTGGAAAACATCGACGTCATCTTTATCGAAAACGTGGGTAACCTGGTCTGCCCAGTCGACTTTGACCTGGGCGAGAACCTGTCCATCATGATCCTCTCGGTGCCCGAGGGCGACGACAAGCCCATCAAGTACCCGGGCATCTTCCAACACGCCGGCGCGCAGCTGCTCAACAAGGTCGACGTGGCCCCGGCTTTCGATTTTGACATGGATAGGTATACTAAGACCCTCGATGACCTCAATCCGCAAGCGCCGCGGTTTGCCGTGAGCGCGCGCAAGGGCGAGGGCATGGATGCCTGGTGCGATTGGCTCATCGGGCAGATTGAGCAAGCAAGGGCGTAAGTCGGCCGCCATAAGCGCGGGCGCAGCCGCAGAGACATGAGATAGGAGCCTCTTTTGAAGCTCATCATCGCCGAGAAAAACGACGCCGCGCGTCAGATCGCCGAGCGGCTGTCCACGGGCAAGCCCAAAAAGGACAAGGTGTACAACACCGCCATCTACCGTTTTGAGTGGAAAGGCGAGGAGTGCGTGACGATCGGTCTTGCCGGTCACATCCTCGCGCCCGATTTTTGCGACAGCGTGCTGTTCGATAAAAAGCTGGGCTGGTATTCGGTTACCGAGGACGGCGGGATTCTGCCGGCCGATATGCCCGATGGCCTGGCCCGTCCGCCGTACGACACCAAGCGCAAGCCGTTCCTTGCCGATGGCATTTCCATCAAGGGCTGGAAGCTCGAGAGCCTGCCTTACCTCACCTGGGCGCCCGTCATTAAGCTGCCGGCCGAAAAGGAACTCATTCGTTCGCTCAAGAACCTTGCTAAAAAGTCCGACAGCGTCATCATCGCTACGGACTTCGATCGCGAGGGCGAGCTGATCGGCTCGGACGCCCTCAACAAGGTGCGCGAGGTTGCGCCGGACTTGCCGGTCGCCCGTGCCCAGTATTCTTCGTTTACCAAGGCCGAGATCACGCACGCCTTCGATAATCTCGTCTCGCTCGACCAGAACCTGGCCGACGCCGGCGAGAGCCGTCAGCACATCGACCTCATTTGGGGTGCGGTGCTCACGCGCTACCTGACGCTCGCCAAGTTTGGCGGCTTTGGCAACGTGCGTTCCGCCGGTCGTGTGCAGACGCCGACGCTTGCCCTGGTGGTCGAGCGCGAGCGCGAGCGTATGGCGTTTGTGCCCGAGGACTATTGGCAGATTCGCGGTATGGGTGCCGCGCAGGGTGCCGCCGAGGACGACCGCTTTAAGATCGCGCACAAGACAGCGCGCTTTACCGACAAGGATGCTGCCGAGACGGCGTATGGTCACGTTGACGGCGCTACGACGGCAACCGTCGCCGCGGTGACCAAGCGCTCGCGTAAGCAGCAGCCGCCCACGCCGTTTGCGACGACCTCGCTGCAGGCTGCCGCCGCGGCCGAGGGCATCTCACCTGCGCGTACCATGCGCATCGCCGAGTCCCTCTACATGGCCGGTCTCATCAGCTACCCGCGTGTCGACAACACCGTGTATCCCGCGACGCTCGATCTGGGCGCCGTGGTGAGCGACCTGGCAAAGATCAACCCGGCGCTGGCGCCCGTGTGCAAAAAGGTGCTCGCTGGCCCCATGAAGCCCACGCGCGGCAAGGTCGAGACCACCGACCACCCGCCTATCTACCCCACGGGCGAGGGCGATCCGTCCACGCTCGATGGCGGCCAGCGCAAGCTCTACGACCTCATCGCCCGTCGCTTCCTGGCGACGCTCATGGGTCCCGCGACTATCGAGAACACCAAGCTCGAGCTCGATGTGAACGGTGAGCCGTTCGTGGCCTCGGGCGACGTGCTCGTGACCCCGGGCTTCCGCGAGGCCTACCCGTACGGCCTTAAGCGCGACGAGCAGATGCCGCCGCTGGAGCAGGGCGACACGGTCGACGTGTTCGACATTAAGCTTGAGGCCAAGCAGACCGAGCCGCCCGCGCGCTACAGCCAGGGCAAGCTCGTGCAGGAGATGGAAAAGCGCGGCCTGGGCACCAAGTCCACGCGCGCGAGCATCATCGAGCGCCTGTATGCCGTGCGCTATCTCAAAAACGATCCCGTTGAGCCGAGCCAGCTGGGCATCGCCATCATCGACGCGCTGACGCAGTTTGCCCCGCGCATAACGAGCCCCGATATGACCAGCGAGCTCGACGGCGACATGACTCGCGTCGAGCGCGGCGAGGACACCGAAGAGCATGTCGTGACGCACTCGCGTGCGCTGCTGGCCGGCGTGCTCGACGAGCTGCTCAAGCATACGCAGGAGCTCGGCGACGCCATCAGCGACGCCGTCACGGCTGATGCGCGCGTGGGCGCCTGCCCCAAGTGCGGCAAGGACCTGGTTATGAAGACGAGCGCCAAGACCCGTGGCAGCTTCATTGGCTGCATGGGCTGGCCCGACTGCGACGTGACCTATCCGGTCCCGAGCGGCGTCAAGGTGAGCCCGCTCGAGGGCGAGGCCGCCGTGTGCCCCGAATGCGGTGCGCCGCGCATCAAGTGTCAGCCGTTCCGCCAGAAGGCTTTCGAGATCTGCGTGAACCCGACGTGCCCCACCAACTACGAGCCCGACCTTAAAGTGGGCGAGTGCAAGGTGTGTGCCGAGGCCGGACGCCATGGCGACCTGATCGCGCACAAGAGCGAGAAGAGCGGCAAGCGCTTTATCCGCTGCACCAACTACGATGACTGCGGCGTGAGCTATCCGCTGCCGGCGCGCGGCAAGCTCGAGGCGACGGGCGAGACCTGCCCCGAGTGCGGCGCCCCCATCGTTGTGGTCAACACGGCGCGCGGTCCGTGGCGTATCTGCGTCAACATGGACTGCCCGACCAAGGAGAAGAAGCCCGCCCGCGGCCGCAAGACCACAATCAAGGCGAGCACGGCAAAGAAGACGACGGCGGCCAAGAAGACGACGGCTAAGAAAGCCACTGCCGCCAAGAAGACGACCGCGAAGAAGTCGACTGCCAAGAAAACAACCGCCGACAAGTAACGGCGCAGTCGAAACATTGCCCAAAAAAAACGAGCGAGGACCCCGCGATCCTCGCTCGTTTTTTTTGACCGGCAGTTAGGGACGTTCCTTTTTTGCCGGCAGTTTAGGAACGTCCCTAACTGCCGGCTCGGGAACGACAAAGCGCTAGTTCACCTCGACAGGCTTGGCGCCGGGATAGCGCTCCTCAAAGTCTAGGCGGTACTTATTGTCATTGGTGCCCGCCACGTTGTCGCGCGCCAGCGGCGCCACGATCTCATTCTTGTGGTCCGCAGGCTTGGCGTATTTCAGGCTGATCTCCCAGGCATCACAGATTGCGTCAATGCGGTGATCCAGGTCGTCGTACAGGGCGATGATATCCTTCCAGGAGCTGTAGTTCTTGGAGCTCGTCGGGACGTCCAGGTCCTCGACGATGTCGTAATACTGCTCGATGGTGTCCTCCGTGCGCTCGGCGACGTCGGCGAGATTTTGACGGGTGGTTCGATCCTCTTCCAGATAGTTGCCGTTGAAGTTCTGCGCGCAGCCACGGACCTGGCTGTCGAGATCTTCGAGCAGGTCGTAGTATTCGCTCAGGCGACGGTAGAGGTTCTGCTCGGAGAGCGTTGCTTCGCCGCCATCCTCGTCGTCATCGTCATCATCGTCGTACAGGCTGTTGGGATTGCCGAGAGGCTTTAGGTCATCGTCGTCGACGTCATGGTGCAGCTTAGCTACCTCGGCAGTCGTCTGCGTGGCGGCGTTGTCGAACGGTCTGATCGCAAAGAAGATGACCAGGGCGATGATGATCGCCACCAGCACAACGATAACGGCGATAAGCGGCCCGGTGCCGCTCTTTTTGGGAGCGGGGGTCTGTGGCGAAGCGGGCGCGTATGCGGGAGCCGGCTGCTGTTGGGGCGAGCCGCTCGCGACGGGTATGCGCTGCGTGGTCTCGACGGCCTCGGTCCTTGCGGCGGGGTCGGGGCTATAGGCGAGGGGGTCGTCCGCCTTGGCTTGCGGCGTATCAAGGGAGCCGGTCTGCTCAAAAGCGGGCTGGCTATCGCTCGCGGCTGTTTGCTCAACGGGTGCACCGCACGAGGTGCAGAACTTGGCATTATCTTCAAGAAGCTTGCCGCACGAGGCGCAATACCGAGACATTGCCACTCCTTTCGCCACATTTCAATGCAATACGACGATTATACCCACTGCCCCAAGAAGCCGGCAGTTAGGGACGTTCCTTATCTGCCGGCAGTTTAGGAACGTCCCTAACTGTCGGCTAATCGTTGGGGCGCGCCTGTCCCTGGGGTATCATGGCTTGGTTGATATATCCGCATTTACGCGCCTTGTAGGAAGGGGCTGCGTCCATGGCTTTTGAGCCCGCTCAACATAGCTTTATCACGCTCGAGGGCGTCGACGGTGCCGGCAAGTCCACGCAGGCGCGCCTGCTTGCTCGCGCGCTCGAGCTCGCTGGCCACCAGGTTGTGAGCCTGCGCGAACCGGGCGGCACCGCCATCAGCGAAAAGATCCGCGCCCTGCTGCTCGACCCCGCCAATATGGCGATGGGCGATACCTGCGAGCTGTTGCTCTACGAGGCCGCGCGTGCCCAGCTGGTGCACGAGGTCATCGCGCCCGCCCTCGCTGCCGGCAAGGTGGTCCTGTGCGATCGCTTCTACGATTCCACGACCTGCTACCAGGCGTTTGCCGACGGCCTCGATCGCCAGATGGTGCGCGACGCCAACAACCTGGCCGTCGCGGGAACGCACCCGGCGCTCACACTCGTCTACCACATCACGCCCGAGCAGGCGGCGCTACGCATGGCAGCCCGTGGCGCGGCAGATCGCATGGAGGCTAAGGGCATGGCATTCCAGGAGCGTGTCTACGAGGGGTTTTGCGCCATTGCTGCCGAGGAGCCAAACCGCGTAAAGCTCATCGACGCCACTACGACCGTCGAGGTAGTTTTCGAGAAGACGGTCGAGCAGGTTCGCGCGTACGGTCTCGATATCCCCCAGGATGCTGTCGCCGCCGCGCTTGCCAAGGAGGCCGAGTAACATGGCCCCCGCTCAGGCAAGCCTGCTGGCCAAGCTCGACACCCAAGAGCGCGTGCGCGACTTTTTGACCAATGCCGTCGCCAGCGGCCGTGCATCGCACGCCTACCTGTTTTTGGGCGCGCCCGGCGCGGGCAAGCTCGATGCCGCGTGGGCGCTCGCCCAAGCCTTCCTGTGCGAGCAGGACGGCTGCGGCGCATGCGACAGTTGCGTGCGCGTCTCTCGGCATACGCATCCCGACGTGCACTATTACACGCCCGAGAGCGCCACGGGCTATCTTATTGCCCAGACCCGCGAGCTGCTCGATGACGTGCCGCTGGCACCCATTCGCGCCAAGGCCAAGGTCTACATCATCGACCGTGCCGAGCAACTGCGCGCCAACACCGCCAACGCACTGCTCAAGACACTCGAGGAGCCGCCCGAGGGCGTTATGTTCATCTTGCTGGGCACCTCGGCAGACGTGATGCTGCCCACCATCGTGAGCCGCTGCCAGTGCGTGCCGTTTCGGCTGGTGTCGCCCGCCGTCGCCGCGCAGGCCGTGAGCCGCGCCACCGGCCAGGACCCCGCGCGTTGCCGCATGGCGGTCGCCGTGGCGGGAAGCCCCACACGCGGCATCGAGTTTCTTAAGAGCGCCGAGCGCCAGGACGCCCGCCGTCAGATGGTCCGTGCCATCGACTCACTCATTGCCGCCGACGAGGCCGACGTGCTCAGTCGCGCCAAGTCGCTCATCGTCGCCGTCAAGGCGCCGCTCGCCGAGGTCAAGTCCACGCAGGAAAAGGTACTCGAGCAAAATGCCGACTACCTGTCGCGTGGAGCATTGAAGCAGCTTGAGGACCGCAACAAGCGCGAACTCAACGCGCGCGAGCGTTCGGGTATCATGGAAGCGCTGGCGAGCGCGCGGACGCTCATGCGCGACGTGCTGCTGACGCTTCAGGACGAGGCGGCCGACGTGGTGAACGAAGACGTGCGCGACACGATCGGTCGGCTTACCGCCGCGACGAATGTTGCGGGTGCCACCCAGGCGCTCGAGGCGGTCGCAACCGCCGAGCACAACATCGCCAGAAACGTTACTCCCCAGCTGGCCATCGAGGTCATGCTGTTCGATATCAGGAAGGCACTGAAATGCCGTTAGTCGTACCCGTTAAGTTTACCTACGCCTCGCGCGACCTGTGGTTTGACCCGCAGGACCTGGATATCCTCGAGGCCGATTATGCCATTTGCTCCACCGAGCGCGGAACCGAGATCGGCTTGGTTACGGCCGATCCCTTCGAGGTGCCGCAAGACGAGATCGGTCAGCCGCTCAAGCCCGTGCTGCGCGTGGCGAGCGACATCGACCTGCAGCTTGCCGACGATCTTGCCATCCAGGGCGACGAGGCCATGGTCGATTTCCGCCGTCTGGTCAAAGAACTCGACCTCGAGATGAAGCCGGTGGGCGTCGAGTACCTGTTTGGCGGCGAGAAGGCCGTGTTCTACTTTGCGGCCGAGGAGCGCGTCGATTTTCGCCAGCTCGTCAAGGATCTGTCCTCGACGCTGCACATTCGCGTCGACATGCGCCAGATCGGCGTGCGCGACGAGACTCGCCTGGTGGGCGGCTATGCCCAGTGCGGCCAGGAGCTCTGTTGCACGCGCTTTGGCGGACAGTTTGAGCCCGTCTCGATCCGCATGGCAAAAGAGCAGGACCTGCCGCTCAATTCCTCCAAGATCAGCGGCGTTTGCGGCCGCCTGATGTGCTGCCTGCGCTATGAGTTCGAAGCGTACAAGGACTTTAAGAGCCGTGCGCCCAAAAAGAAGACGCTCATCGATACGCCGCTCGGCAAGGCGCGTATTCAGGAATATGACACGCCGCGTGAGCAGCTGGTGCTGCGCCTGGAGAACGGCAAGGTCTTTAAGGTCAACCTGGCCGATATGACCTGCTCGGAGGGCTGCAAAAAGAAGGCCGCCGAGCAGGGCTGCAACTGCCGCCCCGACTGCGTGACGCGCGACGTGCTCGAGCGCATCGAGTCGCCCGAGATGCGTCTGGCGCTTATGGAGCTCGACCGCGAGAACGGCGTCGACGTGGGCGATGGCCTGTCGAGTGCCGACCGTCTGGCCGGTACGTCGATGCCCAAGCGCCGTCGTCGCGATGCTGAATCCGATGCCCGTGCCGGTCAGGGGCAGGGCGAGGGTCGTGGCCGCGGAAAGGGCCGTGGCAATGCCGCAACGCCTGAGGCCGAGGAGGCCGCCGGTGGCCGTCGTCGTCGCAAGCGCGCGGGCTCGGGCGATTCCGGCGAGGCCGCAGCCGCCGGCAAGAACGGCGCTCGCGAGCGCGAGGTTCAACAGCCCCAGCAGCAGAATCGCGGCGGTGGCATGAACCCCACACGACGTCGCCGCCGTCATCTGTCGAGCGAGGAGCGCGAGGACGCCTTCCGCGCCGCAGCTGCTCGCGAGGCTGGTGCCGCTTCCAAGGGCGCCTCGGCCTCCGACGCGCCTGCCGACAAGGGCGGCAAGTCACGTGGCGAGGAGGAGCGCGCGCCGCGTTCGCGCCGTCGCCATTCCTCGGGCGCGCAGCAGAAGCCTTCAGTGCCCTCCGTGGCCGATCAGGTCTCGGATGGCGAGGTCAAGGTCACGCGCCGTCGTCCCGGAGATGGCGGGGGGGCTGCTGCCAAGGCTTCGCGTGGCGCCGCTCGCGACGAGCGCGAGCCGCGCGAGGATCGCGGTGGCGAGGGCTCGGCCGACCAGGGTCAAAAGCGCCGTCGCCGTCGCCGTTCCCGCAAGCCGCGCCAGGATGGTGGCGAGGGCTCGACCCCGTCTTCGTCTGCACCACAACCGCCCGCCGGCGAATAACGCCCGCGAGCGGATTTAGCTCGCCTTGCCCCGAGCGCATCGGGGTATCATAGCGCTGAATCAACAACCCTCCCTGCGACCGAACGTAGGGAGGGTTGTGTCTTGAAGAGCCATCTGAACATATTGAGCCGTCTGGAGGGTGCCGGCGCCCTACCGTTTGCGGACGAATTGCTACCGTTTGCCGAGCGGGTGGCACGCGAGGCGCTCGAGGCATTGTCGCCAACACGATGTGCCGGCTGCGAGCGCGCCGGTGCGCTTATTTGCCAAGACTGCCTGGCTGCGCTCACGCTCATCGACCCACGTCATAGCTGCACCCGATGCGGCGCCCCGTTTGGGGATTTGCTGTGCACTGAATGTTCGGTCGAGGGCACGTCCTCGGCAATGTCGGAGGCGCTCGACCGCTGCCTGGCGTGCGCCGTCTACGCGCATCCGCTGCCGCGCATCATTAAAGCGTACAAGGATGCGGGCGAGCGACGTCTGGCTCCGTATCTGGCGGAGCTGCTTTACGACACCGCCCTGCATGCCCAGGTCGTAGCGCCCGAACGCTTAGGAGGTGTGCTGTCCGGTGCGGATGCGGTGGTGTTTGTGCCTGCGACGGCGGCAGCGTTTCGGCGGCGTGGTTTTGATCATATGGAGGCTATTGCGCGCCCATTTTGCGAGCTGTCGGGTGTTCCCCTGCTCGATGCTCTCGTCAAGTACGGGCATGGCGACCAGCGCGAACTCGGTCGTGAGGAGCGTCGCGAGCGTGCCCAAGGCATGTACGAGACGGTTGAGGACGTGCGCGGCCGCCGCCTACTGCTTATCGATGACGTTATCACCACGGGCGCGACCATGGCAGCAGCCTCGGCGGAGCTCAAGCGTGCCGGCGCTGCGGCAGTCGATGGCCTTGCTATCGCACGTGTTTGGTAGGGGTGGTTTTGTGGCAGTGAAGATTGAGCGGCGCAACGAGCCGACAGGCGAACAGCTAGCGGCTTCCGTAATCCTAACAGGTGCCTCGGCGCTTCGCATGATGCGCGCCGAGCGCCGGCAGATGGGCTATATCAGCTGGAAGGACCTTAATCCCGATGAAGAGCGCCGTGTGCTGCGCACGTCGTCGCCCTCGACCGAGGATATCTATCTTCCTGACTTGGTGCGAATTGGAGCCAAAAGCGGCGAGGTGCAAGAAGATCTGTGCTTGCTGGTGGGATCTGCGGCGCAGCGCCGCCGCATGCCTGGCGTGGGCTGGTCCGTGTGTTCCGGGTTGCCTGCCGGCTCGATTCTAGAGGTGGAACCGGGGGTGTACAGTCTATCTCCCGAGGCCCTTTGTGTTGCCGTTGCCCGCGAGGTCGGCTGTATCCAGGCATTTGCCCTGGCCCAGGAACTGTGTTCCAAGATTTCACTGAGCGATCGCGGGAAGTATCTGCCTCCCTACACCTCGCCTGTTGCGAATAGGCTTGCAAAGGACAAGGACCAGCCAGCAGACGTGGGCTACTTTGAAGTCGAACCGGTGCTGACGCCCGATCGCCTGGCAGATTACCTTGCGACATGCAAGGGGAATGTGGCCAAACAACTGCTGCGTCTGTTTCCCTACCTGTCAGAAAACCTGCTCTCGCCCATGGAGTGCATCATGCTCGCTCTGTTTTCGCTTCCGTTTTCCTATGGCGGGTTTGCCTGCGGTCCCTTTAAGTCCGACTACAAGATCGAGTTCGATGACCGTGCGCAGGCAATCTCGGGGATGCCTCATGCAGTTTGCGATGCGTATCAAGAGACAGCCCGGTTTGACCTGGAATACAACGGTGAGCTGGGCCATTCCTCCCGGAGGGGACGTATCCATGATGAAAAACGCAACACGGGCTTGATTACTATGGGAATCGAGGTCGCGACGGTCAACAACGAAATGCTCTGTGACATGGAAGCGATGGAAGTGCTCGCATGGCGCATCCACCAGCGCATGCGAAAGCGGTACCGGAATCGTGTCGATGCCCGCAGGAAGAAGCAAGAGGCGTTGCTTAACGCGCTGCGGGCGTGTTTTGGGCTTAAGCCGGTCTAATTCACGTCGAAAATAGGGGGTTAATCATATGCCCTGGCCAAAATATGGCAAATATGAGTACTGTCACTAAATCAGTAACAGCAAAATCAAGGAATATAGGACTCGGAGGCGTCATAAAGTAAGAAGATAATAAACAAATGTAGAATAACTAAGCATCAGGTTGGCGACACTGAGCGCATAATCTGTCCGAGAGGCCAAAAATGCCTGTTACTAAATTGGTGACAGTACTCATATTTGCCATTTTTTGGCCACAGCACCCTAGGAAGGGTGCCCCGGAGCTCCCCATAGGGGGAGCTCCGGGCTTCACAGGGGCACGAATAGCCCACTCCGACCTGCGAAATCTGTACTCGCGATGCGAATGACGCCCCTAACCTTAAACTATAGCTTGAACTTAGCTATAATGCGCTACGTTCCTACCAGGCTGTGGTTGCGGACGGACGAAATGCCCGTCCTAGTCCAAGACAGACGCGGTCAAAGGGATCCACGTAAGCAACCGCGTGCGCGCGGCGCGATCATGGCGCGTCCTAGATGTAAGCCGCACCGTCCGTTCTACTTTCTTTGGGGCAATACCGCCTCGCGGGCGAGCGGGCCAGTCGTGAAGGTGGCTGCGGCCTCCCGAGCAAACACCCCGGTGCGCAAGTGTGGGGTCAAATACCAGGTCAGCTGGTGGGAACAATCTGATATTCCGCGCAACGCACGGATCGTATACGACACAGAAGGCAGGGTAGTGGACATGGTGAGGGGCAGCTTGATGCACGCGGCTCGGTTAGGTGCTGGGACCGCAGCGGTCATCGCCGTTTTGGGCCTGAGCGGATGCGCGTTCAACCCGCTGTCTACGTTCACGACTCCCACGATCGACCAGATCGAGTACGAGACCGTCACGCCCGCGGTGTCGGATGATGCCCTGGTCACCCCCGGTACCCTGACGGTTGCCCTCGATACCTCCGATGCGCCGCAGGCCATGCAGGGCGCTGACGGCGAGCTCACGGGGTATGCAGTCGACGCTGCCCGCGCCCTCGCAAGCCGCATGGGCCTTAAGGTCGCCTTTGTCGATGCGTCCTCGGCAGGTTCCGCGCTCGGTGACAAAAAGGCTGATATCTTTATCGGCGAGATCAACTCCACGGATGGGGACGTTAGCTCGCTCGGCACCTGCCTGTACGATGCCGCTTCCGTGTTCGGTAAAACCAGCGATGGTGGGTCGCTGAGCGTTTCCACCGATACCCTTAACACGTCTACTCTGGGTATCCAGATGTCCTCGGCCTCGCAGGAGGCGCTTGCTAAGCAGAGCATCACCGCCAACCAAAAGACTTACTCCAACATCAACGAGTGCTTTGAGGCGCTCGAGTCCGGCGAGGTCGACTATGTGATCTGCGACTCCACGGCTGGCGGTTACCTTGCGCGCCTGATGAGCGAGATCTCCTATGTCGGTGCGCTCGAGGCGCCCTCGACGCTTGGTGTTGCAGGCCTTTCGTCCAATGACGAACTGTGTCGTGCCGTGAGCGATGCCCTCGACGGTATTACGGCCGACGGCACGCTCGAGGCGGTCCACTGCGTCTGGTACGGCACGATGCCCTACGACCTCACCACTAAGACGGTTTCGGGCGCTAACGTGCAGCCGGGCGACTCTGAGTCCAGCGAGACCACATCCTCCGGCAGCGAATCCTCCGATTCCAACAATGAGACCGCACCCTCCGAAGACAAATCGTCCAGCCAGGAAGACACCATCACCGACGACGACATTAACAAGCTTAATAGCTAGTTATTGCTAGGGGTGGCGTCTCCTATGCGCTAGGAGAGATGCCTCTTCACGGTTTCAACACGCACTGCCGGGCTTCCCCAATAGGGGAGCCCGGCTTTTTCATCTCTATAAAACCAGCAGGTCAAAGCCAATTTTCGGGACCAAATACAAAGTCGCCGGCTCCCTCCTATAGCGCACTTTGCCACAGAAAAGTGCGAGACTTCGGTATGCGGTATCAAGCAATCGTTATTCGGGTCTTTGGGAATCCGCGTGATTAAATGCACGGCAATGGGTACATAGCCAGTACAGTAAGTCCCCGAGGCAGATTGGAGCCACGTATGGATATCAAGGTTTCTGGACGCAAGACGACGGTAACCGATGCTCTGCGTGCGCATGTGGATGAGAAGATCGGCGAGGCGCTCAAGGTTTTCGATATCGAGCCCATGACGGTCGACGTTGTACTTCGCTATGAGAAGAACCCCTCGAACCCCAACCCGGCAATCGTCGAGGTTACGGTTCGTGCCCGCGGTTCGGTGATTCGCGTTGCCGAGCACGGTGCAGATATGTACGCCGCCATCGACCTCTCCGCCGATAAGGTCACCCGCCAGCTGCGTAAGTTCAAGACCAAGGTCGTGGACAACCGCCAGGGCGGTGCCAGCGCCGCGGATGTCGCGCCGGTCGAGCGCGTCGAGGATCTGGCCGACCTGCTGCTGCCCGAGGAGGAGGACGACCTGCTCGTCCGCGAGAAGGTTATCGACGTCACCCCGATGACTGAGGAGCAGGCGCTGGTGCAGACCGATCTGCTGGGCCACGACTTCTACGTGTTCGAGAACGCGACGACCGGTCTCATCAATGTGGTGTATCACCGTAAGAATGGTGGATATGGCATCATCAAGCCCCGCATCGAAACACTTGACGAGTAAAATACGTTAACTTGCATGAGTTAACGGCTGGCGGCCATCCCATGCGGGTGGCCGCCTTTTTACGTAAGGAGTCGCTTTGATGGACAAGGCCGCATCCGCCGGTCATTCGGACCGTTGCCGCATCGTCGTCGATACCTGCTGCGACTTTAGCCCCGAGGTCGCCGCGAACCTCGATGTCGATATCCTGGGTTTCCCCTTCATTATCGATGGCGAAGAGCGCACGGACGACATCTGGTCGAGCATCACACCCAAGGAGTTCTACGACCGTATGCGCGCCGGTGCCCGCGTGTCCACCTCGGCTGTGTCGCTCGGTCGCTATATCGAGTTCTTTACCGAGTGCGCCAAAGAGGGTACGCCTACGGTCTACCTGTGCTTTACCTCGGCGCTGTCGTCGAGCTACAACTCCGCGTGCCAGGCGGCGGACGCCGTGCGCGCCGAGTATCCCAACTTTGAGCTGTACGTGGTCGACAACGCTCTGCCCTGTGCGACCGGCGAGCTCTTGGCGCTTGAGGCCGTGCGCCAGCGTTCGGCGGGACTGACCGCCAAGCAGCTGGTCGACTGGGCAAACGAGGCCAAGACCTATGTCCACGGTTACTTTACGCTCGAGAGCTTTGACGCGCTGGCTGCCGGCGGCCGCATTCCGCCCGCGGCGGCACAGCTCACGGCAAAGCTCGACGTCAAACCCGAGCTGTCCTACGACCTGGCCGGCTCGCTGTCGCTGATCGGCGTCAACCGCGGTCGCAAGAAGGCGCTCAAGTCCATCCTCAAGTCGTTCCGCGAGAACTATGTGCCCGATCGCACCATGCCCATCGCCATTATGACGGCCGATGCCGAGAAGGACGGCGACTGGCTCGAAGCCGCCATCCGCAAGGAGGAGGGTTGCGCCGACGTCACGATCATTCGCAGCTCCGTCGGTCCTACCATCGGCTCGCACGTGGGCCCCGGCATGGTGGCCTGCGCGTTTTGGGGTAAGAACCGCGCCGACAAGGCGTCGCTTTCCGACCGCATCGTCCGCCGCGTGCGCGGCCAGTAGGCAAGCGCTGCGTCCGTAATCGCCCTCGACTCACAGCCCAACGCTGGCACCGAGTATTCAACCTGGTAATAACACCCAACCCAAAAGGAAAGGTTTCATGGCAAACAAGCTCTCCGTCGCATTCATCGGCACCGGAATCATGGGTGCCCCCATTGCCGGCCACATCCTGGATGCCGGCTATCCCGTCACGGTCAACAACCGCACTAAGTCCAAGGCCGCCGCGCTTATCGAGCGCGGTGCCGTTTGGGCCGATACGCCGGCAGATGCCGTGGCGAACGCCGACGTCGTCTTTACCATGGTGGGTTATCCCTCCGAGGTCGAGGAGCTCTACCTGGCGGGCGACGGCCTGCTCGCGTGCACTAAGCCCGGCGCGGTCCTGATCGACCTCACCACAAGCTCGCCCGAGCTGGCGCGCGACATTGCCGAGGCCGCCCAGGTTTCCGGCCGCATGGCGTTTGACTGCCCCGTCACCGGCGGCGAGTCTGGTGCTATCGCCGGCACGCTCACGGCTATCGTGGGCGCCACCGAGAACGATATCGCCCCAGTCCGCGACATCCTTGCCACCTTTGCGGCCAACATCTGCTGCTTCGACGGCGCTGGCAAGGGCCAGGCTGCCAAGCTCGCCAACCAGGTGTCGCTGGGCGCCTGCATGGTCGGCATGGCAGACGCCATGGCATTTGCCGAGCTGAGCGGCCTTGACCTGGAGAAGACCCGCCAGATGATCTTGGGCGGTACCGGCAAGTCCGGCGCCATGGAGAGCCTGGCTCCCAAGGCGCTCGACGGCGACTACAAGCCCGGTTTTATGGTCGAGCACTTCATTAAGGACCTGCGCCTGGCCCTTGCTTACGCCGACGACCGCGAGCTCGCGCTGCCCGGCGCCGACGTGGCCTTTACGCTCTACGACATGCTCGACGCTATCGGTGGCGCCAAGCTGGGCACCCAGGCCATCACGGTCCTCTACAAGGAGGAGGCCGACGCCATCGCCGCCGGTCTGGACTGGTCGCAGTATCGCCCCGAGGAGCACGGTGCCCACGAGGACGGCTGCGGTTGCGGCGAGCACGGCGACGAGCATGAGTGCGGTTGCGGCCACCATCACGGCGAGGACCACGAGTGCTGCGGCGGCCACGGTCATGACGACGGCCACGAGTGCTGCTGTGGCCACCATCACGGGGAGTAGCGCCCATGAGCTGGACGTTCGTGGTGCTTGCGCTGGCGCTCTTTCTCTTTGCGATCTACATCGGCTTTCTGTGCGGCCAGTGGGCGTGCGAAAAGCGCGTCATCACCAAGCGCGACTACTGGATTGCCAACTTTGCGGGAGCGGCGGCAGTCGTCCTACTGACCTGGGTGTTTTCGCTGTTCCCGCTGGTGCAGTTTGCGCCGATCGGTTGGCTCGGCGGCTTTATCGCCGGCCTTAAGATGAGCTTTGGCGAGTCCGTCGGCCCGTGGCGCAAGCACGACGAGGTCTTTAACGTCAACAAGGCTCACCGCGCCGCCGCCGACGCGGGCGATGCCGAGGAACGCCGCCGCGCACGTCGCAATGGCGCGGCCGACCGACAGCTCATCTCGGTCACCGATGACAGCAAGGGTGCTGGCAAGCACGCTAAGAAATAGTAAGAAGAGGTAACTATGGCAGAAAATAAAGACGAACAGCTCACCGACGAGGAGCTGGCACAGCTCCAGCTGGCAGAGGAGAACGAGAACGCCGTCGATCGCCTGGTCCAGGAGCTCGGCTGCCCCACGCGCCGCATCCGCCAGTTTGCCGCCCGCGTGCTGCACCTGCTTGCCGAGCGCGATCCGCAGCGCGTCGAGCCCTGCGTGCCCGCGTTGATCGAGGCACTCAACCGCCCCGAGGCGCAGACCCGCTGGGAGGCCCTTGATGCCCTGACGGCGCTCGCTACCACCTGCCCCGAGCAGCTGGGCGATGCCTTTGAGGGCGCCGAGACTGCACTGTTCGACGAGATCTCCTCCACGCTACGCTATGCCGCCTTCCGCCTGCTGTGCGTGTGGGGTGCCACGGGCGTCGAGCGTTCGCGCGAGGCTTGGCCCATCCTGGACGAGGCCATCCAGTGCTACCACGGCGACCTTGAGTATCGCGACATGCTCGGTTGCCTGTACGAGTTTTGCCAGGGCGAGATTGACGCCGAGGTTGCCGAGAAGCTTGCGCTGCGCCTTAAGTTCGATGCCGAGAACGGTAAGGGCAGCTATCTCAAGGCCCGTTCGAGCGAGATTTGCGAAATGCTTGTTAAACGTTTTGGCCTGGATCTCTCCAAAAAGAAGAAGCGTGCTAGCGTTAAAAAATCTGACGACGCCGAAGACGAGGAGTAACAGATTATGGCGCACGATGTAGTCCTGATTCCCGGTGACGGTATCGGTCCCGAGATTACGCAGGCCATGCGCCGCGTGGTCGAGGCCACCGGTGTCCAGATCAACTGGAACGTCCAGGAGGCCGGTGCCGGCGTCATGGACGAGTTTGGCACGCCGCTGCCCCAGCACGTCCTCGATGCGGTCGCCGAGACCAAGGTTGCCATCAAGGGCCCCATTACCACGCCGGTTGGCACGGGTTTCCGCAGCGTCAACGTGGCCCTGCGCAAGCATTTCGACCTGTACGCCTGCGTGCGCCCCTGTCTGTCGCAGCCGGGTGACGGCTCGCGTTTCCGCGATGTCGACCTGGTCATCGTGCGCGAGAACACCGAGGACCTCTACGCCGGCATCGAGTTCGATGAGGGCGCTGCCGAGGTCGAGGAGCTCTCGCAGCTCGTCGAGCGTTCGGGCCAAAAGACCTTCGCCGCCGATTCCGCGATCTCGATCAAGCCGATCTCCATCGCCAAGAGCCGCCGCATTGTGGAGTATGCCTTTGAGTATGCCCGCCGCTGCGGCCGCAAAAAGGTGACGGCCGTGCACAAGGCCAACATCATGAAGGCGACTGACGGCCTGTTCCTGCGCGTTGCGCGCGAGGTGGCCGCTAACTATCCCGATATCGAGTTCAACGACAAGATCGTCGACGCCACCTGCATGGGCCTGGTCCAGAACCCCAATGACTTCGATGTCCTGGTGCTGCCCAACCTGTACGGCGACATCGTGAGTGACCTGTGCGCCGGCCTGGTGGGCGGTCTGGGCATGGCCCCCGGCTCCAACATCGGTGCCGAGTGCGCCATCTTCGAGGCAACGCACGGCTCTGCGCCCGATATCGCTGGCCAGGATATCGCCAACCCCACGGCCGAGATCCTCTCTGCTGCGATGATGCTTGATCACCTGGGCGAGAACGATGCGGCCAATCGTATCCGTGCCGCCGTATCTGCCACGCTCGACGAGGGCGAGCAGGTTACCGGTGACGTGCGTCGTGCCCAGACCGGCTCCGTTGAGGGCGCTGTGGGCACGCAGACCTTTGCCGATGCCGTTATCGCGCACCTGGCCTAAGACATGCACGCTGCAAACGCCTAAATAGTACTTAAGTGTTTGCGTATAACCTAAGAATCAATACGCCCGGCGCTCCGTCGGGCGTATTCTATTGAGGACTATGTTTCCTAACAAGGAGTAACTGATATGGGTCTGATTCAAAAGAAGGACGAGAAGGACGAGATCGACGGCATCCAGATCATCGAGCGCGGCGAAGGCCCCGACGGTGATGAGGACGAGAAGATCGACCTGGTCGCCGGTACGTCTGCCGAACATATTGCCGCCGGCACGACGGCCGAGGAGGAGGACGCTCGCCTGGAGGCAAAGATCGCCGCGGACGCCGCCGACGAGAACCTCATGCCCGAGGAGCAGGATGAGGACGAAACTGACGCCGACGCGGACGACCATGCATCCAAGCACAAGAAGACGATGATTGCCGCCTTTGTGGTCGCTGTCGTGATCGCTGCTGTGGTCGGCTTTTTTATCGGCAACGGCGGCTTTGGCGGCAAGGGCGTCGGCTCGGCGATCCTCACCGAGGACCAGCTCGATTCGACCGTGGCAAGCTATAGTTATAACGGCAAGAAGAGCGACATCACCGCGCGCGAGGCCATCGAGAGCCAGTACAGCCTCGATACCGTCAAGGATAGCGATGGCAACTACACCGCTCCTTCTGCCGATGTCATCCTGTCCTACGTGCGCAACAAGATTCTGCTCGATGCTGCCGAGGACGAGGGCATTACCGTCTCTTCTAAGGAGATGAAGAAGTACGCCGAGGATTCCATCGGCACCTCCGACTACAAGACCATGGCAAAACAGTACGGCGTGTCCAAGGATCAGGCCAAGCAGATCGTCCGTCAGTCCGCAACGCTGCAGAAGCTCTACAAGGAGAAGGTGGGCGATGGCTCCGCAAGCATGCCGACTGCTCCGACTGAGCCTGCTGACGGCAACGAGGAGACCGCGAGCAAGGATTACGCCGACTACATCATCAACCTTGCCGGTGACGAGTGGGATAGCTCGAAGGGAACCTGGAAGGACGAGAACAGCACCTACGCTAAGGCCTTCGCCGACGATGCCTTTACCGCCGATAGTGCCACCTACAAGCAGGCCATGACCGCCTATTACACCGCCTACCAGCAGTACTCCTCGCAGGCTTCGAGCGCCAGCTCCAAGTGGACCGAGTACGCTAACGGCCTGTACGCCAAGGCCAACATCAGCATCTACGGCCTGTTCGCGTAAGGTTTGCCTGAGCTTATCGATCGCGTAGCCGAACTATCTGAATAAGCCCGCTAGAACGATATCCGTTCTAGCGGGCTATTTGCGTTTGGGCGCTGGTGGCTACATTATGCCTATTAATCTTTAAGTCCAAAGAGGTTATCGGCTTCATCGTCAGGCATATATTCCAGCACATCGCCCGGTTGGCAGTCGAGTGCCCGGCATATCGCGTCAAGAGTTGAAAAGCGCACGGCAGAAACCTTGCCCGTCTTGATACGCGACATATTGACCTGGGAGATACCCACGCGTTCCGCAAGCTCTTTGGATGAGATCTTGCGTTCGGCAAGCATGCGGTCGAGCCGCAGAATAATCATGGATTCCCCCTAGAGCAACTCGTCATCTTGTATTTGCAGGATACACCCGTACTGGAAGACGCTGGCAATCAGGCTAATAATCAGGCCTGCAAAGAGCATAGAGAGGTCGAGATGCTGGCCGCCAAGCGCATCCGTAAAGTTGCCGCCAAATCCTGAGAGTATCAGCCCCGTGACTATGGCACCAAGAAGCTTCACAGCAACGCCGCCAATAAGGAACAAATGTCCTACTTGACGTAGTATGCGGATGCATTCGAGGTCAAAGGGCCTGCCTGCCTTTTCAATGGTGGAGAAAAACCTGTATGCGCTTAGCACAATGGCAAGCGCAAGGCATGTCATCATGGCGCTCCCTATGGCAGTATGACCGTCGTGCGCGACAAGCATAAGAGGGGTCTGTTCATTGGCGCCGACGAGAGCGAGAGATGGCCCTTCGCCGGCATTAAGCTCTACGGATTGGAGGCAGAACCCTTGGGAGAGGCTAGGCAATATGAGTAGAAGCTCGATTGCAATGACTGCGAGGAGTCCCAGAGCGAGCGCTACGGCGGTGCAGATTGTGGCCCATTTGCAGATGTGAGCGAGCTTCCTCAGATCGGCTATTGCCTGTTCGCGGTTGATGGGTTCATTCGATTTGGATACGTTCCAGCGGATCATAGCTCCTCCAACCAATGTCTAGGATGATATTTAAATCTTATAACATACTTAATGATAAACGATAAACAATTACAGATTAGAGTAAGTTATGTTTGTAAGACGAATAGCGAGAGCTTATGGCATATTTAGGGAGTGAGAGTTTGGCACGTGGGGGATGGACGAGTATCGAAATTTCCCGCAACCACGCAAGTGCTTCATCGGGTCTCCCTAATTCATATGGAAAAGGAGCTGCAAACGATTGGAAATAACCGCTGAGCGGTCGAAAACTACCGTTCACCGATAATTTCTAAACTGGTTCTAACTGGTATTAAGTCAAAAAGACCAATTCACAAATCTTCACAATGACCTGCATTTTTTCTACATGCCTTTTTTGGCCACCCTGCGTTGTTTAGACACAGAAAAGGTTCCGATCTTTCGTCAAAGTATTTCGAAACGGTTTCAAAACCGCAGGTAGAAGTGTTAACGAGCGGTAAACGGTCGATTTATCGCCGTGAGCGGTGCAAAAACGTTTTATTGCGTGAATCAGCGAAAGCGACCTCTTCTGTGATGATATAGTGACAACAACACGTCACGTGGTTACTACCAGTTGAGAGACCACTGGTCTTCAAAGAACGCTTTCCAAGAAGCTTTAAGGGCGTCCGCCCGCTGGCTTCCGAAAACATCGGACTCAGATCGTACACACCTTCGGAAGGGAAATTTGAATGGTTGGCTTTATTCTTACCGGTCATGGACAGTTCGCACCCGGCCTCGCAAGCGCTATCGCTATGGTCGCCGGTGATCAGCCCGCTTTTACCGTCGTTCCTTTCGAGGGCGACCAGGCTGCTTCCTACGGTGAGGATCTCCGCGCCGCTATCACCGCCATGCGCGAGGAGTGCGATGGCGTGCTCGTCTTTACCGACCTGCTTGGTGGTACCCCGTTCAACCAGGCAATGATGATTGCCCAGGATGTCGACAACGTCGAGATTCTGACTGGCACGAACCTTCCCATGGTTATTGAGCTTCTGTTCCTCCGCGGCAACGCTACGCTCGCCGAGCTTGGCGAGCAGGCCGTGACCGTTGGCCAGACGGGCATCACCGCCCAGACGGTTGCCTCCGTCGCTGGTGCCGAGGAAGAGGATATCTTCGGTGACGAGGACGGCATCTAATGGCCGATTTCGGAGCCAGCGTCCTGAGCTCCTCGGTCGCTCTTTTAGGCCTGCTTGTCGTCATGGGCTTGATTTACACCATCTGGTCGCAAATCAACATGAAGAAGAAGCAGAAGTACTTCAAGGAGCTGCACACCGAGCTCAAGCCGGGTCAGGAGGTTCTTTTCGCCGGCGGTATCTACGGAACCGTCAAGGGCATCGAAGGCGAAAAGGTCCAGATCAAAGTCCGATCCGGTGCCGTCGTAGATGTTTCGCGTTACGCGATTCAGGAGATCAAGTAACTGTCGTCAGCAAATAACGAAAGGAAGCTGATCAACATGGCAGAACCCAACATTCTTCTTACCCGCATCGATAACCGACTGGTTCATGGTCAGGTTGCCACCCAGTGGAACTCCACCCTGGGCTCCAACCTCATCCTCGTCGCCAACGACGACGTGGCGACCAACACCATGCGCCAGAACCTCATGAAGATGGCCGCTCCCGCCGGCGTCGCTACGCGTTTCTTCTCTCTGCAGAAGACCATCGACGTCATTGGCAAGGCGAGCCCGCGCCAGAAGATCTTCATCGTGGCCGAAACACCGGAAGACGTGCTTACGCTCGTCAAGGGCGGTGTGCCTATAAAGAAGGTAAACATCGGCAACATGCACATGTCGGAAGGAAAGCGCCAAGTCGCCACCTCCGTCGCAGTTAACGACGAGGATGTCGCTGCGTTTAAAGAGCTGCAGGAATTGGGGGTGGAGTTGGAGATCAGGCGCGTTCCGAGCACGCCTGTTGAGGACACGAGCAAGCTCTTCTCGTAGTCTTCGTGATCCACGTTGTCAGGAGTGAAACCCTGACATTCTGTACGTGAAATCCAAAGTGCGTACATACATTTTGAAAGGAGGAGCAAGATGGAATACACGATCTTCCAGGTCGCTCTGGTCTTCATCGTCACGTTCGTCGCGGCAATCGACCAGTTTAACTTCCTCGAGTCTCTCTATCAGCCCATCGTCACCGGCGCCGTCATCGGTCTTATCCTTGGCGACCTCAACACCGGTCTTCTCGTGGGTGGTACTTATCAGCTCATGACGATCGGCAACATGCCGATCGGAGGTGCTCAGCCGCCTAACGCCGTCATCGGCGGCATCATGGCAGCCATTCTCGCTATCGCTACGGGCCTCGAGCCCAACGCGGCAGTCGGCCTTGCCATTCCGTTCGCTCTGCTTGGTCAGCTCGGCGTTACCCTGGTCTTCACGCTTATGTCGCCGCTCATGTCCTCCGCGGACAACATGGCTCACAACGCCGACACCAAGGGTATCGAGCGTCTGAACTACTTCGCCATGGCTCTGCTCGGCCTGATCTTCGCTGTCGTCGTCACCCTGTTCTTCATCGCTGGCGCTACCATCGGTCAGACCATCGCTTCCGCCATCCCGACTTGGCTGCAGACCGGTCTCTCCGCTGCAGGCGGCATGATGCGCTTCGTCGGCTTCGCCGTCCTGCTCAAGGTTATGATGAACCGCGATATGTGGGGCTTCTTCCTCATGGGCTTTGGCCTCGCGCTCATCACCGTTGCCAACGATTCTCTGGCAACCCCTGCTCTGCTCATCCTCGCTCTCATCGGCTTCGGCATCGCTTTCTGGGACTTCCAGCAGCAGACCGAGCTGAAGGGTGCAGCTGTTTCTGACGGAGGTGACTTCGAAGATGGCATCTAATGAGTATGTGATCCCGGAGCACTACGAGGATCTTACTCCTGCTCCGCAGCTCGACCAGAAGACCCTCAACAAGATGGCTTGGCGCTCCTGCTTCCTGCAGGCATCGTTCAACTACGAGCGCATGCAGGCCGCTGGCTGGCTCTACTCCATCATCCCCGGTCTGGAGAAGATCCACACCAACAAGAACGACCTCGCGGCTTCCATGAGCCACAACCTGGAGTTCTTCAACACCCACCCGTTCCTCGTCACCTTTGTTATGGGTATCGTGCTTTCGCTCGAGCAGAACAAGGTTGACATCCCCACGATCCGCGCCGTCCGCGTCGCCGCAATGGGCCCGCTCGGTGGTATCGGTGACGCCCTGTTCTGGCTGACGCTCGTGCCTATCACGGCCGGCATCACCTCCAACATGGCCATCAACGGCAACGCCGCTGCGCCGATCATCTTCCTGGTGATCTTCAACGTCGTCCAGTTCGCTCTGCGCTTCTGGCTCATGAATTGGTCCTACAAGCTTGGCACCAGCGCTATTGACGCTCTGACCGCCAACATGCAGGCCTTCACGCGTGCCGCTTCCATCATGGGCGTCTTCGTCGTCGGTTGCCTGGTCGTCACCATGGGTGGCACCCAGATCAACCTCCAGATCCCCAACGGCACCACCCGTGGCCTTGCCCCTACTACCGTGATCGTCTCCGAGAAGGAGGCCGAGAACTTCACCGGTATGGAGGGCATCGATACCGAGACCGCTGAGGCCGGTACCATCGCCATGACCGATGAGGACGGCAACGCCCTCACCGCCGTCGATGCCGACGGCAACGAGGTCAAGTGCGGCGTCGCCGATCTGGGCAACGGCATGGAGTCCGTGACCTACGCTACCGTCACCGAGGATCCGGTCAACTTCTCTGTTGCCGACACCCTCAACACCATCGTCCCGAAGCTCGTCCCGCTTATGCTTACGCTGCTGCTTTACTACATGTTCGCTAAGCACAGCTGGACCCCGACCAAGGGCATTCTGCTGCTCTTCGTCCTCGGCATCCTGGGCGCTGGCCCGCTTGGTCTCTGGCCGAGCATCTGGTAAGGCTCTAGCTTGAGGGGTGTGTCCCTACGCGGCTCACACCCCGACCCCTTAAGCCATGTGTATGTTAAAAGCCGCGTGCTCGAAAGAGCGCGCGGCTTTTGTTTTCTTGATGATTCGGGTATGGCAGACAGATAATGCTAAACACCCAAGGTAGTAGCCTAGTTTGAGCAAAAGGGAGGATAGGATGGCGATCGGAGCGCGCAAGCAACCGCTGTACGATCAGCTGGTCGATATTCTGACCGAAAAGATTGACCATGAATATCGCGCCGGTGACATGATTCCTTCCGAGCGCGAACTTTCGGAGCGCTATGGTCTCTCGCGCACTACGGTACGCCTGGCTCTGCAGGAACTGGAGCGTTTAGGACTGGTGGTTCGGCAGCACGGTCGCGGTACCTTTGTGACCGACCGTTCGGCAAAGGCAACCAATCTTATGCAGTCCTACAGCTTTACCGAGCAGATGCGCGCGATGGGTCGCGACCCCGAGACCACGATTCTCGATTTTTGCGAGATGGAGGCCGATAAGAATCTGGCCGAGCATATGGGATTACGTATCGGTGATCGCATTTTTAAGCTCAAGCGCCTTCGTTCTGCCGACAACATGCCCATGATGGTCGAACGCAGCTATCTACCGGTTCGTCAATTTCTGTCCCTAAAGCGACCGCTGCTGGAGTGCAAGCCGCTTTACGATGTGATTGAGCAAGACTTTCAGCAAAAGATACGCGTGGCCGAAGAGGAGTTCTATGCGAGCATAGCCCGTCCCACCGATGCCCACCTTTTGGAAATCGTCGAGGGCTCGCCTGTGCTCGATTTGGTTAGGACTACGTATAACGAGTCAAACGAGGTTGTGGAGTATACGCTCTCGGTTGCTCGTGCCGATCAGTTTAAATACAAGGTTTACCACCAGCGTAGCGATTAGTGTCTGCACCGTTTCCATATGATGATTCTTTGTATTTAACTGGTTACTACCAGATAACCAACCGAAGTGTATAATTGCACGTCAGAGGATTACTTCTAGAGAGAGGTATTAGAAATGTTCGAGAAGAGTGTCGAGGAGCTCACCGAGCTCGGCGCCCAGATCACCACGGCCGAGATTGCTCAGCAGCCCGAGCTTTGGCGTGATACGCTCAACATCTATCGCGAGAACAAGGAGGCCATCGAGGCCTTTCTGGCTGAGGCTCGCGCTATGGGCGAGGGCCGTCTGTCCGTTGTCTTCACCGGTGCCGGTACGTCCGACTATGTTGGCGATACCTGCGCCCCGTACCTGCGTCACGCTGGCAACACTGATCTCTACGACTTTAAGCCCATCGCCACGACCGATATCGTGAGCGCCCCGCGCGACTTCCTGCGCGCCGAGGATCCCACGCTCGTGGTTTCCTTTGCCCGCTCTGGCAACAGCCCCGAGAGCCTTGCCGCCGTCGCCGTTGCCAAGGAGCTCGTCCACAACGTCAAGTTCCTCAACATCACCTGCGCTCCCGAGGGCAAGCTCGCTGTCGAGTCCGCTGATGACCCCAATGCGCTGACGCTGCTCATCCCGCGCGCCAACGACAAGGGCTTCGCCATGACCGGTTCCTACACCTGCATGACCCTGCTCTCTACCCTCATCTTTGACGAGGCTTCCGACGAGCAGAAGGCCGAGTGGGTCGAGACCATCGCCAAGATGGGCGAGGAGGTCATCGCTCGCGAGTCCGAGGTTGCCGATTACCTGGCTGGCGACTTCAACCGCGTGACCTACTTGGGTTCCGGCTCCTTCGGTGGCCTTGCCCAGGAGAGCCAGCTCAAGATCCTCGAGCTCGCTCACGGTCTAGTCGCTACTTCCTACGACACCTCTATGGGTTATCGTCACGGACCCAAGTCCTTCGTCGACGACAAGACCCTCGTGTTCGTGTTCGTCAACAACGATGCCTACACCCGTCAGTACGATATCGACATCCTCAACGAGATCGGTGGCGACGAGATCGCTCAGCACACCGTTGCCGTTCAGCAGGATGGCGCTACCGTCTACGAGGGCGAGTCCTTCACC
This sequence comes from uncultured bacterium, assembly GCA_905215445.1. GTDB lineage: Bacteria > Actinomycetota > Coriobacteriia > Coriobacteriales > Coriobacteriaceae > Collinsella. The sequence goes on along the minus strand of CAJMPZ010000007.1, from coordinate 20,972 downwards.
TTTAAGGGCTATGAGGCACTCCCCGAGGGCTACCTTGCCCTGCCGTTCGTGATGTTTGCCCAGGCCATCAGCCTGCTCAACTCCGTGCGCGTGGGCAACACGCCCGATACGCCGAGCCCCACCGGCACGGTCAACCGCGTGGTTAAGGGCGTGACGATTCACCCCTTCACCGCTTAATCGCGTCCCCCCTGTAAGGGCGCCCGTCCGCTCATAACGGCGGGCGGGCGCTTTTTGTTTTACCTGAGCTGGGTATAAGCATCACCACAGTCAACTGCTTTAGAAGCAAGGAGTGCATATGAGCACGTACGCAATTAAGGCTGACAAGTTCTTCTTGCCGGCAGGCCCGCAACTGGGCGGCTATCTTATGGTCGAGGATGGCGTCTTTGGCGCCTGGCAGGCCGACGAGCCCTCTTGCGAGATTAAGGACTACACTGGATCGTGGATCGCACCGGGTATGGTCGACACCCACATTCATGGCTTCTATAACCACTCGACTACCGATAACGATCCCGAGGGCATTGATATCAGCTCGACCGAGCTCGCCCGTCGCGGTACCACCAGCTGGCTACCCACGACGTTCACCGATGGCGTCGAGCAGATCAAGGACGCCTGCGCCGCCATCGCTCAGGCGGACGAGGGTCGCGGCCCCGACTTCTGCGGTGCTCGCATTCAGGGCATCTACCTGGAGGGCCCCTTCTTTACCATGAAGCACGTGGGCGCGCAGAACCCCGCTTATCTTATCGATCCCTCCGAGGAGGTCTTTGATCAGTGGCAGGAGGCTGCGGGCGGTCGCATCGTTAAGAGCGCCATGGCGGCCGAGCGCGACGGTGCCGCTGCTTATGCGGCTGCTCTGAACGCCAAGGGTGTGGTGACCAGCATCGGTCACTCCGACGCCACCTACGATGAGTGCATCGCCGCCATCAACGCCGGTGCCAGCTGCTTTACGCATACCTATAACGGCCAGCGCGGGCTGCATCACCGTGAGCCCGGTGTCGTGGGTGCTGCTATGTCCACGTCCGAGACCTACGCCGAGATCATCTGTGACGGCAAGCACGTAAACCCTGCCGCCATCAAGGCGCTGCTGCAGGCCAAGGGCTGGCAGCACACGGTACTCATCACCGACTGCCTGGGCTGCGGCGGCATGCCCGAGGGCAGCTACACCAGCGGCGGCATGGACGTCATCATGAAGGACAACCTGTGCTGGCTCGCCGATGGCAAGAGCATTGCCGGTTCGGTGCTCACGCTTGCCCAGGGCGTCAAGAACATCGTCGACTGGGGCATCGCCAGCGCCGATATCGCCATTCGCATGGCAACCGAGGTACCGGCACGCTCCGCGCACATCGAGGATAAGTGCGGCAGCATCATGCCGGGTCGCGACGCCGACTTTGTCGTGTTCGACCATGAGCTCACCCTCGTCGAGACGTATGTTGGCGGCCAGAGCGTCGGCAACGCCTTTACCGAGTAACGAAAGAAAAAGACGGCGGGCCCGAATCTGCTCGGACCCGCCGTACGGGTTAAACGCTCAAAAGCACCTTTACAGTTACAGCTTGCTAGCGATTTTCTTTGCCGTACGCTTAACGCCGGCCACCAGGCCTCCTGCAGGATGCTCCTTCTCGTATGCTAGGCGCTTCTCGCGCTTGGCGTACTCTTCGACGATGATGTCTCCATACTCGTCTTCGATCTTGTCGAAGAAGTCGACGGCACCCTTAATTTCCTCAGCGGTCGGGTGCCCCTTCTGGACGCCGCCGGCGAGCTTGAACGGCCCCCACGTATCAAAGCCGGGGCAGCCGTAGACACCCATAAAGATGGCCTGCCTCATGCGGCAGATGCCATCGATATCCTTGCCGTACCACTTGTTTTTTCCACCGTAGGTCATAAGGCCAAACACCTTGTCCTGCGGCTGCAACACGTTAGTGAGCACGCGTGCCATGTCCTTGTCGATCTCGGAGTAATAGATGCCCGTGGCGACACCAATCAGATGGTATTCGTGCAGGTTGGGATACTCGTTTTTGCCGAGTGTTTTCACGTCGAGGGTATCGATTTCGGGGTGCGCCTCGACAATGGCGTCCACGAGCTTTTTCGTATTGCCGTGGTGGCGTGAGGCATAAAGAATGATGGTTCGCATAAGAAGGCCTTTCAGCTGTAATTGCATCAATGTCTGTATGGTACCCCGTTACATGGCCGGGATACCGGACGCATCGATGAGCGTGCGGGTTTGTTCTATGGTTAGGATTGAAACGGGCGCTTGCGTGAAATAAAGCAGTTGTTCGAAAGGATGGGTAATGGAATACGCTCTCTCCAACGATTCGATTTCTATTAAGGTTTCCACGGCTGGTGGCTCGTTTACCTCGATTGAGGCCGGAGGTCGCGAGTACTTGTGGCAGGGTGATCCCACCGTGTGGTCCGGCCAGGCGCCGATTTGCTTCCCGATTTGCGGAGGCTTGCGCGACAACAGCGCCATGACGTTTGCCGGGCATCATGTAAAGCTCGCTCGCCACGGCTTTGCGCGCAAGCAGGAGTGGAAGCTGCTGAGCCAAGGCGAGAACGAGTTGGCTATGTGCCTGGCTTCGGAGGATAACGCCGCGCTGCTGAGCGATTATCCGTATCCGTTTAGGCTCGTCGCCCGCTATACGCTCGAGGACGCCGCCGTGCGTGTCTCCTATGAGGTTACCAACGAGGGCACCGAGGATATGCCGTTCTTTATCGGTGGGCATCCCGGCTTTAGGTGCCCGCTCGATGAGGGCGAGGCCTATACGGACTACGAGTTGCGCTTTGAGAAAGAAGAGGCTGCAGAGCTTTGCACCGCTGTCCCTTCGACTGGCTTGATTGACGTGGACAAGCGCTCCAAGAACCCCATGGTGGGAAAGACGCTGCCCCTGTCGCACGAGCTCTTCGATTTTGCGGAGACCATCTTTGACGTGCTCGAGAGCCGCCAGGTCATGCTTTCCAAAAAGGGCGAGGACAAGGGCGTCCGCCTGAGCTTTGAGGGCTTCCCATATCTCATTGTGTGGAGCAAGCCCGAGGGCGATTTTGTGGCAGTTGAGCCTTGGGGCGGCCTTTCGACCTGCTCCGATGAGGACGACGTGCTTGAGCATAAGCGTGGCTGCCTTGTCGCCAAGCCCAAGGAGACCGTCGTTCGCTCGTTCACGATTGAGATTCTGTAATTCCGTTTTGTCGACTCGTATCGCGAGGCACAAGGAGCCTGCGAGATAAGGAGCTAAAAATGATCCTCACCGTTACGATGAACCCGTCCGTCGATACACGCTATCAGCTCGATGAGCTCATTATCGACGACGTTAACCGTGTGACGCCCGAAAAGACCGCCGGCGGCAAGGGTCTCAACGTGGCCCGTGTACTGGGTCAGCTGGGCGACGACGTTGTGGCAACCGGTCTACTCGGCGGCCACATGGGCGCCTACATGGCCGAGCTCATGGATGCCAACGGCATTAAGAATGATTTTGTACCCATCAAGGGCGAGACTCGCATTTGCCTTAACATCCTCCACGCCGGCAACCAGACCGAGCTACTCGAGAGCGGCCCGACGATTGCCCCCGAGGAGCTCGATGCCTTTACCGCCAAGTTCGCCGAGCTTGCGAGCAAGGCCGCTGTCGTTACCATCTCGGGTTCGCTGCCCCGTGGTGTCGAGGCGGGCTACTACGCCAAGATCACGGGTATTGCCGAGAACGCCGGCGCCAAGGTGCTGCTCGATACCTCGGGTGCTTCGCTCGAGGCCGCCCTTAAGTCCGAAATTAAGCCCGAGCTGGTCAAGCCTAACCTGACCGAGATTAACGGCCTTCTGGGCACGAGCTTTACCACCGACGATGTGGACGAGCTCCGCGCCGCGCTCGCCTCTGATGCCCGCTTCTCCGATATCCCCTGGGTCGTCGTGTCCATGGGCGCTGCCGGCTCCGTGGGCTTCCATAATGGCCGTGCATTCCGCGCCAAGACCCCCGATATCCCCGCCGTTAACGCTACGGGCTCTGGCGATTCGACCATTGCCGGCTTCGCGCATGCGATTGCTGCTGGCGCGGATGACGAGACGGTGCTGCGTACCGCCAACACCTGCGGCAAGCTCAATGCCATGGATCCCATGACCGGCCATCTGGTCATGGACCGTTGGGACGAGGTCTACAACGGCGTTGTCGTGACCGAGCTGTAAAAGCCTGGGCGTCGGCCCCGGCATTGCTTGCTAGCTCATGTCGACGACAAGTGCGGTAGCATTATGCTGGGGCGCGACGCCGAGTTTGTCGTGTTCAATCCCGACCTTACCCTGGTCGAGGCGTATGTGGGTGGCAACAGCATCGATAACGCGTTTGCCGATTAGCCGCCAAAGAAGCGATCCGAGAGGGGATTTAGATGATTTACGGTGCATTGGGCGATATCGAGGAGTACCGCGGAATTCTCAAGGGCCTCGACGTGCTGATCGACTGGCTCGAGGAGAACGACCCGGCAGAGCTCGAGGTCGGCAGCCATCCGATTCTGGGCGACAAGGTCTATGCGAACGTCATGGCTCCCACGACGCGTCCCGAGGCCGAGGCTCACTATGAGACGCATCAGCGCTATCACGACCTGCAGATCGACGTCGAGGGTCGCGAGGCCTTTAAGGTCGCCACGGGCAGCCTGACGCTGGTTCAGGAGTTTGACGAGAAGGACGACTACGATCTGGTCGATTCCGACGCTTCGATCGCCGGCGATCTTGCCGACGACAAGTTTGCGCTGTTCGTTGCCGGCGAGCCTCACATGCCCACGCTCGAGTTCCCGGGCGATGGCGCACAACCGATCAAGAAGATCTGCTTTAAGCTGCTTGCCGACGCCTACTGGGAGGAGTAGCGAGCTGCTCGGCTGAGTTGTTCGTCTGATGGCGTGATTCCCCTAGGGAAATCACGCTAGGACCCCGCCAAACGGGTTTTCCCTAGGGAAATCACGTTTGGCGGGGTTTTCTGTTTTTGAATAGGGAAGCCTCATTTATTTGCGAAGAACATCGGCTAGCCGCAGGATTGAAATCATCGACCGATAAGTGAGTTCCACTTTTTCGCCCGCAAGCAGTCGTTTCGAGCCAATCTCATCTAGCCCCACAAGCCGAGAAAACAGCGGGCCGCTCATCGTGCCATCGTCAATTGATTCCCTTATGGTCTTCAAAACGTCCGTATCATGAAGCGATGCCGAGCTGTAGGGGGCAACACGAGCGGAACTCTCAATTAACGACGAGACAAAAGGATGGAGATGCTTTGGACATAGTCCATCAAACACCACATCCCCATTGTCGTTCGAGCCGACCAGGCGCCAAGTATAATGATCGACCCAGTCATCTCCGTCATATATGGCGTCCATGAGCAACTTCCCGTCTAGAGAGAGAAACCTATTTGGACATCGGGGCGCAAGACCGCAATCCATATCGGACCTGCAGCAGCTCCAACCCAACGTACCACATAGGTTCCCTTTCGTACATGTGTATCAATCTGCCCCGAAATGCCGGTGAATGCAATTCCAGACCCGTTTGTCGGATAGCAATCGACGTATTTTTGTTTTCCGCTCACAACCTTGTATAGATAAATCGTTCCAGCAAAAGAGAAGGGATCGTTCGCAATTATGTCCGGAAGAACTTGCCACCTCAAAATCCCGCTACCAATATGGTCAAGCTTGACCGTTCCGCCGTCCCCCTCAAAAGTGGCAAGGGGATTTACCCCAGACTGAGAGTCGGCATCGCCCTCCTTAGCAGTTATCAGCAGGCTGCCCGTATAAGACTGCTGAGGCTCACCTTCAGGGCAGGCAGCCTCGGCCCAAGAAGGGCCACTCAGGCAGAACAGTCCGAGCAGCATCAATACCAACAAAAGAAAACCCTTAGTTCTTTTCATCTATATCCCCAATGTCTCTCGACATTTGTATATTGTGACTATTTTAGATCTATATGGCCAATTCGAGCCCTCACCATGGCAATTGTTGCAGCTGGGTTTCTTTTCATTAAGATTTCACTTTGGTAAATCCCCGCCCTAAGCATTAAACCCGAAGTCCACCGAGTGGGCCGCTGCTGACGTGGCGATGCTTGGATTGGCGCGCACGCACTCAAAATCGGCAACAAAAAAGCCGCCCAAAGGCGGCTATCTTGTGCAATGGAGCCAGCGACCGGGCTCGAACCGGTGACCCCCGCTTTACGAGAGCGGTGCTCTACCAACTGAGCTACGCTGGCGGCCATGTGGTGACGCAACTGAGGCGTCAACGGCTGTTTATGATACGGGACATCGAACATCCGCGCAAGGGTTCTGACGGCTTTTCTCACTTTAAATGCACTAATATTGGAGACGTGATGTCTTGCCCTTACGGGTCTCAAGCAGAATGGGGCAGCCATGGCTCAACCCAAGATCCTTCTCACGCGTATCGATGACCGTTTCATTTACGGGCAAGATGTTGAGCTGTGGAACGAGGCTGTGGGTTCCAACCTTGTCTTAATCGTCAACGATGAGATCGCGGCGGATTCGCGCCAATGGGCACCCATGAGGGTGGCGGCGCCCGAGGGCGTGTGGACGCGGTTTTTCTCGGTGCAAAGGACCATCGACATCATTCATACTGCAACGCCGCGCCAATGGATTCTCATCATGGTGGCGTCGCCCGCGGATGCATTGGCACTGGTGAAGGGCGGCGTGCCCATCACCAAGATCAGCATTGGTCATATGCAAGCAGGGGAGGGCAAGCGCTCTGTAACGCCTGCCGTTGCCGTAGACGATGCAGATACCGCCGCCTTTAAAGAGCTGAAAGAACTCGGCATAGAACTAGAAATCCGCTACCTCCCCAGCTCCGACCCCGACCCCATCCAACTAGTCATTTAAGAACGTCCCCAATGACTAGTTGAAAAAAGCGCCCGTCGGTGGTGCCGGCGGGCGCTGCTGTGCGATATGTCGCGTTGTGGGCTTAGTGCCTCATAAAGTGGTACTCAATCACATTGCTGTAGGGGTGACCCGGGCCCACGATGCCCTGGGGGAACAGCGGCTGGTGCGGCGTGTCGGGGTACATCTCGGCCTCGAGGGCAAAGCCGGCGCCCCAACCATAGTTGGCGTCGTCCTTGGCGTGCTCGTCGCCCAGCCAGTTGCCGGTGTAGAGCTGCACGCCCGGGGCGGTGGTGTAGTAGTCCAGCTCGCGGCCAGTCCACATCTCCTCGACATGAAGGGCGCGATGCAGGTTGCGCCCGTACTGATAGCCACCGATGCACAGGCAGTGATCATAGCCACGGGCTTGCTTAATCTGCGGATCGTCGGCCTCCATGCCAGGCGCGACGGGGCGCAACTCGCGAAAGTCAAACGGTGTTCCCTCGACTGGAGCAATCTCGCCGGTGGGGATGTTCTGGTCGTTGATGGGCAGGTAGTGGGCAGCGTTGGCAACAAAGAAGTGCTCACAGTCCATGCCGGCGTTATGGCCGGCAAGGTTAAAGTACGTGTGGTTGGTCATGGACACGTACGTGGCGCGGTCGCTCTCGCAGCCATATTCGATGCGGAAGACGCCGGTGCGCGTCACGGTAAACACGGCCGTAAAGGTGCGGTTGCCGGGCAAGCCCAGCTCGCCATCCTCAAGCGAGGTGGTCATGCGAACAGCGTTGTGGACCTCGTCGAGCTCAACATCCCACACGCGCTTATGTAGACCGTGCTCAAGATCGCTGTGCAGGTTGTTGGCGCCCTCGTTGGCGGGCATATGCCAGTCTGTGCCGCCGATGGTGATCGTGGCGCCCGCGGTGCGGTTTGCCACGGGGCCGATGGTCGCACCAAAGCAGGCGGGGTTGTCAAAGTAATCCTCGAGCTTATCAAAGCCCAGCACCACATCGCGTACGTTGCCGGGAATGTCGGGCACATCGATGCCCAGCACGGTGGCGCCATAGTCCATAATGCGAACGCAGATCTCAGGCCCGTTGAGGGTGTAGCGATGAACGGGGGTACCGCACGGCGCGGTGCCGAAAAGCTCGGAAGTGATCATTTGGTTCCTAACATCGAGGTATTCCGACAAACTGTAGCGCGAACAGGAGAGATTATCACTACACCCCACTAAAGCAGGGGGTATTTTTCTCAAAAAAGTGATGATTGGAGCTGTGCGGGCGTTCATTTTTGACGCGTACGAGTCTGATACAATTTGTTCGTTACTGTTTGAATGATATGCGCGCAAAGAACGGCGAGGATTCATCGTGATTAAGGCAGAGCGACAGGATAAGGTTCGTCAGCTGCTCGAGGAGCAGGGCACGGTCTCGGTCAAAGAGATTTCGGATGCGCTGGGCGTTTCGGACATGACGATTCGCCGCGACCTCGAAGAACTTGCGAGCCTAGGCGAGATCGAGCGCGTGCACGGCGGAGCCCGCAGTGCACAGGGCCGTCCGCACGCTATGCTGCGCCATGAGTATTCGCACAGCGAAAAGCGTACTAAGCATGCCGAGGAAAAGCTGCAGATCGCGCGCCGCGCTGTGGAGCTTATCGAGGAAGGCTCGACCATCTTCTTGGGTACGGGCACCACGGTTGAGCAGATGGCCTCGATGCTGCCGACGTTTCGCCTGCGCATTGTGACCAATTCGCTTTCGGTGTTTAACCTGCTCGAGGCGCGCGAAGACTGCGAGCTGTGCCTCGTGGGCGGTATGTATCGCCGCCGCACCGCCGCTTTTGTGGGACCAACGGCCGAGGATACCCTGCGCGCGCTGGGCATCGATGCGGCGTTTATCGGCGCCAACGGCATCTTGGACGGTGACGTGTCTACGTCCAACATGGACGAGGGCCGTATCCAGCAGCTCGCCTTTAGCAAGGCCGACTCGCGCTACCTGATCGCCGACTCCAGCAAGATCGGCAAGCGCGATTTCTATACCTTCTGCCGCCTGGACAGCTTGGACGCCGTGGTGTGCGAGCCGGATATTGCCGACGAGGACCGCGCCGCCATCGAGGAGCACACGCAGGTCATCTGCTAGCTGATGCCGCGGGAGATATTGTGTGTTTCGGCCATTGCAATGGTCGGTATTTTTGTAACTATAAGCTCATTTAAAGCTCGGTATTTTTGTATTATTAGATATATCTGAAGGTCGGTATTTTTGTAAACTAGCACGTAAATTATGCTGAGGTGAGATTATGTTTAAACGGAAGGCATATGATCGTCTGCAGGAGTGGAAAGAACGCTCGCAAGGGCGCACTGCGGTGCTTATTGAGGGTGCAAGACGCGTTGGCAAAACGACGCTCGTCAAGTGCTTCGCGCAAAATGAATACAAGGATTATCTGTACATTGACTTTTCGGCTGCTAGCAAAGCCACGCTCGATATATTTCTGAACCATCGTGAAGATGTCGATCTTTTTTTACGCATGCTTCAGCTGCAGTATGGTAAGGCCCTCGAACCGAGAGAGTCGCTGGTCATTTTTGATGAAGTGCAGCGGTTTCCCATCGCGCGCGAATACATAAAGCATCTTGTAGAAGACGGCAGATTTGATTACATCGAGACAGGCTCTCTTGTCTCCATCAAAAAGAATGTCGATAGCATTGTCATACCGTCAGAGGAAGAAAGAATCCCTCTCGAGCCCCTCGATTTTGAGGAGTATCTTTGGGCGACCGGAAAAGATCTTTATGCAGAAGAGATCCGTAAAGCGCGCGAATCTCGGACCGCGCTTCCGGACGGCGTTCATGCGACGTGCATGAGATTATTTGATGAGTATATGCTTGTCGGTGGTATGCCTCAGTCGGTCGACTCCTTTGTGGCAGAGAATGATTTTAGAGGATGCGACAGGGTTAAACGGCAGATTATCGCACTGTACAGGGAGGACATTGCCAAGTTTGGAGGTTCGGACGCTAGACGTGCGCGGGCGGTTTATGACGATATTCCGGGTCAATTATCTGCGGCAAATAAACGGTTCAAATTTGACAGCTTGGAGAAGGGGTCCCGTTTTGAGACATATGAGTCGGCGTTAATCTGGCTTGAGGATGCGCGACTGATTAACCGTTGCTATTTATGCAGTGATCCGAGCGTGGGTTACCGCCTGTACGAGGACGCGTCTTCGCTTAAATGCTATATGGCGGACACGGGATTGCTCGTGAGCTTGGCGTTTGATGATGGTCCGGACCTTATGGATGTTCATAGAGACATTCAATTTGGAAGAATTTCAATTAATAAAGGAATGCTAATCGAGAACATCGTGGCGCAGCAGCTTAAGAGTCTGGGGCATTCGCTTTTTTATTACAGCTGGCAGGAGCCTTCCAAAACAGAGGGGAGTCGGCCCAGAACGCGTGAAATTGATTTTCTTGTTTCGCGCGGCTTTGAAGACGCGGCTGGAAAACCGCGGGTCACTCCTGTTGAAGTTAAATCTTCCAAATCGTATTCAACAATCTCGCTTGACGATTTCGGCAGACGATTCGAACGACGAGTCGGAGAAGAGATAGTTCTTCACCCAAAACAGCTCAGGGCTGAAGGGCATAGGATATATCTACCTCTGTATATGACGATCTTTATCTGATCGGTGGAATGCGGCCAAAAAGGGGGCATGCGGCTGAGATTGTCAGCCCGGTCTATTTTATTTGTCTCGATCTGTAACAGCTAGGGGCGAAAACACAAGCTAGTTGTTACAGATTTAGATTGAAGGGATTGGCTCGCACGTTTATCTAAATCTGTAACAACTAGACGTCCAAAACCGGGTTAAGTGTTACAGATTTAGATATTTCGGCCCGGCCTCCACGTTTGTCTCAATCTGTAACAGGTGGGACCGAAAAACTCGGCTAGATGTTACAGATTGAGACAAACGGACCTCGACCCGCTCAAAAACAAAAAAGACCGGGGGCGGCGCGCCGTGTGACGTGCCGCCCCCGGCTGAGAAATGGGGACAAGTTATGTGAGCAGGGCAATTACGCCAACTGCAAGCCACTAGTCCAGACGACGGGTCTGCGCCACGTGCTTGTACCAGTAGGCGCTTGCCTTGGGCGTGCGCTTCTGGGTCTCAAAGTCTACGTAGAAGAAGCCGTAACGCTTGTTGTAGCCATTGGTCCAGGAGAACTGGTCCTGCAGGCTCCACAGGAAGTAGCCGCCCACGTTGACGCCCACCTCCATGGCCTTGAGCAACCAGCGCAGGTGCTGCTCGATGTAGTCGATGCGCGGCTGGTCGTCCACAAAACCGTCCTTGTAGGGGTCCTTGTAGCCCATGCCGTTCTCGGTGATGAAGATCTGCTTGTAGTTGGGGTAGCGCTGCTTAATGTAGACGAGCAGATCGAACAGGCCCTCGGGATAGATGATCCAGTCCCAGTCGGTGGTGGGGATGCCGGGCTTGTTCACGTGCTCGCCAATGCCCTTGACGCGCCAGCGGCCGGTACCCTTCTCGCCCGTGCCGTTGTGGTGCAGGTCGTTCTCGCCGTCGTAGGCCTTGAGGAAACGGCACTGGTAGTTGTTGACGCCCAGGTAGTCGTTGTAGAGCGCTGCCTCGCGCATAATCTCGAGGTCATCATCCAGAATCTCGATGGCACCGCCCGAGATGGCAGCCAAGCGGTTGGCGCACTCGAGGGTGTCGGGCGCGTAGTCGCCGCGGAAGGTGGCGTCGAGCAGGAACTGGTTTTGCAGCACGTGCTCGTTGTTGGCGGCCTTGATGTCGGCGGGGTCGTTCTCGTTGAGCGGGTACTTGAACTCCAACGATTGAATGACGCCGATCTTGCCCTTAAAGCCGCCGTTGTGGAAGGCCAGCACAGCCTTGGCGTGGGCAAGCATCATGTTGTGCTCGCACTGGAAGGCCTCGGCCAGGTGCGCCTTGACGCCGCCGGGGAAGGTGCCCTCGATGTAGGTGTTGGAGGCGTCGGCCCAGATCTCGTTAAAGGTGAACCAATAGGTCACCTGGTCGGCGTACTCCTTAAAGCAGAAGGTGGCAAAGTCCACAAAGGCGTCGATGGTCTCGCGGTTGAGGAAGTCGCCCTTCTCAAAGAGGGGCAGCGGCGTGTCGAAGTGATGCAGCGTGACAAACGGCTCAACGTGGTGCTTGTGGCACTCGGCGAAGAGATCGTGGTAGAACTGGACACCCTCGGGGTTGATTTCGCCGGCGCCCTCGGGGAAGATGCGGCTCCAGGCAATGGAGAGGCGAATGCCGTTGATGCCAAACTCCTCGCACAGCTCCAGGTCGACGGGGTACTGGTTGTAGAAGTCCGAAGCGGGATCGGGGGAGAAACGGCCTTGGGCTTCCAGAAAGTCGTCCCAGGCAACCTTGCCCTTACCGTGAGTGCGGGTCTCGCCCTCTACCTGGTAGGCAGCAGTGGCGCCGCCAAAGACAAAGTCCTCGGGAAACTGCGCAGGCGGGTTGGTGACGCTAGCAGGATTAACGGACATGATGATCCAATCGTCTAAATCGAAGGGCCAACCGGCTGTTGATGGTCGGCTGGCCCTGGGCGTTACTTACTTCGATAGTTGCTCGGAGACGAAGGCGAGAGACTTGTCGCCGTTCTGGGAGAGCTCGATGTACTGCTTGCCGCGGCAGGCGACGCACTTGTTGCCCACACGCTCGCAGTCTTTCTGCAGGTCGGCCAGGTAGCTGGCTGCCTGCGGGGCCAGGACGACCAGGTCAAAGTCGGGGAGCATGTCGACGTGGTTGCCATAGGCTTCGGCAGCGGTCTCCAGATTGATGCCGCGCTCCTTGGCAGCCTTGGCCAGTGCGTTGGCGAGCAGACCCGAGGTTCCGCCACCCTGGCAGAGCACGAGCACGCGCTTGCCGTTGAGGTCGCTGGCGGTCGTTGCCTCGGCAGCGGGTGCTGCAGAAGCGGCAAGGGCGTCGGCCTTCACGGCCTCGGCTGCGGCGCCGGCGGCAACGCTCTTGGCATCGGCCTTGCCCTGGAAGGCGTCGTTGAGCTTGGCGGCCTTCTCGGCGTTCTTGGCGGTGAGCTCCTCCTGGGAGATCTCGGCCTCCTCGGCGCACTTCTGGGCGTCATAGGCACGGAAGAACGGATAGTACAGGACAAAGTCGACGACCAGGATGAGGGCGAGCATCACAAAGGCGAGCGGCTGGAAGCCCAAGCCCATGATGGTGCCGATGGGGCCGGGAACGGTCCAGGGCAGGGTGTACATAAAGCCGTTCATGCCCAAGAAGTCGATAAAGATCTTGAGGATCCAGATGTTGGCGATCGGGGCAAAGACAAACGGGACAAAGAAGACGGGGTTGAGCACGATGGGCGCGGCGAACAGCAGCGGCTCGTTGACAGCAAAGCAGACCGGGACGATGGCGGCCTTACCGACGGCGCGCATCTCCTGAGACTTGGCCAGGAAGCAGAACATAAAGACCAGGACGAGCGTGGCACCGGTGCCGCCCATGCAGACGACGAAGTACTGGGCACCCTGGGTCAGGACAGCGGAAGCGTGCTGGCCGGCCTGGAACGCAGCCAGGTTGTCGGTCATGTTGGCAACGAGAGCGGCGGCGATGGCGGGCTCGACGATCGAAGGGCCGTGGACGCCCACGAACCAGAAGAGGCTCATGGCGCCGTAGATCACAGCGAGGCCGATGTAGCCGTCGGCAGCGGTGAACAGGGGCTGGAACACCTGGATGACGCCCTGGGCAAAGCAGAAGCCAAAGGCAGCGCGGAAGACGATGTCAAAGACCCAAAAGACGGTGATGCAGACAGAGAAGGGGATGATGTCCTTAAAGGTCTGCGAAATGTTGGGCGGAACCTGCTCGGGCATCTTGACGGTGATGTTGCGCTTAATGAAGAACTTGTAGATGATGCCGGTCACAAACGCAGCGATAAAGGCGGTCAGCAGGCCCTTGGAACCAAGGTAGGTCGTGTTGAAGCCGCTGGCAGCGTCCGTGGCGATCGTGTCGCTCGAAAGGAGCAGGAAGCCGATGATGGCCGCGCACATGCACGAGATAAAGTTGATCTGGTTGTTCTTGGGCAGGTCGCGGTTCTGGGCGTCGGCGAAGTGCTTGGCCGTGGTGGCGGCACAGGCGATAGCCAGGATGCCCATGGAGTAGTTGTAGCACTTCCACAGGGCGTTGTTGATGTCATCGGGCCAGTAGAAACCCCAGATGTTGGGGACCGAGGCTACCAGGCAGAAGATGGACGAGAAGATGATGATGGGGATGACGGAGATAAAGCCGTCGCGAATCGCCTTGAGGTACTTGTTGCGGGCGATCGCGTTGAAAAAGGGCTGGCCTTTTTCGATGGTGGCGATGAGTTGCTCCATGCAAAGCTCCTAAGAGTCGGTGGGTTAGCAACGATGGTAGCTTTTGACGTCTGGTTGCCAAAATGTTGACGTTGCCATTTTGCGACACAAAAAAAGATGTGAATCGGTGGCCCCTGTGCCTGTAGACCGTCGATTCCTTGCGTGTAAACGATTGAGCCGCCCGGTGGCTCTGTGTTTGCGCTATGGCAACGTTAACATTTGGTCGACAAAAGCCGTTCGGGGAAGCAGGATTGTCGGTGAACGGTAGGTTTTGGGTGGTGAGCGTATGGCGGAGGAGGCGTTAGATATACTTAAAGACGTTTCATTTGACTGCGTAGGGTGCCACCAATGGCATCGTTGACATAGAAAGATCGACCTATGGCCGCTGTTAAAAAATCGGTTTCCGTTAAGGACGTGGCGCGTCTCGCGGGCGTCTCGGAGCAGACAGTCTCGCGTACGGTGCACGATTCGCCCAGCGTGCGCCCCGAGACCAAGGAGCGCGTGCGCGCCGCCATGCGCGAGCTGGGGTATCGCCCCAATTTTGCCGGTCGATCGCTGCGCCGCGGCAAGTTTAAGACCGTCGGCGTCGCCATGTTCAACATTACCGGCACCGGCAACCTCGACCGCATGGAGGGCTTTGCCGCCGCGGCCGACAAACATGGCTATGCCATCACCCTCACTAAAGTAGACGGGCATCCGTATACCCTCGAGAGCGCATCGTCGCGCATGAGCGCGCTGCCGGTGGATGGCATGGTTGTGATCATGAATCGCATGCCGGCGGACTTTGGCACCTTCGAGCCGCTGCCCGGTATGCAGACGGTGCTCGTTACCATGCTGGAGCACCCGCTGTGCTCGACGGTCGATAACGACCAGTTCGATTGCTCGCGCCAAGTTGTCGAGTATTTGCTGGGGCAGGGGCACAAGACCGTGCACTTTATCTCGTGCCCCGAGCGCTCGCTTTCGGGCATGCAGCGCGAGGAAGGCTGGCGCGAGACATTGCGCGCGCATGGTATTGAGCCGCCGCGACTTGTCCGTGGCGATTGGACGGCACAGAGCGGATATGCCGCTGGTCAGGCTCTGGCGGACGATCCGACCTGTACGGCCATTTATGCTTCCAACGATGCCATGGCATATGGCTGCATCCGTGGGCTCGAGTCGCGCGGGAAGCGCGTGCCCGAGGATGTGAGCATAGTGGGTGTTGATGACAGCCTGGGCGATATCGTGCCCGACCGTCACCTGACCACGGTGCGCTTTGACAACAAGCGCGTCGGCATGTGGGCGGTCGACAAGATTGCCGGCGCCGAGGGGGGTGCGTCTGGCGTGGAGCACATGCTGATCCCCGGTGTGCTCGTAGAGGGCGATACGGTGCGCGATTTGCGTTAGGGTGCGGTCCTGTTTGGGTTGCCGCTAATTGTGTTCGATATTGTTTGGATTGGTTTAAAAACCGTTCACGGGCGAAAAGTGACCGTTCATAGCTCGAAATTACGTTTTGCGCTGTTCTTTTTTGTTTGAATGTTAATGTTCCTGCCATACACAGCGCAGCGCGTATGCCCGGACGCGATGCTCTCCGTTGGTTCATATGTGAAAGGAACGCAATATGGCAACCAAAGAAGAAATCTCGATGGTTGGATTCGAGATTGTCGCATACGCGGGCGACGCCCAGACCGATCTGCTTGCAGCGCTCGATGCTGCTCGCGAGGGTGATTTTGAGAAGGCCGAGCAGCTGCACAAGGATGCCAGCGATGCACTTATCGGCGCCCACGACACGCAGACCAAGCTGCTTTCGCAGGAGGCCGGCGGCGGTGAGATGGAGATGACCTTCATCATGGCTCACGCTCAGGATACTCTCATGACCACCATGATCCTGGAGAAGCAGACCCGCTTTACCATCGATGCCTATAAGCGCATCGCCGCACTCGAGGCTAAGCTCGCCTAACGAGCTCTCACAACCAAGTCCCCTTCCAAAAGCTCTGCCGCTACCCGCGGCAGGGCTTTTTCTGCACTCCTCCAAGTTGCGGTGAAATAGGGACTGAATAGGGACCGGCGGGCGCAAAACAATCCCTATTCCACCGCAACTCATCCCGAAATAGTCATTGGGGACAGTCTTGGTGCCCGTTCGTCTTGCCGTTCGGTTTTTCGCTGGGTGGGTATACTTCCTTTCACATTAAACGCCGGACTGAGGAGGTATCCAAATGCCGGATAACGGGTCAATACAAAAAAGAGACGCGCACGAGATGGCTCATGGGCGTCCTGTCCAGATAACCGAGCACACGACGGTAACCGAGCTGCAGCCCAGCCTGTCCGATGTCGTGTGCGCAAACAAAAAGCTGCAGATCGGTATCATCGTTGCGCTCGTGGTACTGGCCTTGCTGTCGGGCTTTGTGGCTCGTCCGCATTTTGCCGATACCAAGACTTGGGACTCCACCATCGAGGTTATCGATCAAAAGAAGGGCAACGTTTTGGCGCTCACGACCTCGTGCGTTGCCCTGTCTGCGGGCATCACGGCGCTGCCTGGAGATACGGGAACGCCGGTTGCCGAGCAGCTCGCACAGCTTTCAGGCAACCTCGGTATCGTGCTTGCCGTGCTATACCTAGAGAAATACTTGCTCACGATTTTGTGGTCGGTTGGCTTGGGCATCTTAATCCCGTTTGCGTTGGTGCTCTTTGCGGTCTCGCTTGGCATTCACGGACGCTGGAGCACGAGTGCCGTCCTGCGCCGCGTGGCGACCCGCGTGCTGGTAGTCGCCATGATCGGCATGGCGTTGGTGCCTGCAAGCGTGTGGGTATCGCAAAAGGTCGACGAGACATATCGCGTCAGCATTGAACAGGCCGAGCAAAAGGCGGCCGACGCTGCGAGTGCGGCAGATAGCGACAGCTCCAAAGCAAGCAAGAAAAAGACCGAGTCTACAGAGTCCAAAAACGTGCTCGAGCAGTTGACTGACGGGGCCTCGAGCCTGGTCACGTCGGTGACCAGCGGTGCCAAGCAGATGACCGACAAGATCGTGCAGCAGGTGACCGATCTGATCGAAGGCGTCATCGTGATGATCGTGACCTCGTGCGTTATCCCGCTGCTGGTGCTCGCGGCGTTTCTGTGGCTGGGACACACGCTACTGGGGATCGATATCTCTGGCCCGGCGAACTATTTGACGGGCCGTTTCTTGAGCGCTCCGTCCAAACATGCCAAGAAGAGCGGGCAGTCTGAGTAGGCGGCAAAGCGATCTTTGGAAGATCAACCGTAAGAAGGGCGGCCGAGACACGTTCTCGGCCGCCCTTTTGTTTGCTGAACACATGGTCGCTACGTCTGCGCCGGGCTCAAACGGTCGCCAATCATCCGTGAACGGTATTTGTTCAAAAAAGAACAAAGATAAACAAATAATGGTTGCAGTCGCTGTTCGAATGTGTTCAAATAAACATGAACAGTGAAGAACCGCACATTCAGATGCCCGGACCTGAACGCGATTCAACACTTCCAAACAGAAACTACGCACCTGCGTATCTCTCAAGGAGGATGTCATGAGGGTTGTAATCGCTTCCGATGCCGACGGTATGTCGATGAAGGAGTCCATCAAGGAGATGCTCATCGCCGACGGTCACGAGGTCGTCGACTATTCCGAGACCCCTGCCGCGGACTTTGTCGATTCCGCGACCGCCGTTGCCAAGGACCTGCTGGAGCACAAGGATTCCCAGGGCTTCGCATTCGATAAGTACGGCGTCGGCTCCTATATGGCCGCCGTCAAGATCAAGGGCATGGTCGTCGCCAACATTTCCGACGAGCGTTCCGCTTACATGACCCGCGAGCACAACGGTTCGCGCATGGTCACCATGGGCCCGGGCGTTGTGGGCACCGAGGTCGCCAAGAAGATCGCCCGCGAGTTCCTGCGCGCCCAGTACGCCGGCGGCCGTCACCAGATCCGTGTCGACATGCTCAACAAGATGGCCTAACGAGAGCCACCGAGAACTCGAACTTCTACCTCAACTTGTGAATTCAGACGAAAGGACGTTCTGATGAAGAAGACCATCGCAATCGGTTGCGACCATATCGTTACGGACGAGAAGATCTATCTGGCCGACCGCCTGGAGCAGGCTGGCTACAAGGTGCTCGACTGTGGCACCTACAGCCACACCCGTACGCACTATCCCATCTACGGTAAGGCCGTGGGCGAGGCCGTTGCCAGCGGCAAGGCCGACTTTGGCGTGGCCCTGTGCGGCACCGGCATCGGCATCACCAACGCCGTCAACAAGGTTCCCGGCGCCCGTTGCGCCCTGGTTCGCGACATGACCTCCGCCCTGTATGCCCGTCGCGAGCTCAACGCCAACATCGTGGGCTTTGGCGGCAAGATCACCGGCGAGTTCCTGATGGCCGATATCATGCTTGCCTTCCTGGAGGAGCCCTACGAGAAGACCCCCGAGCACGATGCCCTGATTGCCAAGATCGATGCCTGCAATAAGGCCGACGCTGAGGCTCAGGCTGACCCGCATTTCTTTGACGAGTTCCTCGAGAAGTGGGACCGTGGCGAGTATCACGACTAAGGGGTTCCGGCGTTTTAACAAACGCCGGACCGGTTGACGCTGCGAAGCCATCTGGCGGGCAATCTGCCGCTCAGCTTCGACGGCATGACCAGAAGGTCAATGCCGTCTCGCTTCACGGCACCTTGCCTCGCCAGCTGGCTTCTCGCTGATGTCTGAGTGACCTGTGGGGTTACCGCTGTTGTTGCGAAGCGTTCTGGTTCGGCTAGCTGCTCCGATAACACGTTTGCTTGCTTGGCTTGAGTGCCTCGCTCTTGGCGGTCCCCGGCATTCTGCAGCTTTTCAATTGACGGCTCGCGTTTCTGTGAGGGGGCGCGGGCCGGTTTTCTATCAGCCCTATTGACTTGGCGGGCTGTCGTAAGAAAGGGAAGGCTCCTATGGAGTTTGTTCTTGATAACGGTTTGATTCGTGTGGCGTTGACCACGGCGGGCGGGTCGTTCACTTCTATTGCGGCCAACGGCCGTGAGTACCTGTGGCAGGGCGATCCGGCGGTCTGGTCGGGCCAGGCACCCATTTGCTTTCCGATTTGCGGCGGCCTTCGTGACGGCCGCGCGATGACCATGGGCGGCCGCGAGGTCAAGCTTGCCCGCCACGGCTTTGCCCGCAAGCAGGAGTGGAAGCTCGAGGAGCAGGGCGACAGCATGGTTGCGCTGAGCCTAAGCTCTGCCGACCACGCCGAGCTACTCGAGCAGTATCCGTATCCGTTTAAGATCGTCGCGCGCTACACGATCGATGCGGCTAAGGTGGCCGTGTCGTACGAGGTGACCAATGAGGGCACCGAGGATATGCCATTCTTTGTGGGCGGTCACCCCGGCTTTAAGTGCCCGCTCGACGAGGGCGAGTCCTATGACGATTATGAGCTTCGTTTTGAGCAGCGTGAGGCCACCGAGCTCTGTACTGCCGTTCCCTCGACTGGCCTGATTGATGTTGAGCATCGCAGCAAGAACCCCATGATCGACCAGAGCCTGCCGCTTACCCACGAACTCTTCGACTTCGCGGAGACCATCTTTGACGTGCTCGAGAGCCGCGTGGTTACGCTGACCAAGAAAACCGAGGACAAGGGCGTGCGCCTGACGTTCCCCGATATGCCGTACCTGATTGTGTGGAGCAAGCCCGAGGGCGACTTTGTGGCTGTTGAACCGTGGGGTGGTCTGTCCACCTGCTCCGACGAGGACGATATTCTGGAGCACAAGCGTGGCTGCCTGGTGGCCAAGCCGGGGGAGACCGTCACCCGCGGCTTTGAGATCGAGATCCTTTAACGAGCTATCGTATGTTTGGGGTGGGTCGTGCCGCCCCGGAACAGGAGTTCAATATGATTCTGACCGTTACCATGAACCCGTCGATTGATACGCGCTATCAGCTCGACAAGCTGGTCATTGACGACGTTAACCGCGTCACGCCCGAAAAGACCGCTGGCGGCAAGGGCCTCAACGTGAGCCGTGTGCTGCTGCAACTGGGAGACGACGTGCTCGCGACTGGTCTGCTTGGCGGCCACATGGGTGCCTATATGGCCGAGCTTATGGATGCCGACGGCGTCAAGAACGACTTTGTGCCCATCGCCGGTGAGACGCGCATTTGCCTGAATATTCTGCACGAGGGTAATCAGACCGAGCTGCTGGAGAGCGGCCCGCAGATCGCCCCGGCCGAGCTCGAGGCCTTTACGGCCAAGTTCGCCGAACTCGCGGCGAAGGCGGACGTTGTGACGCTTTCGGGCTCGCTGCCGCGTGGCGTCGATGCCGGCTACTATGCCGAGCTCGTCAAGATCGCCGAGGAGGCGGGCGCCAAGGTGCTGCTCGATACCTCGGGTGCATCGCTGGAGGCCGCGCTGGAGTCCGACGCTAAGCCTGAGCTCGTAAAACCCAACCTGACCGAGATTAACGGCCTGCTGGGTACGTCCTTTACGACCGATGATGTCGATGCCCTGCGCGAGGCGCTTGCCGCCGATGGCCGCTTTGCCGGTATCCCCTGGGTTGTCGTTTCGATGGGCGCTGCCGGTTCGGTGGGCTTCCATGAGGGTCGCGCGTTCCGCGCCAAGACGCCCGCGATTGCGGCTGTGAACGCAACGGGTTCCGGCGACTCGACCATCGCCGGTTTTGCGCATGCCATTGCTGCTGGTGCCGACGACGTCACGGTGCTCAAGACCGCCAATACCTGCGGTAAGCTCAACGCCATGGATCCCAAGACCGGCCACCTGGTCATGGACCGCTGGAATGAAATCTTCAACAACGTTGAGGTAACTGAGCTTTAAGGTTACGCGGGTTTACCAACCCGCGTAACGGCTCGACGCTGCGCGGGCCGCATTTGGACAATCTGACGTTCAACT
>CAJMPZ010000006.1 GCA_905215445.1 uncultured bacterium | reverse complement strand
TGTGGTGGTTTTCCAGTTTGCCAACGATATACGCGCCGGCAAAAAAGTCTGCTATACTCTTTCCCGCTGTCCCCATCGTCTAGCGGCCAAGGACGCCACCCTTTCAAGGTGGATATCGCGGGTTCGAATCCCGCTGGGGGCACCATTTGAAATGCAAAGCCCGTTACCCTTGTGGTGACGGGCTTTTTTCTTCTCCAACGCCGGGATTCGAACCCGACAGGGTGCGGATCCCGGCACCATCGCAAGGCCTGTGAGCAAAAAATGGCAAATGTGAGTACTGTTACCGATTTAGTAACAGCGAATTTGGCCTTTTAGATGGTGAATCAGATGTCAAATCAACGACCTAGTGCTCAGATTGGGCCCGACCTCAGCTATATACCTGGACATATGTGGTCCAACTCGGCAAAAACTGCCATTTTGATATGGAACTAGTTTAGTGACAGTACTCATATTTGACGTTTTTTGTCCACGGCCCCTTATTGCGTGGGCGAATCAGTTGCATAACGGACTCCAAAGCGTCCTTCACAATCAGAACCACCCTTAAAAAGGGTGGTTTGCTCTTAGGGTATAACCCACGGGCCCCGGGCTCGCGTCTAAAGGCGCGGGCCCGGACTTCGTCCAGGCCTAGTGCATCTTGACCCGTGGCGCGCCGGTCGAACCGGCAGGATCACCTCCTCTTGAAGGGGTCCTCGTACTCCTTCACGCTCAGCTTGTCCAGCGCGATGTCGTGGGACTCCTGCTCCCTGATGTACTTGGCGATCGTCGCCTCGTTCAGGCCGACGGTGGACACGCAGTGGCCCTCCGCCCAGAACTTCCTGTTGCCGAACTTGTACTTGAGGCTGGCGTGCCTGTCGAATATCATCAGCGAGCTCTTCCCCTTCAGGTAGCCCATGACGCTCGCGACGCTGTACTTCGGCGGGATCGCCAGCAGCACGTGCACGTGGTCGGGCATCAGGCGCCCCTCGATTATCTCGATCCCCTTGTACTCGCACAGCCTCCTGAGGATCTCCCCTATGTCGCTCCTGATTTGGTTGTAGATCACTTTGCGCCTATACTTCGGCGTGAACACGATGTGGTACTTGCACATCCACTTCGTGTGGGAAAGGCTGTAGGCCTTCTGGGCCATGGCGACCACCCCTTCGACTCGAATTCCTGACGGCCTGAACAATCGTCAATATCGGTCGGAGGGGTGGCTTTGTAAAGCCGTTTGTCTCCACCCGCGTAGCGGGTGGTTTAAAGCTGGGCGCTGCGCGGCCAGCAGACTAAAGTCTTGAAACAAAAAGCCGGGGCCCGCGCAATGCGGACCCCGGCTTTCAACCGTGACGGTATGTTGTCCCTGTCCTACACGTAGAACAGAATGTCGTCGTAGGTCGGGACCGGCCAGTAGTCGGCAGCCACGATCTCCTCCATGGCATCCACGGCGGCGCGCAGCGCATCCATAGCGGGAACGACCTCGTGCGCATACACGTTGGCCTGCTCCTGACCATCGAGGGCCTCGGCCTTCTGATGCACGGCGTCGAGCGCCTTGATGGAGTCGTTGATGGTGGTGATGCCGTTGCAGAGCTTGTTGAGCGTGTTCTGCTCGCACTGCATGGCGGCATCGGCACCGGCGGCACGGATTGCCTCCAAGCCCTTGGCGACCTTGGTGGCATAGGCGGTAATGACCGGGCGATAAGTACGACGCGCCTCGCGAATCATCGTGGTGGCCTCGATGTTCATAAGCTTGTTGTACTTCTCGAGCTTGCAGTCGTAGCGGCACTGGGCCTCGGCGCGGGTCAGGACACCCGTCTCCTCAAAGAGCGCAATGGCCTTATCGGAAACAAAGGCGGGCAGGGCGTCGGCCGTGGTCTTGTTGTTGGCAAGGCCGCGCTTCTCGGCCTCGATGGGCCACTCGTCGGAGTAACCGTCGCCGGAGAACAGGATGCGCTGGTGATCGGTCAACACCTTCTTGCAGTACTCGAGCGCGGCGTCCTGGAATTTGTCCTCGGGCGTACCCTCGAGTGCGTCGGCGAAGGACTTGAGCGACTTGGCCACGGCGGCATCGAGCACCAGGTTGGAGTCGGAGACGTTCTGCTCGGAGCCGCAGGCACGGAACTCGAACTTGTTGCCGGTGAAGGCAAACGGGGAGGTGCGGTTGCGGTCGGTGTTGTCCTGCATCAGCTTGGGCAGGGTATCGGCGCCCAGGTCAAGCACGCCGCGCGTGGCATGGACGGAAGCCTTGCCATCGATGATCTTCTCGACGACCTCGGTAAGCTGGTCGCCCAGGAAGATGGACATAATCGCCGGAGGAGCCTCGTTGGCGCCCAGACGATGATCGTTGCCGGCCGAGGCAACGGAGGCACGCAGGAGCTCCTGATAGTTATCGACGGCCTCGATCACCGCGGTGAGGAAGACGATGAACTGCAGGTTGTCGAGCGGGGTGTCGCCCGGGTCGAGCAGGTTCTCGGACTCGGTGCCAAGCGACCAGTTGTTGTGCTTGCCCGAACCGTTGATGCCCTCGAAGGGCTTCTCGTGCAGCAGGCAGACCAAGTCGTGGCGGGAGGCGATGAGCTTCATCTTCTCCATCATGACCAGATTCTGGTCGATGGCCTCGTTGACCTCGCCGTAGACGGGAGCGAGCTCGTGCTGGCAGGGAGCGACCTCGTTGTGCTTGGTCTTGGCAGGAATGCCAAGCGCCCACAGTTCATCGTCCAGGTCCTTCATATAGGACGAGACGGTGGGGCGGATAGCGCCAAAGTAGTGCTCCTCGAGCTCCTGGCCCTTGCAGGGAGCAGCACCAAAGAGGGTGCGCCCGGTGATGACCAGGTCCCTGCGCTTGCGGTAAGCGTCCTTCTTGATCAGGAAGTACTCCTGCTCATCGCCCACGGAAGGAACGACCTTCTTGGGGGTCTTGCCAAACAGCGCCAAAACGCGCTTGGACTCACGCGAGAGTGCGGTCATGGAGCGCAGCAGCGGAGTCTTCTTGTCCAGGGCCTCGCCCGTGTAGGAGCAAAAAGCCGTGGGGATGCACAGGACATCGTCCTTGATAAAGGCGGGGCTAGTGGGATCCCAAGCGGTGTAGCCACGGGCCTCGAAGGTGGCGCGCAGGCCGCCGTTGGGGAAGCTGGAGGCGTCCGGCTCGCCCTGGATGAGGTTCTTGCCCGTAAACTTGGTAATGGCGGTGCCGTCGTGGTTGGGCTCCAGGAAGCTGTCGTGCTTCTCGGAAGTAATGCCCGAAAGCGGCTGGAACCAGTGCGCGTAGTGCGTCGCGCCCTTGGAGATGGCCCAGACCTTCATGGCATGGGCAACGGCGTTGGCCACATCCAGGTCGAGCGGCTCACCGCCCTCGAGGGTTGCAGCAAGGCGCTTCCAAATGTCCTTGGGGAGGTAGTCCTTCATGACTTCCTCAGAGAACACCATGGTCCCGAAGCGGTCAGTAAGTTCGGCCATACGGAACTCCCTTCGTATCGGCACCGCGTGAGAAGCGGTGTTGATTACTAACGAACGAGTCATAGCTTAGACTCGCCGTGTTTCCGCGACATTACCGTCATGTTGCCGTCGCGAAACCAATCAATGAGGTTACCCCATCGAGGCGGCGTTGCCACCCTCAACAGCCAATCAACTGTATAAATAGCAGACCTCCCCGCACAGTTTACAGGTAGCTCATTTGCCACGGGCTATAGGGAATGCCGATAGCAAGGCATCTTTGATTGGTATCCTCAAATAACGAGTGAAACTCCACCGTGACACAGTGGTGCTGTAGAATCCTTACAACACATCACACTATTACGTATCTAGAGGAGCACGATATGCGCGTCGACGAGGTTTTTAAGCAGGCAGCATCCCAGGGCACCGCGCCCATTTCGTTTGAGATGTTCCCGCCCAAGGGCGAGCTGACCCTCGACACGGCTCGCGAAGTGGCAGGCAATCTGTGCAAGCTTTCGCCGAGCTTTGTCTCGGTCACCTGCTCGGCCGGCGGCTCGGGCAACGGTGCCACCACCGCTCCCATCGCGCATATGATTACGAGCGAATTCGATACACCCTCGGTGGCACACCTTACCTGCGTGGGCCGGTCGCACGCCGATATCGCCACCAAGATCGACGAGTATCGCTCGGCCGGCGTGGAAAACATCCTGGCCCTGCGTGGCGATCTCCCTGCCGGCGCGACCGAGGACGACAAGCCCGCCTCGGACTACGCCTACGCCCGCGACCTCATCCCCGAGCTCGTCGACGCCGGCTTTTGCGTGGGCGCCGCAGCCTACCCCGAGGGCCACATTGCCTGTGAGGATCTCAACCTCTCGGTCGAACACCTCAAGCAAAAACAGGACGCCGGCGCGAGCTTCTTTGTGACGCAGCTCTTCTTTGATAACGAGTGCTTCTACCGCTTCCGTGAGCTTGCCGACAAGGCCGGCATCACCGTGCCCATTACCGCGGGCATCATGCCGTTTATGGGCAAGTCGCAGATCAGCCGCATGGTCTTTATGTGCGGCGCGTCGCTGCCCTCCCCCGTCATCAAGATTCTTGCCAAGTACGAGAACGACCCCGAGAGCCTGCAGGCAGCCGGTGTAGATTATGCCGCCCGCCAGCTTTGCGACCTCAAGGAGCACGGCGCCGACGGCCTGCACCTGTACACTATGAACCGTCCTGCGATCGCCGCGACCATTATGGAGCGCCTAGGGTAATGGAAAAACCGTACATCGATACAACCGCTGTCGAAGTGCCGGCCGACCTTGCGTCGCCGGCGCTTTACCGTGTCGATGCTGCGCACCATCCCCGTGTCGACCGTGCCGAGATGCTGCGGTATCTGGGTTACGGCGGTCAGCAGATTGAGCCCGAACTGTCACGACGTATTGAGCTTGTCGTTGAACGTCTGGAACTGGACATTGAGCCCCGTGGCGTGCGCCGCGTGTTTGCCGTCGATGCCACGGGCGTGGACGAGCAGGGAGAGCCCAGCATCCGCCTGGTCGGCACCAATGTTGAGCTGCGAGGTCGCGATATCTATCGACATCTCAAAGATGCCCGCTTTGCCGCGCTCATGGCATGCACCCTCGGCATGGACGCCGAGCGTCGTCTGCGCACCACGGGAGCCCAGCAGCCCCTCGAGGGCGCCGTGCTCGACGCCGCGTGCTCCGCTTACGTGGAAGCCGCCGTTGAGCAAATGGACCAGCAGGTCAAGACGGACGCCGCCGTTCATGGGTTCGCCGGCAACTGGCGCTTTAGTCCCGGCTACGGCGACTGCCCGCTCTCGGCCCAGCGCTCGATCGTCAATGCGCTCAACGCCACGCGGCTCATCGGCTTGACCGTCACGCCCACCAGCCTGCTTATGCCCACCAAAAGCGTGACCGCGGTGATCGGCCTGTTCGACGGCGAAGTCCACGACGCCCAGACCCGCCCCACCTGCAATATCTGCCGCATGCGCGAGAACTGCCGCTTCCGCGCCGCCCACACCACCTGCTATTCCAGCCATTAGGAGCCCTCGATGTTTACTCCGCTTATCACTCATGATTCTGACGGCACTGCATTGGCGGCACCCGTTGATGCCGCACGTCGCAACGGTGCCACGTACAAGACGCGCACGATCGACGATCTGCGCATTAAGGACGATCGCCTGCGTGCGGCCATCGAGGGCACGGGACACCTGTTGTTCGACGGTGGCATGGGCACCATGCTGCAGGCGGCCGGCATGAAGGCCGGCGCCCTGCCCGAGCTGCTCAACTTTGAGGAGCCCCAGGTCATCACCAACATCCAGCGCCAATACGTCGAGGCCGGATGCGACGTGATCACCGCCAACACCTTTGGCGCGAACGCCCACAAGCTCGACGGCGCCGCCACCGTGGCCGATGTCTTTGCCGCCGCCGTCGCCCGCGCCCGCGCGGCCGGCGCCCGCTATGTCGCCGGTGACATCGGCCCCATCGGCGCGCTGCTTCGTCCCCTGGGCACCCTGAGCTTTGACGAGGCCTACGACCTCTTTGCCGAGGAGGTGCGCGCCGGCGTCGCCGCGGGCGTGGACCTCTTTATTATCGAGACTATGACCGACCTGGCCGAGATCAAGGCGGCGGTCCTCGCCTGCCGCGAGAACTCCGACCTGCCCGTCTTTGCCACCATGACTTTTGAGGAAGACGGTCGCACCTTCCTGGGAACGAGCCCCGAGGTCGCCGCCATCACGCTCGACGCCATCGGCGCCGACGTTTTGGGTATCAACTGCAGCCAGGGACCGGCCGAGCTCCGAGGGCTCGCCGCGCGCATGCTCACCGTAACGGACAAGCCCGTTATGGTGCAGGCCAATGCGGGACTCCCCCACGTAGACGACGACGGTAACACCGTCTTTGACATCCAGGCCCCCGAATACGCCAAGGCCGTCGCCGGCATGATCGCCGACGGCGTAAGCGTCGTGGGCGGTTGCTGCGGAACCACGCCGGCGCACATGGCGGCCTTGCGCACGCTTATCGACAACCACACGCCCAGCCCGCGCCACCGCAAGCCCAGCATGTCGGTCACGAGCGCCCAAACGGTCGTGGACCTTCCCTGCGACGGCCACAAGATCGCCGTCATCGGCGAGCGCATCAATCCCACCGGCAAAAAGCGCCTGCAGCAGGCCCTGCGCGACGGCGACCTGGACTACGTCGTGAGCCAGGGCATCAGCCAGCAAGAGCAGGGTGCCGATATCCTGGACGTCAACGTGGGCCTGCCCGAGATCGACGAGGTCAAGATCATCCAACAGGCGACCGAGCAGCTCCAGGGCTCCACGCTGCTGCCGCTGCAGATCGACTCCACCGACCCCGCAGCCGTCGAGGCCGCTGTGCGCCGCTACGCCGGCAAGCCCATCATCAACTCGGTCAATGGCAAACAGCAGATCATGGATGAGATCTTTCCACTGGTCGCCCACTACGGCACCAACGTCGTCGGCCTTACGCTCGACGAAGGCGGCATCCCCGATACCGCCGAGGCCCGCTTCGCCATCGCCGAGCGCATTGTGGCCGAAGCCGCCCGTTACGGCATCGGCCCGGACCGTATCCTCATCGACTGTCTGGTCATGACCGCCTCGACCAATCAACGCCAAGCCGAACAGATCCTGCGCGCCATGTCCCTGTGCAAGGAGCGCCTGGGCGTCAAATGCGCGCTCGGCGTGTCGAACATCAGCTTTGGCCTGCCTGCCCGCCCGCTGCTGGGTTCGGTCTTTTTGGCTGCCGCTTTTGGCGCGGGCCTGGACGCCCCCATCATGAACCCAGGTTCCAAGCGCTTTATGGACACCGTCTACAGCTATCGCGTGTTGAGCGTCGAGGACGAGGGCTCGACCGGATACATCGAGCGCTACGCCGGCTGGACCGACCCGTACAAGATTGCCGCCAACCCGGCGGCCGCTCAGTCAGCATCGAGCGATGCCGCACCCGCTGCTGGCACCGCCGGCTCCGACGGCAACGACGACCCGATTCGTCGCATGGTCGTCTCGGGCCGCAAAGGCGAGATTGCTGCCGAGACCGAGCGTCTGCTGGCAGACCACGACGCCATGGACCTCATCAACAACCACTTTATCCCCGCCCTCGACGAAGTGGGCGTCCTCTTTGACCAGGGCAAGTTCTTCCTGCCGCAGCTTATGGCCTCGGCCGAGGCCGCGCGCGTGGGCTTCGACACCATCAAGCGTCTGATGCCCGCCGGCGAGATTGCCGACAAGGGCAAGATCTGCGTGGCCACCGTCAAGGGCGACATCCACGATATTGGCAAGAACATCGTCAAAATGCTGCTTGACAACTACGGCTACACCGTCTTTGACCTGGGCCGCGACGTCGATCCGCAGGAGGTACTCAAGACCGTCAAGGAGCGCGATATCAAACTCGTCGGCCTCTCGGCGCTTATGACCACCACGGTCGTCGCCATGGAGGAGACCATCAAGCTGCTCCATGCCGAGGTGCCGGGCGTCAAGATCATCGTAGGCGGTGCCGTGCTCACCCCCGAATACGCCAAGCAGATCGGCGCAGACTACTACGCCAAGGATGCCGCCGAGAGCGCGCGCATCGCCGAAGAGGTCTTTGGCCAGTAACACAACGGAAACAACCCCGCACCAAAACGCGCCGCATGCGCCACTTGGCACGTGCGGCACGTTAGAATAGAAAAGTCTATGCTCGTTTTGGCAGATAGGAGCGCAAGGATGGCGATCACGCCCGCAGAAATCGCGGAAACCCGCGGCATGGTTGAGGAGCAGAACCTCGACATCAGGACCATCACCATGGGTGTTTCGCTCATGGGTTGCGGTGACGAGAACCTCGACCGCATGTGCACGAAGATCTACGACCACGTGACGCACACGGCTGAGCATCTGGTCGAGACCGCCGAGAACCTCGAGCGCGAGTACGGTATCCCCATCGTCAACAAGCGCGTTTCCGTCACCCCGGTGGCGCAGATCGCCGCATGCTGCAAGGATGAGGACCTCACCCCCATCGCGCATGCCCTCGACCGCGCGGCCGAGACGCTCGGCATCGATTACCTGGGCGGCTTCTCCGCACTCGTCCAGAAGGGCATCGGCGACGCCGATCGACGCGTCATCCAGTCCATCCCCCAGGCGCTCGCCACCACGAGCCGCGTCTGCTCCAGCGTCAACGTCGCCAGCCTGCGTGCCGGCATCAACATGGACGCCGTGCTCATGGCCGCGCAGACCATCATCGACGCCGCCAAGCTCACGGCCGACCAGGATTCCGTTGGCGCTTCCAAGTTTGTCTGCTTTGCCAACATGGTCGAGGACTCCCCGTTTATGGCGGGCGCCGTCCACGGCGGTGGCGAGGCCGACGCCGTCATCAACGTTGGCGTCTCGGGCCCCGGCGTTATGGCCGCAGCCCTGGAGACGCTGCCCGATTCCGCATCGATGATGGAAGTCGCCGAGAAGATTAAGCAGACCGCCTTTAAGATCACCCGCGCCGGCGAGCTCATGAGCCGCGAGGCCGCCCATCGTCTGGGTGTCGAGAAGGGCATTGTCGACCTGTCGCTGGCTCCCACGCCTGCCATCGGTGACTCCGTTGCCCGCATCCTCGAGATCATCGGCGTAGGCACCTGCGGTGGCCCCGGCACGACCTGCGCGCTCGCCATGCTCAACGATGCCGTCAAGAAGGGCGGCGTCATGGCTAGCTCCAGCGTGGGCGGTCTCTCGGGTGCCTTTATCCCCGTGTCCGAGGACGCCGGCATGATCGCCGCCGTCGAGGCCGGCGCGCTTTCGCTCGAGAAGCTCGAGGCTATGACCTGCGTGTGCTCCGTTGGCTTGGACATGATCGCCATCCCCGGCGACACCCCGGTCGAGACCATCGCCGGCATCATCGCCGACGAGATGGCCATCGGCGTCATCAACAACAAGACCACGGCCGTCCGCGTGATTCCTGCCATCGGCAAGGGCGTGGGCGACTGCGTCGAATACGGCGGTCTGTTCGGCCGTGCGCCCATCATGCCGGTGAACCCCAACGCCGGCACCGTGCTTGCCCACCGTGGTGGACGCTTCCCGGCACCGCTGAACTCGCTGAAGAACTAGCTGAGGGGGACTGGCGAGGAGCCCCGGGGAGGGCAAATATATAAGGTCGCCTGCCCGGACAGTCCTGACTCGCACGGAGAGCACATTAAGTGCTCTCCGGCTCGTGCGGAACTCGCGATCGACCTTATATATTTGCCCTCCCCGGGGCTCCCGCACAACGGGACCTCAGTTGGGTTCTATCCCGTATGGCAGTCGCTTCGCTCCTGCCCGCCTTGGTTGTGAGGGCGGTTTGGCGTTGGATCGGTTCTTTCTGATATATGCTGGTTGCGGCTCTTCTTTTTTGGGGGGGAGTCGCTTTTTGTTGTGAGGGGGATGGCCCGTGGCTGATGATTTGATTCGTTCTGAGCTGCTTTCTGCGGATTGGAATGGCGAATGGATGCGCTTGCAAGCTAGTCGGCGGCGGGCTGATGATTCTTTTGAGTGGGATAAAAGGGCTCGGCATTTTCGGCCGCTTGAGACTGCTCCGTATGCCCGGGACTTTATTAAGCTGTTGGCGTTAAAGCCTGGTGAATCCGTGCTTGATATGGGGTGTGGAGCTGGGTCGATTGCTATTCCGCTTGCTCAGGCTGGGCATCCTGTGATTGCAGCCGACTTCTCCCCCGCTATGTTGGGCACCCTTGATGCCGGCATTGAGTATTACGGGCTCGAAGGGCGCATAACGCCGCTTGAGCTTGCTTGGGATGATGATTGGGATTTGGTTGGACCGGTCGCGAAAGCGGTAGATGCTGCCTTTGCCAGTCGCTCTGCCACCACGACCAACCTAAAAGATGCGCTTGCCAAGCTTGATCGAACGGCTCGTCGGCGTTGTGCTGTCACGATGGTCGCTAACTCCAGCCCGCGCTATGATCTGCACCTGATGAACGCCATCGGTGCCTCGGTTACCTGCAGTAATGGCTTTGTGTACGCCTTCAACATCCTCATTCAGATGGGTGCCCTGCCGCAGGTTACATACTTTGAATCGCCTCGACGCGACACCTTCGATAGCCTTGAGGCAGGTGTGGCGGATTTTTCCCGTATGCTCGAACATGGCAACGAGGATAAGATCGACCGCCTGCGCGATTACATCGCCCAGCACATGATCGAGAACCCCCATGCCGGTGAGCCAGGCTCCAAGGGTGTGCCGCAGGGACGCTACATGCTCGACCACGTCCGCAAGGTCCGTTGGGCATTTATTGCATGGGAGCCAGTCTCTGCTCCCAGCTCATAGCTTGTTCGCAGCCCACGCCGCCCACTCACTCGGCATCCGCATTCTTTTTGAACTGGGCAAACGCGCCCCACACCGCGCCGTTCCTGCGCTATCGTGGGACAGCTCACGTAGATTAAGGCCCCGTCGCGGGGCGCCCCATACATAGAAAGCGAGAACCCATGGCACTGACAGGAGCCCAGGTCAAGCAGCTTCGCAGCATGGCCCATCACCTCAACCCCGCCATCATCATCGGTAAGTCCGATGTCAACGAGGGCACCGTCGAGCAGACGGTCGCCTACCTGGAGAAGCACGAGCTCGTTAAGTGCTCCGTGCTCGATGGCTCCAGCCTTTCTGCCCGTGAGGCCGCCGAGGAGCTCGCCGAGCGCTGCCACGCCGACGTCGTTCAGGTTATCGGCCGCAAGTTCTCGCTGTATCGCGAGTCCTCGCGCAAGGACATCGAGAAGATCAAGCTCGTCTAAGAGCCAATGATCAGGCGAGCCAACACATAGCAAGCTTACGGGTGCCCAAGTACTTCGGGCGCCCGTTTTTTATCGCTCGACCAGCACGCGATTGAGCCGCCCCTCCACCAAGCGCTCGTATAGATGCCGCGTCTCGGGCTCGGGTACGCCATTGATCTGTTCCCTCAGATGGTGCATATGCCCGCTGTACAGCTCGACGATATCGCGCCGCCGCCCCGCCGCACTGTAGACGCGCATGGCACAGCGCACCATATCCTCGCGCGCCGTTTCCTGCCGAAGCCCCGACTCCGCCAGCCAAATCGCCGACTGCAGATCGTTTTCTTCTAGAGCGGCATTTGCTCCCTTAATCATGCAATCGATGTACTTTGACTGCATAATGCGTCGCATACGCAAAAAGTAGGTGGGATTACAGCCATTGGGAACATACAGCGGTCCGGCATAAAGCTGCTCAATCTTAAGGCACAGCTCAACTAAATGGGGCCCGCGCGCACCCGTGCGATTTCCCAAAACCTCGCGGCTTATCTGGTCAAACAGCCGTACATCGGTCTTGACGTAGTCGCCGTTGAGTCCGATGCATTCATTTTGGATGAGCACGCACGACTTGCCATCCGGCGTCGGTCCCAAAGCCGACCGCAAGCGCGATATCGTCGAGTACAGGTTGTTGCGGGCGCTATTGAACTCGGCATGGGGCCACAGCTCCATGGCCAACGTCTCACGATCGACGAGTGCATCCATGCCCAGCGCAAGCCGCTCGGCAAGTGTCGCCGCCTTCTTGCGGCGCCACATTTTGTCCGTGATGGGAAACCCGTCGCGCTCGGCGCGAAACGCACCAAACATGCGAATCTCGATATGGTCAATGGTACCAACGGCTTCAACCTCGCCGGCCTGGAACAGGCGCTCGCCTTCCCCTTCCAAATCGTCGCGCAGCGAGTACCGCGACAGCTCGCGCACGGGAAGCTTCTTGCGAATCCTGGTCGCCGGCTCGCCCAGACAATGCATGGCAAGGCGCGCAAAGAGCCGATACGATGGCTCCAGAATCCCCGCACGATTCATGGACATCCAGGCCGCAAGATCGCTGTCTCGGCCCGCACAGGCCAAATGCAGCGCCACCATCCAGGCCTCCGCTCCACCAACCTGCGTCTGGCTTATATCGAGTAGCTCCGCTTCCTCGCGCACCGAAACCATCGAGGTGTTACGCAGATACGCCGCGTGCTCCAACAGCAATGCGTTATCGCGCATGTACGCAATCGACTCCTCGGCAAGTTTGAGCACTTGGACCGCACGGAACTTTGCATTAACCGGCCGTCCCTCTGCCAGCGACTGCCAGCCTTCTAGCAACAGGCCAAACAGCTGAATCTGGTTGTCGCGCATGCGCACGGCAAAACGATCGAGCTCGTTGAATGCCGCGTCGTCGGTTACCGGCAAGCCGGAAAGGAGACGCCGTGCCGCCAACACCATGCGCACCCAGATAGCCATCGCCTTGAGCCCACGTACGTCGAGCGCCTCCCGCACCACCGTCATCTCGTCGTCGCGCTCGTCGGTTCCCGCAAACGACCCGTCAAAAAGCTCCACCAGCATGCTGTCGGCCCGTATAACAATCCCCGCGATGTCGAGCTCGCAGTCGTAGGCCTTGCTCGTTTTGAGCTGCTGTAGAACGCCGCCGTCATCTCCCCGCTCGGTCAGGCAGCGCTTGACCTCGATATGCGCAGACAACATATCGAGCGCGGTATGGGATGTCTCGATTTCTGGCACGGCCAGGTTCGTAGGAAGCCCAAGCCCGTTGTCCCCATAGCAAACAGCCGTCAGTGTCTGGGCCACCCTCCATGAAACAGGGTCTATTTCGCAGGCCGCCCGTTCGCCCCCGCGCTCGATGACCGATGCCATATAGCGAGCGAGCTTTGTATTGGACACGCTGACCGCTGCCAGATATACGCCAAGCGCCTCGGCAGGCGTTGGCTCTGGAGCCGGATCCTCGGCATCGATCGTGCCCAGCGCTGCTCGGCAGATATCGGCCCCGTGCCCCGTCAGAGCCAGATCGACCCCATACTGCCCAGCAAGTTCAAGGACCGCATCACGGTCCAAAAAGGCGTCCGCCAGGCCCATCGCCGCATCGCATCTACCCGCCTTAAGCAAAATCCGGGCCGCCCTCGGAACAAGTTCGGGGCGAACCTCGGCCACCAACTTGCGCAAGCGCAAGCGTCCGTTATCCTCCGTGCCCAGACACGTAAAACTCCGCTCGGCGGGATCCAAGCCAAAGATCGGGTAGTCGCGTACAAAGTAGGACTGGTCGACCATCGACAGCCTCACCCCGCAAGCCTCGAGTTCTGCGATATTGCCCTCGCCCATCAAAATCATGAGACATGCCACGCAAAACAGTGCATTATTGTCGAGCGAAGCCAGATCGACAAGTGCCGCGCCATATACGTTGACAATCTCGTTTTCGAGCAGACCGGCTACGTCGCCTTGGCCATACAGACCCGTCTGCAATGCCGAAACGAGCTCGGGCACGCCCTGCGTGAGCTGATAAAAGTCGAGCGATGTGCTGATCGAAAACGCCGATGCCCACGCCGAATACTCATAGGCATGCACCTTGAGCATCTGCGCATTGATCTTAACCGAATCGCCCAGCCCATGAATCAGTTGACGATTTGAAGGACGGCAGGAGATAAAGACCCCCACCCCCATAGCGCGCAGGCCGCGAATCCTGTCGATGAGGTCTTCGGTATCGTGCTGATCGAGGTTTGGCACATTATCAATCGCGATAAGGGAGTGCGGTTTGTCTTTGAGTTCTTCGGTAACCACCTCGAGCTGCATAAACACCTCGCGCCCAGTGGCGCGATCGGCCTCGATAATCCGCACGGGGCCTCGCGTCGGGTCGCATTTAACCTCATGGGTGTACTGCAGCAGCACCGAGGTCTTCCCAAACCCGTCGGGCGCATAAAGAACCACGATGCCGGCCTTTCGGCCCTTGGCGAGAAGCTCATTCATCAAGCGTTCGCGTCGCACCATATAGCCACCGCCCAGCGGCATCAGCTCGAGGTCGTCCATACTGCCCAAATCGTTTACCATGCCCGCTCCTCAACTCGACCGTATGGACACTGTAACCGCAAGACCATACAAGCCGCGCTATGAATAGAGCGACCTTGTGTTCTAGGTTGTCTTTTGGTACGCAAGCGGCAAGTTTTTGTACAGCGAGGGCCGATTGTTATTAATCCCCCCGACTAATCGGTCTTTAAGCAGGTAAATGAGCTTGTCAGCTTGTCCCATCTAAGCGGCAGTGTAACGCAAATGAACAAGGTTCGGCTATGTCATTCAACTCGCCTAGCACCCGCTACCGTCTACGACCTTTTAGTGGCATTTTTGCATAGAATCTGATATGGAATGAATCAAGCTGTTTGACATCCGGCATTCGTCAAGCTTGCGGCAAGATTTTGGTCAAGCGGGCGGAAAGGGATAGCAAAAAGGCCCCCGCAAAGCGGAGGCCTTAGGCAAGGCTATGTCGAGGTGCAGGATTCGCGCTACTCGCAGAGCGAAAGGGCGGCCTCGTCGGCAACGACAACGCAGTTGGTGTGCAGCTGCAGGATCGAAGCCGGGCACGCGGGCGTAACCGGACCATAGCACATGTCATGCACGGCCTGAGCCTTGGCCTCGCCGTTGGCGACGACCAGGATCATGCGGGCATACATGATGGTCTGGGTGCCCATGGTGTAGGCCTGACGGGGAACGTCGTCGATGCTGTCGAACAGGCGGCTGTTGGCCTGAATGGTGCTCTCGGTGAGGTCGACGCAGTGCGTGCCCTTGGAGAAGTGGTCATCGGGCTCGTTGAAGCCGATGTGGCCGTTGTTGCCAATGCCGAGCAGCTGCAGATCCGGGTAACCGGCGGCGGCGACGATCTTGTCGTACTCAGAGCAGGCAGCGGCGGCGTCGGGGTTGGAACCGTCGGGCACATGCGTGTTGTTCAGGTCGATGTTGATGTGATCGAAGAAGTTCTCACGCATGAAGTAGTGATAGCTCTGGGGATCGTCGTGCGAAAGGCCGCGATACTCGTCCAGGTTGTAGGTGCTGACCTCGGCAAAGTCGACGTCGCCCTTCTCGTACCAAGCAGCGAGCTGCTTGTAGGCACCGATCGGGGTGGAGCCGGTGGCAAGTCCCAGCACACAGTCGGGCTTGAGGATAACCTGCGCCGAGATAATATTGGCGGCCTTGCGGCTCATATCCTCGTAGTCTTTAGCTTTAATGATCTTCATTACGCGTCCTTTCTCGTACAAGAGAGGCAAGGCTCCCCTTACAAGCACTTGCCCGCGGCCCGCGTCGGCCGCAACCAACGTGTGCGGCCACCAGGGCGAGGTCGCGTAATGTATGTGTCTCGTGTCTAGCCGCGTCGAGGCCCCTGCCCGTCCACGGTGACCCAAAGCTGTTTAGCTTCGGACAAATCCCATCTTGCCACGGAGGGCGCCCTGTTTCAAGGGCGCCCTCCGTAAACGTGTTTGAATTGTAGGCTAAAGGCAAAGCGGAGCGACTAGCGCTCACGCGCGACGATGAGCTGGTCCATCTCCTCGACATGCTCGCCAACGGAGCCTTTGATGCTCGAGAACTCAACGGAGTTGCACACCAAGATGGGAACCGTCACATCGTAACCCTCGGCAGCAATTGCCTCGCGATCGAACTCGATGAGCACATCGCCCTTATGGACGATGTCACCCACTTGCGCATGTACAGTAAAGTGCTTGCCCTCGAGCTGAACAGTGTCCAAACCAACGTGGATGAGCACGTCCAAGCCATCGACCGTGTTGAGCGCAACGGCGTGACCCGTGGGAAAAATGGCCTCGACCTTGGCGTCTGCCGGCGCAATCACACGCGTACCCGTAGGCTGAATGGCAACGCCCTGGCCCAAAAGGCCGGTGGCAAACGTCTGATCGTTTACCTCGGAGAGCGGAATGACGTCGCCCGAGATGGGAGCATCCAGCGTAAGGACTCGACCACGCATACCAAAAGACCTTAGGACTTTAGTGAACATGCTCCCCCTCGGACATACCAATCAATCAAAATTGCTTTAACAGTTTACCACTTGGCACCCGTTTTTGACCATTAGGGAAGTTCACGCTTGACAACCTCGACGATGTCGTCGACAACGCGCTGGGTGAGCTCGTGCGTCTCCGCCTCGGCCATAACGCGAACCAGCGGCTCGGTACCGCTCGGGCGCACCAAGATGCGGCCGCGGCCGTTGAGCTCCTTCTCGGCGGCAGCGACGGCGTCCCAAATGGGCTGGCAATCGTCCAGGCCGGCCTTGTTGTCCGAATGCACGTTGACGAGTACCTGCGGGTACTTCTTCATGATGCCGGCAAGGTCGGTGAGGGTGCGGCCGGTGCGCTTGAGCACGGCCAGCAGCTGCAGGGCCGTCACCAGCCCGTCACCGGTGGTGTTGTGCTCCAGGAAGATGATGTGGCCGGACTGCTCGCCACCGATGACGGCGCCATCCGCGAGCATGCGCTCAAGAACATAGCGGTCGCCCACGGCGGTCTGGACCATCTCGAAGCCCTGCTCCTTCATTGCGATGGAGAAGCCCAGGTTGCACATAACAGTCGAGACGATCTCGGAATTGGCGAGCTTGCCGCGAGCGGCCAGGTCGGAGCCGCAGATGGCAAGAATGTAGTCGCCATCGATCTCGTTGCCCTCGCTGTCCACGAACAGCACGCGATCGGCGTCGCCATCGTGGGCCAGGCCGATGTCGGCGTGGGTTCGCAGCACGAGCTCGCGCAGGGGCTCAAGGTGCGTAGAGCCGCACTCAACGTTAATGTCGGTGCCGCAGTAATCGGTGTTGATGGCATGGACCGTGGCGCCCAGGCGCTGCAGCGCGGCGGGCGTGGTCTGGCAGGAAGCACCGTGGCCGCAGTCGACGGCAACAACCAGGCCATCGAGTTTAAGGCCGTCGAGCGTGCTGATGGCATGATCGACATAGGCCTTGCGGGCGTCTTTCATCTTGATGATATGACCCACACCGGCGCCGGTCGGCAGCGTGTCGGCAGCCATGGCCTCCTCGGACATGACCCAGGCGCTGATCTCTTCCTCGACAGCATCGGGAAGCTTCATGCCCTTGCGGCTAAAGAACTTGATGCCGTTGAACTCCGGCGGATTGTGCGAAGCGGAGATGACGATGCCGCCGTCGAGCTCGTTTTGGACGGTGAGCAGCGCCACGGCCGGCGTAGGGATAACGCCGCAGCAATGCGGACGGCCGCCCTCTGCCATAATGCCAGCGGTCAGAGCACTCTCGAGCATGGTACCCGAAAGACGCGTGTCGCGGCCGATGCAGATGTCCGGGCCAAGGAACTTGGTCGCCGCGCGGCCCAGGCGAAACGCGAGGTCGCACGAGAGGTCGGCGTTGGCGACGCCACGGACGCCATCGGTACCGAAGATGTTCTGGGGCATAGGATCGCTCCTTCCCAAGTGGGCAAAACGAAGCCGCCCACCCTAGTCGAAAAGAAAAGCGGGACCCACCGAGCAGTCGGTAGGCCCCGCTTGTACATTGTATCTCGTAAGGAGATAAAACCTTAGCGCTTGGAGAACTGGGGAGCGCGGCGGGCCTTCTTGAGGCCGTACTTCTTGCGCTCGACCACGCGAGCATCGCGCGTAAGGAAACCGGCCTTCTTGAGGTCAGCACGGTAATCGCCAGCGTTCAGAAGAGCACGAGCGATGCCCAGGCGCAGAGCGCCGGACTGACCGGAGATGCCGCCGCCATCGCACAGAGCGATAACGTCGAACTGACCGGCGGTGTCGGTCACCTTGAAGGGAGCAAGGGCGTTCTCAACGAGCTGATGACGGCCGAAATACTGCTCGGCGTCACGCTTGTTGATGGTCACCTTGCCGGTGCCGGGGACGAGACGGACGCGGGCGACGGCGTTCTTACGACGGCCAGTACCCTGGTAGACAACGGTGTTCTCAGCCATCTTTAAGCCTCCAGCTCAATCTTCGTGGGGTTCTGGGCAGCGTGCGGATGCTCGGCACCAGCGTAGACCTTAAGCTTGGTCATCTGGGCACGGCCGAGGGTGGTCTTGGGCAGCATACCGCGAACGGCGCGCTCGATGACCTTCTCCGGGTGCTTCTCCATAGCCTGGCGGAAGCTCTCAGCCTTGAGGCCGCCGTTGTAGCCGCTGTGGCGATAATAGGTCTTCGTGTCGGCCTTGTTACCGGTAAGCTGGACCTTATCGGCGTTGATGACGACAACGAAGTCGCCGCAGTCGCTGTTGGGCGTGAACTGGGGCTTGTTCTTACCGCGCAGGATCATTGCGATCTGGGTGGCAAGACGGCCCAGGACAGCACCATCGGCGTCGACGAGAACCCAGTTGCGCTGGACCTCGCCCTGCTTGGCGTAGTGAGTCGATTTCGAAATCACTTAGACTCCTCCATGTACAGTACGTGTTGTTACAGAGATTCACGGGGCTCTGCAAGTAACCCGTCCATATTACCCCGCTCGCCGTACGAGTCAACAGGTATTTTGGCTCCGACCAGAGTTTCTGCACATGTCATCCACGAGCCGTGACGTTGCAGCGCTAGCGCTCAACAAACTCCTGGATCTCCGCGAGCAAACGCTTTGCCTCCTGGCGACCCTGAATATACAGATCGAGCAGCTTTGCTGGATCATGCTCGACATGGCCGACCTCGACCGGCTTTTGCGGAGCGACGACCAACGCGCGGCCATCGCGCTCATACTTCCACAGGTGCATGCGCTGGAGGTTATAGCGGTCGTGGCGCGTCTCGATAGCCTCGAGCAGATAGGGGTAGTCAGCATAACGGGCGCGCGCCGCCGGCAAAAACTCGTAGGGCTTTTTCTCATACGAGCGGTCCTGGGTGACGATGACGACCGCACGGTCGAAGCCCGCCTCCTCGAGCACATGCTCGATAGGAACCGAATCGGCCACGCCGCCGTCGACGTATTTGTGCCCGTCAATCTCGACCGGCGGCGTCACCAGCGGCAGCGACGTCGAGGCGCGCACGGCGTCGAGGTCGAGCACGGCGCTTTTGACCGGCAGGTAGGCAGCGGTTCCAAACAGCATGTCCGTCGCGACGGCGTACATCTCGATAGGGCTGGCGTCGAACGTCTCGTTATCAAAAGGATCCAGGCGGTCCTGGACGTCGTTGAAGATAAAGTCGTAACCCACGATGGAACCCGTGGACGCAAACGACGCGGCGCCCATGTAGCGGCTGTCGTTGCAGAAGGTCAAATTGACTCGGTTGGTGCGACCGATCTGGTGCGACTTGTAGTTGACGCCGTTGAGCGCACCGGCCGAAACGCCGTACACCGCCGGAATTTCAACACCGGCCTCCATGAGAACGTCGAGCACGCCGGCGGTAAACTGCCCACGAAAACTGCCGCCCTCCAAGACGAGCGCGACCTTGCCGGCGTTCTTTGCCTTATCTTCTGCAGTCATATTGACCTCCTGCAATTGCGTTTTGACTTTCTTCTACCCAGTTTTGGGATGGAGGGCGCATGGGTTTTGGAGTTGAGGGGGCGGCTGGCGGAAAGCACGTCCCGTTCTGAGGGGCGATTCCGGGATGCGCTTTCCGCCTGGGTTGCCATGGGGAAAGCATGTCCCACTCTACGGCTCGATTCCGGGTCGCAGCTTCCACTTGAGGCGTCATCCGGAAAATGTATCCCATTCCGAGCTTAGATTCCGGGATGCGGTTTCCGCCTGGGCAGTCATTGGGAAAACGCGTCCCACTCTGCGTCACTGAGGCGTTTTCTTTACGCCCGCGCCCTGCATAGAGTTCGATTCTCCGCGGTACGGGGGATCCGTTGATGCTGGGCGAGGCCAGCTGAAATTCGATAAACATCGCATCTATATTGGGCTGAGGCTTTGCGCGAAGAATCCGCGTGTTTGCTTCGCGAACACGCATCGGCTTCGGCCGCCTGCCGGCGTCCTCGCCCGCGGGCTAAAAACGCTTACGCGTTTTCTTTACGCTCGCGCCCTGCACAGAGTTCGATTCTCCGCGGTACGGGCTAGAAATGAAAAGGCAGGTAGATACGAATATCTACCTGCCTGTAACTATTGGTGGAGGCGCGGAGAATCGAACTCCGGTCCACGAAAGCCCCCTGATTGGCATCTCCAAGCTCAGTCGCTGGTTTAGTCTCGGACGCTTTGCGCGCAGCGACACGCTCGCAGCATCCCAACCGGTTCGATCTTAGCCTGCGCCATACCGATTACGTGCGCAGGAGCATTCCCCTAACATGACGTCGCACCGGTGTCGGGGAAATCACCGGGTTGACGCGCCGCTATAAATTAAGCAGCGAGAGCCATAGGCTCAAAAGAAGAGTTGTTGTCAATTCAATTTGACGGTACCCCTGTTTAACGAGGCGAGGAGACCTCGGCTTGCTTCCTCTCTCAGAGCTATCGTGTCGAAACCAGTCGCCCCCGAATGTTGGGAAAGTCTGGATGGTATCGGGCCTGCAAACACCCGATAACCGTCGACTTTTCAAGGAACATGCGGGGCAAGCCCCGCTTGTGGAGTGTTATCTTACCACGTTCTGAAAGCGGACAGCTGTTCTATGCACGAGCTGTGAAGACCCCAATGTGCGCCACACTTCGCACTTTTGCTACCGATCGCGTCACGTATATTTTCGCCAAGCAAAATTGACCCGTCGAAAGGACCGTTATGGATACCAAGCAGCAACTCGTCAATGCCCTCGCAGGCCTGGGCGCAACCATTACCGAAGCTATGGATGTCATCGAGGGCTTTGTCCCCTGCGGACATCCCGCCCTCACGGTATCGAACGCACTCGTCGCGCTGGACGCTGACGATGATGCAGCTCTCACTCAGCAGCTTGAGACCGTCGAGGGCTTTATCGACCACGTGAGTGAGAACCGCGGCGTGGCCGCCTACCACGGCATCGAGGTCGAGCTCGCGGGCCCCAAGGCCGATCTGTTCGCAGCAATCCGCGAGGTAGGCGCCCTTATGCAGACCGCAGGCGTCAAGAACACCCAGGTCAACGAGTGGGTCTACCGCAGTCTGGCAGCACTCGACAGCTCCGACGAAAAGGCAGCCGAGCAGCTCGCAGAAAGCCCCGCCATCAAAGCTGCACTTGTCTAAAAAGGCCTGCGCCCGGACGACACCGATGCCGTCTGGGCGCAGGCCAGATAACGTGGGTGAACACGTCTGTTAACGCAGGTACGCCTTTGCGTTGCCCAGGCTGTAGGCAATCGTCGAGCCGTTGTGCAGCAGTGACGACGCCTGCGGGGTAATCGCGCCGGTAATGCCCAGTGCCAAGAGCGCTGAGTTGGTGAGCATCACCTTAGAATAGGAGCTCGTCAGTCGGTCAATGAGGCCCTGGCTCATGCGGCGCAAACGCACGATCGCGGCAAGATCCGTATCGGTCAGGATGATATCGGCGACCTCCTTGGCAATGTCGCTTCCGCCACCCATCGCCAAGCCCACGTCGGCCAAACCGAGCGCCGGCGAATCGTTGACGCCGTCGCCCACCATGGCAACATGGCGCCCCTCGCTCTTAATGCGCTCCACATAGGCGTACTTGTCCTCGGGCAGCAGTTCGGCCTTAAACTCGTCGACACCCGCCTCGCGCGCAATGCGCTCGGCCGTGCGCTCCGAATCGCCCGTGAGCATAACGACATGCTTGACGCCCAGCGCATGCAGGTCGGCGATGGCCTCGCGGACCCCGGGCTTGAGCGGGTCCTCGATACCGAGCACGCCGACGACCTTTCCATCGACCGCCAGATACAGCGGCGACAGGCCCTGCATCTGGGACTCGATTTGCTCCTTAATGTCGGCCTCGAGCTGCGCGCTCTCGTCCTCAAACACAAAGTGTGCCGAGCCGATAATCG
The DNA here is from genome assembly GCA_905215445.1 of uncultured bacterium. Taxonomy (GTDB): domain Bacteria; phylum Actinomycetota; class Coriobacteriia; order Coriobacteriales; family Coriobacteriaceae; genus Collinsella. Next base: position 35,576 of record CAJMPZ010000006.1, on the reverse strand, counting down.
CGCGACGCCCTTCGATGGACGAAGCGATGCCGTGCGCCACAATATACTCGACCGCAGCGTGACGCTCGCGGTGCTCGAGCCCGCGCTCGCGGGCGGCGTTGACCACGGCACGCGCCACCGGATGCGGAAAATGCTCCTCCAAGCAAGCGGAAAGGCGCAGAACCTCGTCCTCGCTCCAGCCATCGGTGGTGAGCACGCAGGCAAGACGCGGCTGCGCCTCGGTAAGCGTGCCGGTCTTGTCAAACACAATGGTGTCGGCCTTGGCAAACGACTCAAAGTACTTCGCGCCCTTGACCATGACGCCCATCTTGGCAGCATCGCTCATAGCGGTCATGACGGCAACGGAACCCGTGAGCTTGAGTGCGCACGAGTAGTCGACCATCAGTGCCGCCGAGGTCTTGATGAGGCTGCGGGTAGTAAGCGCAACCAGGCCCGCGAGCAAGAAGTTCCACGGGACGATCTTGTTGGCAAGGTCCTCCATATGCGACTGGCCCTCGGACTTGAGCGAGTCGGCCGTCTGCACGAGCGAGACGATTGAGCGCAGTTTGGTTTGCGCCGTATTGGCGCGCACGCGCACCAAGATGCTGCCGTCTTCCACGACGGTGCCGGCGAACACGTCGTCGCCTGCGCTACGCTCGACGGCCAGCGGCTCGCCGGTCAGGGTCGCTTGGTTGACCATAGCGCTCCCCTGCTCGACAACACCGTCGATGCAAATGGACATGCCAGTGCGCACGGCTACCAAGTCGCCGGGCTCGAGCTCGGTGGCGGCAACGCTTACCTCGGTGTCACCGACCACTTTTTGTGCCTTATCGGGCACGTCGAGCAGCGAGTTGATGAGCTCGTTTTCGCTCATGGCGCGCGTGTAGTCCTCGAGCAATTCGCCCACGTTGAGCAGGAACATCGTCTGGCCGGCGGTATCGACGTCGCGTTTGACAAACGAGATACCAATGGCCGAAGCATCGAGCACGGGAACGGTCAGGCGCGGCTGCGCGAGCTCACGGAGGGCGGCGCGCAAAAATGCCATGTAACCGGCCACGACAAACACAGCACGCAGAGGCGTCGGCAAGAACCAGCGGCGCGCGTAGTGGGCGCCGATAAGTGTGGCAAGATCCATGACGAGCTTGTGCTTGCGTGGCTCAAGCTGCATCACGTAACCCGTCTTTGCGTCGGCGATGACCTGAGCGTCGAGCGCACCGACGGCGGCCAGCACGGCATCGCGGCGCGACTCGTCGTATTCGAGTGCCATCTGGCCGATGCGGCCGTAGACGCGCACCTTGTGCACGCCGTCGATGTCGCCGCCAAGCTTAAGAAGTGCATCGAGATCGCTCTCTGGCACAGGACCCGCCAATTGAAGACGGGTCCTGCCGGGGATCTCGCTAATAATCGAGAATCTCATAGTTTGTGCCTGGGAGCGTTACTCGGCTGCCTCGTCAGCAGCGGCCTCGCTCTGGGTGATGTAAGCAGCCTCGGCAACCATGTCGTCGACATTAGCCTTGGCCTGCTCGACCATGTCCTGGTAACCGTTCTTGATGCGCATGCCGCACGCGATACCCTGCACGCAGGCGCTCTTTACCGGAGCGCTGGTAAGCAGCTTGATGCCGGCCGTGCCAAGCAGAAAACCGCCACCGACAAGCAGGGTATTGAACGTCGACTTCTTCATGTTGCTTCTCCTTTTTGCCGCATTGGACGCGGCATGGTGCTTCAGCACCCGAGTAAACAAGTTTGCTCGAGCACGCTTTTGAAATATCTCAATTTTATCTAACTATCTAGGTCAGCCATGGCTAACCTTTTGAAAATTAACGATGCGGAGTAACCGATTGTCAATGTGAGAAAGGGACTGTCCCTTTGCCCCTTCTTACAACTGCCAGGTAGCTGCTTCCTTTTGCAGCGCCACCATGCGGGCGAATTCTCCACCTGCCGCCTTGAGCTGCGCCGGAGTGCCCTGCTCGGCAACCACACCATCCTTGAGCACAACGATCTTATCGGCATTTTCCACCGTGCGCATACGGTGGGCAATAACGATAACCGTCTTACCTGCAAGCAGACGGGAGAGCGCCTGCTGAACCACGGTCTCGTTCTCCACATCCAAGCTCGCCGTCGCCTCGTCCAACAGCACGATAGGCGCGTCTTTGAGCAGCGCACGGGCGATAGAGATGCGCTGGCGCTCACCGCCGGACAGCTTGGAGCCGTTCTCGCCGATCATGGTGTCATAGCCCTGCGGCATGCGGCTCACAAACTCGTCGCAGTTGGCGGCACGCGCGGCAGCAAGCACTTTCTCATCGGTGGCATCGCGACGACCAAGACGGATGTTTCCCATCACCGTGTCGTCAAAGAGCAGCACGTCTTGGAACACAATGGCGTAGTCGCGCAGCAGCGCCTCGGGATCCACGCTCGCAACATCCACGCCGCCCACGGTGACCGTGCCTTCGGTGGCGTCCCAAAAGCGCGCGGCCAGGCGGCTCACCGTGGACTTACCGGAGCCCGAAGGACCGACCAGTGCCGTGACCTCGCCTTCCTTGGCGGTAAAGCTCACATCGGTAAGAACTTTCTCGCCGGCGCGGCCGTCCTCGCCCGCACCATAGCCAAATGCCACGTGATCGAACACCACATCGTGGCCTACGGGCTCAAACTGCTCGCTGCCCCGCGCCACGGGCTCTTCCATGATGGAACGCATGCGCTTGGCCGACGACTCGGCGGCAAACAGCTCGGACATCAGCATCAGCGCCTGATCAAAGGGCGCATAGATGCGGCTCACCATAAGCAGGAAGGCAAACATCATCAAAAAGTCGACCTGGCCGGAGGCGACCATCGCAGCGCCCGTGACCAACGTGGTGGCAATCCCCAGGCGCAGGATGGCAAAGGCGGAGTTGACCAAAAGCCCATTGGCGAGCTCGCCCTTGGTGGTCTCGCGCTCCTCGGCATCGATCACGGCGTTGAGCCCCTCAAGATAATGAGTCTCCTGGTTGGTGGCGCGGATCTCGCGCACGCAGTCGAGCGTCTCCTGGATCGCCTCGGTAACCTTGACCTTCTCGGCACGCACATGGTCGAACACCGGGGTCATGGGGCCGCGTGTCAGATACAGCACGGCAAAGGCCACGGGCACGCTCCAAAACGCCGCGATCGCCAGCTGCCAGCAAAAGAACAGCGACGCCACGAACACAATGGCGCTTGCGATGATGGCACCCCAAAGCTCTCCCAGCACGTGGCTGTAGGCGTGCTCCATGGCCTGGACGTCGCCCATGATGGTCTCGGTTAAATCGGCCAGATCACGACGGCCAAAAAACGACAGCGGCAGCTTGCGCAAGCGCTCGGCAATCTCCATACGCTGCTTGCCGCACTCCTCGTAAAAGATGCAGTAGGTGTAGTAATACTGCTGCCAGTTAGAGGCAAAGAGCAACACGAAAAAGACCAGGAGGCCGCCCACAATCGGCAGGGCATCCGGCAGGTCGGCACCGGTGGCGAGATGTTCGACAAAACCGGCCATGACCAGGAACAATAAGCCCATGCCGGCCATGGCAATGAGATTGGCGAGCGCGGTCCAGAAAATGCCGCGTTTTACGCCGGCGACGCCTTTATCGGATAGGAAATACTTCTTTTGGAATGAGGCGAACATTTAGGCCTCGCCTCCCTTCGTGACGGCGGCATCCGCGGCAGCAGTGATCTTCCAGCTCGCGGCCTGTTCGTATTCGGCCCACATCTTGGCGTATAGACCGTTTTGGGACAGCAGCTCGGCATGGGCGCCAGTCTCCTGCACGCTACCTTGGTTGAGCACCACGATCTTGTCGGCCCCCACCACGGTCGAAAGCCGGTGCGCGATCATAATGACTGTGCGACCCGCCGCCAGTTTGCTAAAGGCACGCTGGATGAGCGCCTCGTTCTCGGGGTCGGCAAACGCTGTGGCCTCATCGAGCACCACGATAGGTGCGTCTTTAAGGATCGCGCGGGCGAGTGCCACGCGCTGTACCTCGCCGCCCGAAAGATATGCCCCTCCAGCACCGAGCATGGTGTTAATACCCTGCGGGAGCTTGGCCACAATGTCGTCGCACTGAGCTGCGGAGAGGGCCGCACGCACTTCGTCGTCAGTGGCCGTAGGCTTGGAGGCGCGCACGTTATCGGCAAGTGTTTGCCGGAACAGTTGGTTGGTCTGAAACACAAAGGCGACCTGGTCCATGAGCTCGTGCGGATCCATGTCGCGAACGTCTACGCCGCCCACAAGCACGCGACCCGAGGAAACATCCCAAAAACGCGGGATCAGGCTTGCGCAGGTTGACTTACCGCCGCCCGAGGGACCAACCAACGCAAGGGTGCTACCTGTGGGAACGCTAAAGCTCACATGATCGACGGCAGGCGCTTCGGCACCCTCGTAGGTAAAGCTTACATCCTCAAAGCGCACATCGCTGCCGATAGGGTGCTTGGGCTGGGCAGGCACGGAGAGCTGCTTGGAATCCATAACGCTTCGGATGCGCGCCAGCGAATCGGCACTCATCTGAGACGCCTCGCCCACAAACATGAGCTTGGTCATGGCCGTCGGCACCACGGCCGAAAAGATCGCGTAAAACGTGAAGTTGACCATAAAGTGCGCGAAGTCCGTCTCGCCCGGCGCCAACAGCAACGCCACGGGCAAAAGAAATGCCACGAGGCCATTGAGCGCGGTAAGGTTGAGCACCTGCGGGCCTCGGCAGAACGTGCCCGCATAGCTTTGCGCCATGTCGGCGTATTCGGCGATCGCATCGTGAAACGCCTTAAAGGAGTAGACCGTCTGCTGGAAGACCTTGACCACGGGGATGCCGCGTACGTATTCGGTGCCGGTCTTGTTCATCTTGACCAGCGCGCCCATGTAAGCCTTCATAAACTCGGCGCCCTTGCCGCTCATCATGGTGGCCATGGCGCAAAACGAAACGACGACCGAGATTAGGCATGCCACACCCAAACGCCAATCGAGGGCGAAAAGCAGCACGAGCAGGCCCACGACCATGGCGGTGGCGCCGGCGATATCGGGCAGCATGTGTGCGAGCAGCGTCTCGGTGGAGGCAGCGCATCCGTCTACGATACGGCGCAGCTCACCGGTGGCGTGCGTGTCAAAGTAGCCGAGCGGCAACTTGAGCAGATGCTCACTCGTGGTCTTGCGGATATTGGATGCGCAGCGAAACGCGGACAGGTGCGTGCACATGAGTCCCACAAAATAGACCACAATGCTCGCCAGGGCAAAGCCCACAGCCCACCAACCATACATCGCGATATTGGCGGCCTCGCTCCAGTTGGGCGCCACGGCGATAAGATCTCGCGCAACAAGCCAGATGCACACGTACGGGCCAAAGCTCAGCAGCTGCGAGAGCGCCGAGAGGGCCATGCCCAAATACGTTAGGAATTTACGTTCACCGGCATATGCAAGCAGCTCGCCGATGCCGCCACCTTCCTTTTTTGATCCCTTTGCCATGAGATTCCTTTCTAACGGCTTGAAAGTTAACCGTAAGAAACTTATCATGGGCGTGTTAGCCAAGGCACACAATTGGGCCAGGCGTGGACGTTTTCGCAAATGAAGGGGACGCTTTTGAAAATGCGGCGGGCGGCAACCGATATAACCGAGCTCTACGCACCGCAGTTTGAGCAGTTTGGCTTGGAGTTCTCCGGCAAGGGCGCCGTCTTTACCGGTGAGGTGGCAAACGATCGGGCGCACAGACGCGCATGGATCATGCCCCTCTCCCCCACCTGCATCGTCATGGAGCATTTCATTACCCCGATGCACAACATGCACCTAGCCGAATACACGCCCGAACCGTACGCGTGCGTGAGCGAGGTCAGCGCGCCCACGCTCATGTGTATGCCCGAAGCCGGCATAACGCCTGCGAACCTCAAGCCGCTGCGCGGGCCGTGGCCGAACAGCGCAGTCTGCAGCTTTATCCAAGATAGCTGCGGCGAGGAGCTAAGCCCGCTGTTTGCAGGGCAACTCTATCACTCACGCTCGGTGCTCTTTTTGCCCGGGTATTTTGACGAGCTGGAGCATTGCTATCCTGCCGAGTTCGCGGGGGTCTTTGAGGCGTTTGCCGAGTCATGGCACGAGGAGGCAGCGTCTGCCATCTGCCACACACTACGTCGAATCAACGAGGACCGCGCTCGCGCCGTAGGCGGACACGTCTATATGCAAGGCATCGTGGAGACCATGGTCGCGGAGCTCGCCTGTTCGCGCGCGGCCCACAAGCAGGCGCGGCAGGCGGCAGACACACGCGCCAGCATGACCATTGCCGAGGAAGCGACGGCGATGATTGAGTGCGCGCTCGACAAAGGCAGGCGTGTGGGTGTCAACGAAGTGGCCGAGAGGCTCTACACAAGCCGCTCCAAGCTATGCGCCACCTTTAAGGCCCAAACTGGCGAGTCCCTGGGCGCCTACATCCGCAGACGCCGTATGGAGCGAGCACAGGACCTTTTGGCCGACAGCTCGCTGACGATAGCGCAGGTGGCAGAGCGTCTAGGCTACCCTCAGCAGGCCGCCTTCGCCCAAGCCTTCAAGCAACACACCGGCACCACCCCCACCGCCTGGCGTTCCCAGCATCAATAAAGAGACGGCAGAGGGCCAGTGTGACAAAGGGAAAGTCCCTTTGTCACATCTACAAAAATGGGTGCGCCGACGGCGCACCCATTCACCAAATTCCATTCAGCCCACCTGACCCGAAAGGCCGAGTCGTCTGGCCGGGGAAGCCCCGAGTCGCCGGGGTGTTTGCTCCAAATGAGTTCCGCATGCAAAGAAGGCCACTAAATGTGGCCTTCGTCTTGCATAGGACTGTTTGAAATTTGGAGGAAATACCCCGGCGACTCGGGGCTTCCCCGGCCTCGCAGCTACGAGAGCGACGTTCTCAGCAACTCGTTGAAGAGCTTCGGGTTGCCCTTGCCGCGGCTCGCCTTCATGCACTGGCCCACCAAAAAGCCGATGACCTTCTGGTTGCCGTCACGATACTGCTGCGCCTGATCGGCACAGTTCGCCAGCACCTCGTCCACGATCGGCTGCAGCGCGCCGGTATCGCTCACCTGACGCATGCCGCGCTCGTCGACGATCTTGTTGGGATCGTCGCCGGTCTGGGCCATGGCCTCAAAGACCTCGTGCGCCTGGTTGGAGCTGATTGCATCAGTCGCCAGCAGTTTGGCAAGAGCTGTCACCTGAGCCGGCGCGATGCCGGACTCGGCGAGCGACACACCCGCTCCCTTAAGGTAGGCGATCATCTCGTTGACCAGCAGGTTTGCGACCGTCTGGGCCTCCTTGCCAGCCATACCGGCAGCGGCGGCCTCAAAGAACTCGGCAAACTCCGGGTCGCCGGCAATCTGCTCGGCGTCGGCCGTCTTAATGCCAAAGTCGGCCTCAAAACGAGCGCGCTTGGCATCGGGCAGCTCGGGGATCTCGCCACGGCAACGATCGATAAACTCGTCGTCCAGGTCGAACGGCGCCAGGTCGGGATCGGGGAACAGGCGATAGTCGTCGGCCGTCTCCTTCACACGCATGACCACGGTGCGCTTGCGGCTGGGCTCCCAGTGGCGGGTCTCCTGGTAGATAATGCCGCCCTCCTCGAGTACCTCTGCCTGGCGGCAGATCTCGTAGGCAAGGCCGTCATGCAGGCTCTTAAACGAGTTGAGGTTCTTGAGCTCGGTCTTGGTGCCCAGCTTGGTCTCGCCGCGGCGGCGCAGCGACACGTTGCCGTCGCAGCGCATGGAACCCTTCTCCATGGAGCAGTCGGAAATGCCAAGCGTCACAAAGATGCGACGGAGCTTCTCCATAAACAGGCGAGCCTCCTCGGGCGTACGCAAGTCGGGCTCAGTTACAAGCTCGATGAGCGGCGTGCCGCAGCGGTTGTAGTCGACGAGCGACTCGGCCGCGGCGGTAATGCGGCCCTCGGCGCCGCCCACGTGCACCATCTTGGCGGCGTCCTCCTCCATGTGGATGCGCAGGATGCGAATGGGCACCGTGTAGGAACCGTCCTCGCGGCGCTCGGGCATCTGCAGGTTGGACGCATCGTAGCTGGCCAGATGGCCGGCACGCTGGTTGCCCTCGCGCATGGTCGACGTCATGGACGTGGACAAGCCCTCGGCGTTGGCCGAAGCGCTCGCCAGACTCTGGGCCTCGGCCTCGCCAAACGCGCAATCGGGGCGCTCGGCGGCACCGCGACCGGTCACATCCAGATCGAGGTGACCGTACATGGCAAAGGCGACCGGACCCTGCGTAGTCTGGAAGTTCTTGGCCATATCGGGATAGAAGTAGTGCTTGCGGTAGAACATCGAGTGGCGCTGGATCTCGCAGTTGGTGGCGAGACCGGCCTTGACGATGCTCTCGATGGCGCGCTTGTTGGGCACCGGCAGCGCACCGGGCAGGCCCAGGCACACCGGGCACACGTTGGCGTTGGGCTCGTCATCGTGGCTAAGCTTGCAGTTGCAGAACATCTTGGTATCGAGTGCGGTGAGCTCGGTATGGATCTCCAGGCCGATCACGGCCTCCCAATCCTGCAGGACCTCGGAAAGCTCCTTCATTACAGCTCGCCTCCCTTCCCGGCAAAATCGGGCGCGACGGAAAGCGCGGGCGCACCCGTGGCGGCATCGGCAAAGCCGCGCTCAAGGGCGCGGGCAAACGTGAGCAGCTGACGGTCCTTAAAGGCCGGGCCAACCAGCTGGGCAGAAACGGGCAGCTTGCTGTCCTCGCCCAGGCCCAGAGGCACCGAGATACCGCCGTTGCCGCAAATGTTGAGCGAGATGGTGTACAGGTCGGAGAGGTACATCTGCGTGGGGTCGCTGATCTCGCCAAACTTAAAGGCCGTGCGCGGCGAGGCGGGCATGAGGATGGTGTCCACCTTGGCATACGCGGCATCGTAGTCCCGCGTGATGAGCGTGCGGGCCTTTTGCGCAGCGTAGTAGTACTTGTCGTACACGCCCGAGCTCAGCAGGTAGGCGCCGAGCATCTGACGGCGCTTGGCCTCGGCGCCAAAACCGTGGGCACGCGAAAGCGAGCTCTGGTCGGACATGTTGGCGCAGCCCTCCTCCTGATAGCCGTAGCGAATGCCGTCGAAACGTGCCAGGTTGGAGAACGCCTCGGCCGGGCCGATGACGTAGTAGGCGGCGATGGCGGCATCCAGGTGCGGCAGGTCGACCTCCACGAGCTCGGCACCCTGGTTCTGCAGCTCCTGGGCGGCGCGCTGAACGGCGGCCTTGACCTCGGGCGTCAGGCCCTCGGCCTCCATAAACGCGGGGATGATGCCCACGCGCTTGCCCTCGATGCTGTCGTTGAGGTGCTCGGTAAAGTCGACGGCACAGTCCTGGCTGGTGCAGTCATACGGATCGTGGCCCGCACCGGTAAGCGCGTTCATGGCCAGCGCGACATCCTCGACCGTGCGGCCAAAGGGCCCCACCTGGTCGAGCGACGAGCCAAAGGCAACCACGCCGTAACGGCTCACGGCGCCATACGTGGGCTTAAAGCCCACCACGCCGCACAGCGACGCCGGCTGGCGAATGGAGCCGCCGGTGTCCGAGCCCAGCGAGAGCGCGACCTCGCCCGCGGCGACGGCGGCAGCGGAGCCGCCCGAGGAGCCGCCGGGCACGCGTTCGGTATCCCAGGGGTTGTTGGTGCGGTGGAACGCCGAGCTCTCGGTGGAGCTGCCAAAGGCAAACTCATCCATGTTGGCCTTGCCCATGGGCAGGCAGCCGGCGTCGAGCATGCGCTGGACACAGGTGGCGGTGTAGACGCTCTGGTAGTTCTCGAGCATGCGGGAAGCGCAGGTGGTGCGCGTGCCCACGAGGTTCATGTTGTCCTTAATGGCCAGCGGCACGCCCGCGAGCGGGGGCAGCGGCTTTCCGGCGGCACGGTCGGCATCCACACGCGCGGCGGCCTCGAGCGCAAGCTCGGGCGCCACCTGCAGGAATGCCTGGACCCCGCCCTCGCGCGCCTCGATGGCGGCAAGGGAGGCCTGGGCCACCTCGGTAGCGGTAAAGTCGCCGGCGGCAACGCCCGCGGCGATCTGGGCGGCGGTAAGGGAATCGAAGCTTAGCGCCATTATTCGCTCTCCCCCTCTCCCAAAATGGACGGCACGCGGAAGTAGCGCTCACGCGCGCTGCCGGCGTTTTCGAGCGCGACGTCGAGCGGCAGGTCGCGCTCGGGCTCGCGCAGGTCGTCGCCCATCACGTTGGACAGGCTTCCGATGGGATGGAACGTGGGCTCCACGTCGGGCAAGTCATATTGCAGGACGGGCTCGAGCATCTGGACGGCGTCATTCATGTAGGACGTCATCTGGGTGAGCTCGTCATCGGTCAGTGCGATCTTTGCGTACTCGGCGATGCCGCGCACGTCTTTCTCGCTGAGTGCCATAGGCGCTCCCTTCCGCATAACAGATAAACCGCTCTAGTATACAAGGCAACGCCGCTTGGAGCAGGCGCTTTACCCAAATGCAGCGAAAACGTAACGAGGGCGGCGGGTTGGCAGGCTGCGGGCTGGCGATTCTGCAGCGAAAACCGCGCCGTCCGTAGCGAAAACCGTACCGTCCATAGCGAAAACCGTCTCGACCACAACGAAAAGCATCACAACATTCGACGCTTTTCGTCAAAATCGCGATTTTCATCGAATGTTGTGATGGTTTGAAAGCCCCGACCACCACAAAGGTGCCTGTCCCCTTTGTGGTGGTTCTGGAGAATGTCTTATGCCGAGGCCTTGGCCTTGCGGCGCTTGCGGACCGCGTGGATCACGATATCCAGCAGCAACAGCACAATGGCTACGACCACGATGAGCACGGCAAACTCGCGCTTGCCCCAGTGACGGCCGGCCAGCGACTTTTGCTTGTCGACGTCCTTCTTGTTGTACTTGGTGCGCACGCAATGCACCAGCAGGCGATGGTCGTTCACGCCGTAGGGCGTGCAGGTGACGAGCGTCACCTTGTCGGCGCCGGGCTCGATAGTCAGCGACTCCATCTCCTCGGGCAGCACCACCTCGGAGTCCACCATCTTGTAGGCAAGCGTCTTGTTCATGGTGTGCAGCAGCACCAGGTCGCCGGGCTCCAGCGAGTGGATGTCGTCGAACATGCTCAGGTTGCGCATACCCGAGTGCGCGGTGAGCACGCAATGCGTCGAGGTGCCGCCCACCGGCAGGCTCGTGCCCTCCAAGTGGCCGACACCCGCCATGAGGACCTCCTCGCTCGTGCCATGGTAGATGGGCATGCTCACGTCGATGGAGGGGATCTCGACCCAGCTCATCATGGGGTCGCGGTCAAAGATGAGCTGCTGGGCGTAGGGCTCGATCTGGTCGGCGGGAAGCTCGGTGGCCTCGCCGGCAAGTTGCTCGTTATAGGAGCGCGCCTGGAGCAGGATGCGCTCGCGCTCCTCGGCAGACAGCGCGTCCACGGTGCTGGACACGGTGCTGATCTGGTTGAACACGCCCGAGGCCTCGAGCCGGTCCAAGATCCACGGCCAGGTCATAAGGCCCACGCCAATAAGAATGATGACGATGGTGATGAGCCGATCGGCCCAGCGCGGCAGCCGCTTGCGACGGCGCTTGGGCTTTGGTTGAGGTTTGGGCTGAGGGCTTGAGCCGCCGTTGTCCGCGGCGTTATTGCCCTTCATATGTTTGGCGCCCTGCACCATCGCCGGTCACTCCTCTACAACTCAAGTTGTCTAAACAAATAATAGCCGATTAGCGAGCTTCCGCGCCGAACAACGCAGCTAGACTGCACCGTCCAGTCGAGGATAAGCCAGCATTTGAGTTTTCAAAATGTCCCAGATCGGCTGGGCGATTCGGGATACAATGTCAATAGAAAACGACGCATCCCGCGTAAATGTTTGGGAGCGCGGGCGGCCTAGTTTTCTGGTTTTGTTAAATGCCCGGGATCCGACCCCCGGGCATTCTTATTTGCGCTTGCGGCGCAAATGCCGTCCACCGTCCGCACCGCGCGTGCGCCTACGGACCTTAAACCGAACCTCATACGAGTCAAGAAACGCGATGACGAACGTACCCGCATCGGACGGTGGAGGCTGGCTGCGTTATCCCAAAAAACGGGGCAGAATCCAGTGCGGAGTCTGCCCCGAAAAGAAAATGACAAAGCAAGAACGTGGATGGACGAGAAAAGTGTCCGCAAGTCTCATGGCCATCACATCCCACCTGCCAAAGGGATGGGTGAGCGAGCGTTACTCCTGCTCGGACTCCTCAGCCTGCTTACGGCTGCGGATGAGATGAGCCACGCCGATGCACAGCACCGCGCCACCAGCGATCCAAGTGAACGTCACGCCGTTAAGGCCGGTGAGCGGGAGGCCGGAACCCTGCTTGTTTTTGACGATCAAGGCAGCAGTACCGTTGTCCGTGTTAGTCGTGTCAACCTCGACCAAATTGGAACCCCTGGTGCTCGTCTTGACCGTAATCTTGTTTTCTCCCTCTCCCTCTGCTTGGTTGAATCCAATGGCTTTGATGGTGAAGGTGAACTCGGGGATGGTGTTATAGCCGGCGAGCGTATGGGTCTCCTTGACGGTGTAGGTGCCGGCATCGAGGCCCTTGACGTTAATCTCGCCGGAGTCGGTGGTCGTGAACTCAGAAGCCTCAGTACCGAGGGAGCCATTCTCCTGGACATACATGTCCTTGGATGCAATATCGTCGGGATCAGTGGCACGGATGGTGAACTTTACGCCCTTAAGTATCTTATTCTCATCCGTCGCGTCCTTCTTGACGAGCTTGAGCGCATAGGTGTAGTCGCGCACGGTGTCGGGCACAGACTCACCCCGGGAATCGTGGCCAGGGTTGTTGGAGTAGATGAGCTTGACGGTGTTGGAGTTGCCCGTGCCACCGACAACGACATGCTGGGACTTATTCGGGTCGAGCTTGGCGCTGTACGTGACAACGACCCTTGTATGCTCGCCGACAGTGACGCCGGCCGCCGTGGCGGCAGCCTTAAGATCGTCAAACTTTACGCTCAAGACCGTTCTGCCATTTGAATCGGGATCAGACATGGTCACAGAAGTAGGCGTGATCTGAGTCTCACCAATCACGGCCTTGACAGTGGACTTATCAACAGTCAAACCGGCAGACAGCTCATCGTGGAACTCATAATAGTAGGTGTTGAACGTGTCGACATTGCTTGCAACCGTGCCGGTCAGCTTGTACTGAACGGTCTGACCCATCTGGGAGTCCGCCTTGTACTTCCAGTCGTTGTCCGCACCATCGTCCTTGACCTGCTTCGTCACGGTCGGGATGCTCGTCTTCTCGGTAACGACCACTGCGTTGCCGCCCACGACTGCAAAGATCGGCGAGGTACCGGTCTGCTTCTCATTCGCACTGAGCGAGTCGGTATCGGTCATGAACAGGTAGTAGCCAGCGCTCGTAGTGGTGAAAGCGCGACCGGCGGCAAAGGAATCGCCCGTAGCGGTAACACTCTTCTCTACAGCCAAGGCAATCTTGTTAAGGATGCTGCTCTGCGGCAGACTCGTGGTATCAGTGGTATCAGTGATCTTGGAAAGGTAGTCGGCAACGTCAGAAGCGGTCGAGTCTAAGGTAATCCCTGGGACATTATTATCAACAAGCACCTTCAGGACCGCAGTCTCTGCGTCATCACTCGGCCACTCAATGTTGGACGCAACCTTACCGGACTTTCCGTCAATAACGTCAGCCTTAAAAATCTGATACGCCTTGAACGAAGTGGAGTCATTGTCCACGGACTTGTTAATCGTGAGCGAATAGCTGGGGGCAGCACCCTCCGCAGCAAACGCCATCGTGACTGTCGCCATAACGCCGCCGAAGCTCAGGGCTGCGGTGAGGCCGGCGGTTACTGCCAGGCGTGCGATGTTCTTGGTTGTTTTCATGTTGGGACCTCTTTCTTGGAGGTTGCTTTAATTCTCGTCATCACCAAAAGTCAGCAGGCTCATTTCCCTGCGCTCTAATCGCTACGGAGGCAGTACGCCATTGAGCAGGGGGGGGGACAATTATTTATCATGGCGACCTCCTCCCCGCTTGATGACGAGCGCGACGACAATAGCCACTACTCCGATGACGGCCAAAGCCGTTACCAACACCAACGTTCTATCTCCCGTCGAGGGCATAAAGCCTCGACTCACTTCGTTACTTGGGGTGTTAAGCACCGACAACTCGACTAAACCCTTCCCGGCATCGGCGGCATCAACTCGCAGAGGGCTTTCGGCCGATACGGTCACCTTAGGCTTGGCGGCCGCCACCTGGTCGACGTCCAGGCCCTCAGCCTTGACCGTCACGGAGCGCGTGCCCTCAAAGGCGGTGTAGCCCTTGGGCGCCTTGAGCTCGCGGACCTCCAGCTTGCCCGAGTCCACGCCCGAGACGGTCACACGGCCGTCCTCGCCCGTGGTGACGGTGGCCTTGCCCTCCGCATCCCACGTGCCGTCGGCCGCCAGCGTGCGGCCGCGGTCGTCGGCGATGCTCAGGACCGCCCCGGCAAGCGGCTTGTCGCCGTCGCTGCCGCGCTTGGTGAGCGCGAGATCCCAAGTGTAGGCGCACGCATCGTCGCTCGGCGTGCGGGTGAAGCCGGCATCGCCGGACTGGTCGGCAAAGGGAGAGCGCGGGTAGCGCAGATAGACCTCGTTGGGGTTGCCCTTCGCGATGCCGCGGTTGCACGCGCTGTTGAGCGGCGCGTTGTACACGGCGACCACGCGGGCGCCCGCGGCGAAGGCGTCGGCCCCGCCGAGCGCGGCGATCAGGTCGCCGGTGCGCACGGTGAAGGTCCCGTCCGCCGCCACCTTGGTGGCGCACTGGGCCGTGATGTCGGTCCAGCCCTGCGCGGGCTCGGTGCCGGCGCGCCCGTCCTTACCGTTCGAGACGGCGTCGAAGGTGCCATCCGCGCCCGCCGCCACGTACACACGCATGCTCGCGGCCACCTTGGAGGGGTCGAGCCCCGCGCTCATGGTGTCGACGAACTGCACCGCGTAGGTGTCATAGGCGGAAAGGCCCGCGGGAACCGTGGCCGAGAGGCGCCAGTACAGGTCGTCGGCGACCGTGGCGTCGGCGGCCTTCTGCCATGCGGCGGTGTTGTCCTCCAGCACGTGCTTGGCGACCTTGGGCGTCGCGGCCTTGGGCTTGACGGTGACGGCGTTGCCGCCCACCAGCGCCATGATCGGCGCGGTGCCGGCCTCGCCCTGGGCGATGGCGTCGTCTCTGGCGACGATGAGCCAGTAGCCGCAGGGCAGCTCGGCCGCCGTGCCCGCGTTAAGGGCCACGGGCACGGCGCCAGAGCTCTGGAGGGAACGAGCGAGCTGTGCGCTCAGCGCGCTCGTAAGGTGGGAATCGGTGTTGAGCCACTCGGCAGCTTCCTGCGCGGTGGTCTGGGAATCGGGCATGCCGGCGCTGTGCAGCACAGGCAGGACAGCGTCGCGCGCGGCGTCGCTTGCCCAAGCGAGGTCGGTAAAGGTCTTGGCGTCGCCGTCGCCGTCGACGACGTTGGCGCTAAAGATCTGGTAGGCGTCGTAGTTGCTCGCCACGGCGCCGCTCACCGTGATGGAACCGGTCGAGGTCGGCGCGGCCTGCGCGGATGCGGGGAACACAACCGCGCAGATGCCGATCAGGAGGGCAAGCAGCGCAAACAAGATCGGGAAGGAGCAAACTTTCTTATTCACGACGCTCACCTCCCTTCGCATTCGCCTTGCGACGAATGTGCATCCAGGCCGCAGCAGCGCAAAGCACCGCCGCGCCGGCAAGGTACGTCAGAGTGACGCCCGACATACCAGAAAGGGGCAAAGAGGTGGAGTAGGTGTTGGTGAAGGTGGGAGTGGACTTGCCGGTGAGGTCGTGGGGCGTGTCAGTGGTCACTTCATTGCCATCACGATCCTGAATCTGCTTGTAGGTCGCAGTGACGTCGATATGGTGGTTAGAGTCGTCAGTCGCGTTAACCGTAATCTGATAGACCGACTTGTCGTACGTATAGTGCGAGAACAGCGAACCGTCGTCTTTCTCGCGCACGTAGTACGTGAAGGTCTTGGAAGCACCACGGCCAGTGGGGCCAGACGCGAGCTGGTCGAGTTGATCGAGTTTGTAATCAATCTTGTCGAAGCTCAGGGTCTGGGACTTGTCGCCGTCGGCAGTGGTGGACTTGCTGCTAACGATATCCGTAAAATCTGTGTCGGTCGCAAGCTGGAGCGTGAACTCCTTCATCTCGCCACCCTCAACGACCTTAGTCGCCATAGGCGTCCAGGAGCCCTTCGAGTCGTACGGAGTGAACTTGTTAGTGAAAGTCGTGGAGTCACCCTCACAGATAATTGGATAATAGTCTCCACTCTTCTGCACCTTGCTCCTCGCTTTTACGTTCTCCCACTTCCCAGACGACTCGCGGAATTCGTACTTGGTTACACCGACGTTTTTAATCGTGTAGTTATGGATGTAAAGATCCTTCAGTTGGCTTGAGTTTTCTTTACTCGGAACAGACATGAGCAAGGTCTTGGTATCTTCGGCCGTCACCACAATCTTATACACGCTGGAGTCGTACGTGATGCCAGAATCACCACCGGGATCTTCGACCAAGTAGTATGTGATTTCGTTACCCGCGCCACTCGATGCGAATTGTTCACCAAGGTCAAACGTAATGCTGCCTTCTGCATCATTTGCTGCTGTTCCAACCTCGGTGCAAACGTCGCGATTGAATGTCGTGCCAGCTGTCGTGCCAGCCAAAGGGTCGTCTGAATCCTTGCGATACACCGTAAAGGAGAACTCCCCATCATTGAGCTTGCGGCCTTCCAGCTTCTTGGTCGCCTTGAGCTTGAGGCTCGGATAGACATACGTGTCCTCAAGCGCGCCCATGTACAGGTCGCCGTTCGACATGATGCCGCCGCCATGGTTCCAGGAATAATTGCCCGTGATAAACGTCGCGCCCGCCTCTAGCGCAGCCTTTCGCGCATTGATCGCCTCGGGGTCTTGAGCCTTAACATTCGAACTCAGGCCGATGCTGTTATATACCTGCACGCCACCGTTAGCGGGGACAGTAATGGCTTTCTGAAGCTCTAAGCTTCCCCGATACTTAGCATCGCCGCCGCCAAGCATTTTGCCAATCACCGCCGCGATCGGAGTCGTATGACCCTCCGCCGCAAGGAAGAAGTCCGCGTGGCCGTTTTCGCGAAACACTTCGGCATTGTAGGCGTCGGAGTCCTGGTCCTTACCGTGACCACCGCCGGAAAGATGGGGGGTGCCGTTATTGCCTGTATTACTCACGGATTCGTAGTCGTTCGCGTTTTGCTCATTTCCGGCAGAAGTATTACCGAAAATCGCCGTGCCGTCGGTGCCTGTCACCAAAGTCTTACCCGTCGGGCAAACCGCAACGCCGCCACCGTAGCCACCGGCCTCATTGCTGCTTATATAGGAGTTATAGACAAATAGCCTACCAGCATTAGACGCGACCTTAGAATCGCCCTGGACGAAGATGCCGCCTCCACCCCAGTCAAAGCGAGACATGCAGTGGTTATTAGTGATATAGACTGGATTTGAATTTGACGTTCCTTTTATCATCGCGTCAACCATCTGGCCCACGCGAATGCCGGCACCCTCAGAGCGAAAACTCACGTTAGAGGCAATAGTTCCCCCCGTAATGTTGAGCCATGCCATTGTCTTGCGCGAGCTCGCCCCTTGGTGTTCGATGTCGGTCACATAGACGCCGCCGCCGGCTTCCTCAGAATAGTTGCCCGTGATCTGGCCGCCCGAAATGGTGACATGAGTACCGTTTTTAGCGGCAAGTCCAGCACCGCCATGATCGCCATTACCATCGTTACCACAGTAATTGGCATATTTATTGTTAGTAATGTAGCCACCAGAAACAGTAACGCTGCCGCCTTCGGCCATGATGCCGCCGCCGAAACCAACACCAGTAGCAAGCGTGCTGTTGCCGGAGATTACGCCATTAGTTATGTTAACCGTGGAGTCTTTAGCATACACACCACCGCCACTAGGAGCACTGTTGCCGGCAATTACGCCACCGGAAACCTCGAGGGTCGAATTACCGTGTATTTCAATTCCGCCGCCCGCACCCGAGCCAGAAGCTCCACACACATAGCCGCCGCGCATGTTGACGGTAGAGCCGTTCTCGGCATAGACCAAGCTGCTAACGCTGCCGCCTTGTTTTTGCGTGATCACGCCGCTCACAAGGTTAAACGTGCCGCCCTTGCCGTTGTTGTTATATAGATTGATGAGCTTTAGATTTGCGTTGCCGCCGCACGCCACGATGGCGCCTTTAATCTCAACGTCATGTTTGACAAGTGTCTCGGTTGTGCCTGTTCCGCTCGGGGACGATTCGGTCACGTAGTAGGTAAGATTAGATGGAATGTTATCGTTATCGTAAGTCAGTTCGGCATTCTTGCCATAATTGGCGGCATTCTTGTCATAATTATCGGCATTCAGGCTCTGCCCCTGATCAGCTAGCTGCTGGCCCTCGCTGACCGTCTCACCCACCTGTGCAGAATCCCTAATTGTAAGTGACGCACCACCGGCAACATTGAATAACGGCTTGTCGGCGCTCGAGTGCTTAATCTTATGACCACTTAGGTCAAGGGTGATATTGCTGCCGCCTTTGTTAAGTGTGATTTCACCAGGAAAGTCAATATCAGCCGCAAGCGTAAAGCTGGCGGTTTGATTTTCCTCAACGCCTAGAAGCTTTCCCTGCAAGTCACCGGCATTCTTGATGTCCGTGGCTGTCTCTTCGCTCGCCACAGCCTCCTCGGCTGACGAACCAGCGCCATCGTCGATCGCTTCATTTTCTTCTGCCTGCGACTCGTCCTTGGGCTGCTCCTCCTGCTGGATTTCGTCGTCGCCCGCAGCATCGTCACTATTCTGGTTTTCGGTATCCCCGTTGTTGGTGTTGCCTACATCAGTAGACTCACTTGAGGAACCCCCCCCCATCACAGTTTCCTCGGTAGAAACCGTCTGGGCATCGTTGGCAATGGCCTGCGAGATCGGAGGCATGACGAGCGACAGTACCAGGCTCAAAACGGAGGCTCCGCACAAAACGCCTGCCAGCACACGGCGCGTCGCTTTATTACTCTGCTTAGATTTATCCGAATTCGCTTTCATCGATGTCTCCTCCCCAAGAGACCGCGATCTTGCTCTTTCACCATCAAACTTGGGCGCGCAACCTATAATTGCTCGCGCTCGATATGCATATTATTACTCTTTATTTAAACAACGCAAGCCTAACAATGTCAGTTTTGCTTTACGTTGCCTTAACTTCTTGACAATTATTCAAACTATGCATTGTTTTTCGAGGGTTAAATTTCGGAAAGACGCTGGTAAACTCGTTAGCCAATCTAGATAAATGACACTTTATCATTGTTTGTACAACACTTTGTTTTAACCCGCTCAATCTGTGAACGGTCAAAATTGCGCCGTGAATGGCAGTATATCTACCTGGAAATATTAGTTATGAGCTAATTGGTCAATTACTGCACAACTAGCGTGTGCCGATATGTTCATACATCGACACTTGAATGGCATCGCATGTTACCGGCCGCAAATCTCCTCGCTACAAAAAAGCGTCCCAACAATCGACTGTTGGGACGCTTGGAAAACCACCACAAAGGCGCTCTGCCCTCTTTGTGGCTGCCCCCCGGCGCTACAGCAGATGTTCCTCGATAAAGATCGCGATGCCGTCCTCGTCGTTGCTCGCGGTTACAAAGTCCGCGGCGGTACGGGTGGCGTCGCTGCCGTTTGCCATAGCCACGCCCACGCCGGCGTCGGCCACCATGCAGGTGTCGTTGTCCGCATCGCCAAACACGCAGATGTCCTGGAGCTCCATATCGTTGAGCTCCGCCACGCGCCCAAGGCCGCGCGTCTTGGACACGCGCGGATCCATGAACTCGTAGAGCCGCTGCGTGGTCTGCAGGGCCGCCGCCTTAACAGTGTTATCTGCAAACGTCGACGCCCGTTCAATCACCCGCGGCATCACCTCGGGCGCCATGGTAAACATCACCTTGGGCTGCGGCTCGCGCAAGAACTCGGCAAAATCGACCACCTGGTAGGGCACGCCGTCGACGCGCGACATGTGCTCGACGCACGCGTTGCTCTCGGGCACGTAGAACACGCCGTCTCGGGGGCAGACGGGTGTTGCCGGAAGGTCCGCCATGTGCTTGCAGATGCGCGCGATGGTCTCGCCCGGCAGCGGATAGCTCAGCTCGTTGATGTCGTGCGCGCGGTCGATGACCTCGGCGCCACCGCAGCCCACCAGCACGTCCACCAGGCCTTCGATGCCCCAGAGCTCGTACATGGCCTCGGTCGCGTGGGCGTCGCGCCCGGTGCACAGGCCAAAGAGCACGCCGCGCTCGCGCAGGGCGCGGATCGCCGCCACGGTGCGCGGGGACACCGTGTGCTGGCTCGTGAGCAGCGTACCGTCGATATCGCAGAACACGGCTTTGATGTGGCTGAAGGTGGTGTCCATGGGAGCCTTTCTGAGTTGTGCGGCGGTGCTGGATGAGGTCAGAAATGGTGTACATGGTATACCAAGGCGCAGGCGCGGCCTGTCAAAGCAAAAACCACCACAAAGGCGCCTGGCCCCTTTGTGGTGATCGCGGCGTCTACGGGCCAAACCATCACAACATTCGACGTTTTTCGGCAGAATCGCGATTTTTACCGAATGTTGTGATGGTTTCTTACTGCTTTACGGCACGTTCCAAGTGATTGCGTCCAAACAGCAGCAGTGCCGCGGGAACCGCCGTCACGACCATGCCTGCCCCCACGAGTGTCCGTTGTACGCCAAATGTTGCCGCCAGCCACGGGGCAATCGCCAGAGGGGCCACACCAGCGAACATATTGCCAAAGCCCATGACCGAATTGACGCGACCAAGCTGCTCGAGCGGAGCCGTCGTCTGCACAATGGTGTTGTGGAGCGGGTTGACGACACCCCAAGCTATACCCAGGGCGATCTGGCCGACAAGGGCCACGCCCACGTACGGTGTCCCCACATAGAGCAGACTTCCCAGGCCCACGGACATAAGCGCCACGAGCAGCGTTTTAAGGTTGACCAGGTGCGGCGGCAAGCGGAGCGCGAGCACGGCACCCAGCACCGCGCCGACACCGCAGGCAGACGAGAGCCAGCCCATCCACTCAACGCCAACGTGCAGAACATCGCGATAGAAAAACGACTCGAGCGGATCGAAGGCACCGTAGCCAAAGTTCGAAAGAAAAATGATGCAGAAAAGTAGCGCGAGGACGCTGTTGGTGAAGACCGTCTTGATGCTGGCTGCGAAGGTGGCGCGGGCGGGCGTGCTAGGGTTGGAGCTTCGTCCCGCACGCTCCCCTTCCTCTGTCGAATCGGTATCCGCATGCCCGACGATATGGCTGGTCTGCGGCCTAAAGCCCCAACCGACGACGAACGCCAGCACGGTAAAGAGCATCATAAGCACGAACACCGCGCGCGACGACGCAGCCGCCGCAACAAAGCCGCCCAGCGTGGGGCCAACGATGATACTCACGTTTGAAAACATGGCGATGGCGGAGTTGATGTCTTTGAGCTCGACAGGATCGTCGGTGAGGTAGGCCGGATAGGACGTGGCGATGGGCTGGGCGAATCCCATCGTAAAGCCCAGAAACACCGCGCCGAGCAGGACGACGCCGGTCGCGCTACCAAAGGCGATGATTGCCGCGCCAGTTGCAAGAGCGCCGATGATGCTCAGCAAGAAATGGCGGCGCGGACCCCAGGCGTCGAACGCCGCGCCGCCCGCAAAGGACCCCAGGATCACAAATACATTCATAAACAGGACGGCCAGCGATGTCGCCACGACTGAGGCATCGTCTGCATAGGTGAGCGTTCCGATGACGCCGATAAAGTAGCTGGTCTGAAAACCGGTGTAGATGAGGAAGCGCATTGCCACCAGGCGCTTGGCCTGCACGGACAGCGACGATTGAGGCTTTGCGAAAAGAGATGCGAGCATGGAGACTCCTTGTTTCATACGAATACGGGCGGTGGGCATTCGCCACCGTCTGTCAAATCAATCTATCCGCATGAAACGTTAAGGACACATCAAGCCCCTTTTCTCCGTTTTTCGCCCGTCATGAACTACTTGGTAGATTGTAAGGCATGTCCCACACATCTACCAAAGCAAAAACCACCACAAAGGTGCCTGGCCCCTTTGTGGTGGAAATGACGTTTGCCCAGATAAAACCTGCCAAAATAAACCTGTCCCTTTTTGGCATGTTATGGCAGCGCAGCGAGCCGGTTCCAAGTGCCCCAGGTCGCCCCGAAAGAGGAGCGACGCGTACTTTGGTACGCGAGCGACGGCTTGAGGGGCGAGATGGAGTGCTTGGGGCCGGCGCAGCGTCAAGCCTTAAAGGTGGTCTTGGATAAGATCGCAGATGGCTCGGGCGTCGTTGATGTTGATGGCTCGGGTCGCAAAGCCGGCGTCGAAGGCCTGACGTGCCAGGGCTTCGTTGCAGGCAAGGGCTAGCGTGTGACCGTCGACCAGGTCGAGCGAGCTCTTGCCGCGCAGACGGTCGACACCGGAGCGCGCGACGACGATGTTGTCGAAGCCCTCGGTCTTGTAGCCCTCGATGATCACCACGTCGACATCGTTGTAGCGTGACAGCAGCTCGCGCGCGGGCATCTCGTCCTCCTCGCGCGTGTCGGCGTACTCCGCCCAGCGCGTGGCGCAGATGAGGCCCACGTGCTTGGATCCGGCCTGGTGATGGCGCCAGGTGTCCTTAGCGGGCACGTCGATATCAAAGCCGTGGTGCCCGTGATGCTTGAGCGAACCCACGCGCAGGCCGCGGCGGGTGAGCTCGGCAATGACCTTCTCGACGAGCGTGGTCTTGCCCGAGTTTTGGTAGCCGATAAACGCGATCGCGGGGACGGCCGGGGTCAGGGCCGCAGGCGCGACGGCGACGGGTGCGCTCGCGATCGCGGCACCGTCAGCGGCCACGGCCTCAGCAGCAGCGGCCTGACGCTCTGAACGATCCCACACGCCCGAGCGGCCACCTTCCTTGTGCAACAGGCGCACGTCGACAATCTCCATGCCGCGATCGACGGCCTTGCACATGTCATAGATGGTCAGGCACGCGGCGCTCGCGCCGGTCAGGGCCTCCATCTCAATACCGGTCTTGCCCGTCACGCCGGCTGTGACCAGCACATGAAAGCCGACCTGCCCGTCCGCGCGCGACGGCGCCCAGCCCTCGGGCACGTCCTCGACGGGCGTCCCCGCCGGCGCGATGGGCGCAATGTCGCACTTACTCTTGGTAATGAGCAACGGATGGCACATGGGGATGATGTCGCTCGTGCGCTTGATGGCCATGATGCCCGCCACGCGCGCGCAGGCAAGCACGTCGCCCTTTTTGGCGCGGTCCTGCAGCACCATGGCTTGCGTCTCGGGATGCATGAGGATGGTGCCCTCGGCGATGGCGATACGATGGGTCTCGGCCTTGTCGGACACGTCGACCATGCGTACCTCGCCCTTGGCGTCCACGTGCGTCAGCTCGTCGCGACGGGCATCACGGGTGGGCTCGGCTGCAGCGCTGGAAGTCGGCTGTGCGGCAGTGACAGCATCGCCAGCCGCAGCCGTGACTTTGCGGGCAGACATCGCGGCCCTGCGAGCGGCCTTGGTGGCATCGGCGTACCTGCTCTTGGCCATATGATCATCCTCCGATTTGGGACATAAATCGTTGCGTGCCCTCAATTATCGCGTGTTCCTGCGGTTTGTGGGCGACGGCATCGCGCCAAATCGAAAGTACCTGCATATCATCACCACGGCGCAGGGCGTCGCGCACCGAATACTCGGCATCGCTGAACAGGCACGGACGCACGTTGCCATCGGCCGTCAGGCGCAGACGGTTGCAATTCGCACAAAAATGATTGGACATGGCGCTAATAAAGCCGACCGTTCCCACCGCGCCCGGAAAGTGCCAATAGCGCGCAGGGCCCGCACCGGCAGGAGCGTCGTTGATGTCGAGCGGCTCGAGCTCGCCCAGACCCACCGCGGCGGCCCCGGCATTGATGCGCGCCCGCAGCTCGTCGCTCGGCACGGTATCGCTCGCATCCCACAGCGCCGGATTGAGCGCGGGCGCATGCGGGTCCACAGCGCAATGCGAGCTCGTGTGCTCGTCGCCAATAGGCATGTATTCGATAAAGCGCAGGTGAATGGGACGGTCGATAGTCAGACGCGCGAGAGCCGCCACATCCTGGTTGAGTCGGCGCACCACAACGCAGTTGACCTTAACGGGCTCAAAGCCCCAAGCCAGCGCCGCGTCGATGCCAGCCACGGTCTGCTCGAGTCGACCCAGGCGCGTGATCTTTCCAAAAAGCGTAGGGTCGAGCGTGTCGAGCGAGATGTTGACGCGGTTAAGCCCCGCGTCTTTGAGCTGCGGCGCCAGCTTGGGCAGCAAGGCGCCGTTGGTGGTAAGCGAGATGTCCTCGATCTGCGGGATCGCGCGGATGTCGCGAATAAGCGGGATGATACGGCGGCTGACCAGCGGCTCGCCGCCCGTCAGGCGCACGCGGCGAATGCCCTCCCCCGCCACCAAGCGCACAAAGCGGGCAATCTCCTCGGCGCTGAGAAGCTCATCGTGTGCGCGGGGTGCCACGCCATCGGCCGGCATGCAGTAAATGCAACGGAAATTGCACTTGTCGGTAACGGCAATGCGCAGGTAGTTGATATCGCGGCCAAAGCCGTCATGTTGCACGTGCCCGTCCACGCAGCCCTCCCCTCACGCGGCGTTTTATTCTTCGGAAAACATAATACCCCACGGGAGAATCCTGCCGACACCCGTACGACAGGACAGGTCGCTTCGAGCAAGACCGGCTTCCCAAGCCCATCCTCAGCACGCAAACCATCACAACATTCGATGCTTTTCCCGATTTTGGCAAAAAACGTCGAATGTTGTGATGGTACGCCTACCCGCAGCGCCCCGCAGAAGGACCAAAGCGCCCCTAAAGACCGCTGTCCCAGTGCCGAATCACGAATTCTCGCAGGTCGTTCTGCCGCTTTTGGAACGCTTCGCTTCGGTCGCACTTGAGACCCATAGCGAGTGCAATGGCGTTCATCGCCCGGTGCAATTGCAGCTGGTGGGCAAACTGAGTCCCGGTGAGGACGATCATCCTAAAGCCCAGCGCGCTCAGCACGGTCATACGCTCCGCATCCAACGCGCTGCGCTGTTTATCAAGATGGTCCGAGCCGTTGTATTCAATCCCCGTACCGCTCGCAGGCGCATATACGTCGATCTCGAAATACCCGGCCTTTGCGAGATACTTGAACTCGTTGGGAACATCGACCCGATGGTTGAGCTCGATCTTGGCGTATCCCAGCCCGCCCTGGGAACGTTTTGCTACGACCATGATTGCGGTGGCCGTCTCCATGGGCGACCGCGTGCCATCGTGCACGCGCTTGAGCACGGCGGCCGCGCGTGTAGCCCCCTGGCGAGATCGGTTCTCATTGCAATAAGCAATCAAGTCGGCAACGGTATACCTCTGCCCCATCTCGATATAATCGCCTGTCGACAGATGATTCAAATGGTATCGGGCACAGATTTCGTAGCCATATTCCAGCTGCTCGGGCTCGCTCATCCACGAACCCGCCTGGACAAAGCACATGGCCTCATCAACCACCAGAAGGCCCTCCGCCACCTCGATAAGATGGCCTGGAGGTACCGGCGCTCCAAACACGTGGCACCTAAATCCAGCCGGCGTCGAGCGCTCAAAATCGAAGTTGACGAGCGTGTCGATATGATCGAGCTCTTCCCGTGGAATACCAAGCGAAACCAGATAGTCGGTAACGATCCCAACTGCCGTTGAAGCCCTCAGCCCCTTGGCATCGAGTCCCAATTTGGGCAGGCTCGCGGTCGGCTCCGCCTCGTTAGCAAGCGAGTCCTCATCGTATAGGCTGCTTGCCCGCGAGAGCGGCTCGGACGGGCGCGCCACGTTGTGGTACAGCCAGGCAGTCTTATGGGACAAGACGATCGGCAGGTCCATGAGCCCTCCAATGGAGTCGGATAACCAACCTTATTCCCCTGCCCACGGGTCCGCACACCTTCGTGCACAAGAAAGCGATTCCACCCGGCCGAGTGGCAGAAAAACCATCACAACATTCGATGCTTTTCCCGATTTTGGCAAAAAACGGCGAATGTT
This sequence comes from uncultured bacterium, assembly GCA_905215445.1. GTDB lineage: Bacteria > Actinomycetota > Coriobacteriia > Coriobacteriales > Coriobacteriaceae > Collinsella. Next base: position 9,534 of record CAJMPZ010000006.1, on the reverse strand, counting down.
GTGATGGTTTGAGGCTAGGTGAGGGGCATGGAGGGGTCAAAGCATCGTGCTTGGAGCGTGACTTTTTCGCCCCGCTGCCGACACAAACCTTGACTCTACAATCGTTGTAGGGTTTTCACTACACTGGTACGTAAACGACCCAAGCCAGAAAGTGCCCCGCCCATGGAACACGACCTTACACGCGGCAATGTCCTCAAGACCATCGCGGTCTTTGCCCTGCCTTATATGCTCTCCTACTTTTTGCAGATGCTCTACGGCATGGCCGACCTGTACATGATGGGACAGTTTAGCGGCGCTGCCGGCATCACCGCTGTGGGCAACGGCGCGCAGACGCTCTATATCATTACCGTGACGCTCGTGGGTCTGGCCATGGGAACGACGGTTATCGTCGGCCACGCCGTGGGCTCGCGCCGGTTTGACCGCGCCGAGACCGCCATCGGCAATACCATCACGCTGTTTATGGGTGTCTCGGTGGTACTGGCAGGCATCTTGCTCGCGCTGTGCCCGCAGATCGTGGCACTCATTGGCACGCCGGCCGAGGCGGTCGAGGGCACTGCCGCCTACCTGCGCATTTGCTTTATCGGCATTCCCTTTATCGCCGCGTACAACATTCTTTCGGCCATCTTTCGCGGCCTGGGCGATTCGCGCTCGCCCATGTACGTGATTGGCGTGGCATGCATCATCAACATCGCGCTCGATTTTCTGTTTATCGGCCACATGGGGCTCGGCCCCGTGGGCGCGGCGCTCGGCACGGTGACCGCGCAGACGGCCAGCGTTGCCCTCGCGCTCGTGTGGCTCAAGAGCCGCCGCACGAACATCCACGTTAAGCGCAGCGACCTGCGCCCCCAGCCCGAGGTGCTCGGTAGCATTCTTAAAATCGGCGTGCCCGTGGCCGTGCAGGACGGCTGCATCCAGGTGGCGTTTATGTTCATCACCGTCATCGCCAACCACCGCGGTCTGGTCGACGCCGCCGCCGTGGGCCTGGTCGAAAAGATGATCAGCTTTTTGTTCATTGTGCCGAGTTCCATGGGCGCTACCGTCAGCGCGCTCACGGCGCAAAATGCCGGCGCGGGCAAGGGCGATCGCGCGCGTCAGGTACTCAAGGACGCCATGACCATCTCGGTGGTGTACGGCTGCCTGATCACGGTGCTGATGTGGCTGGCGGCGCCGGCGTTTATCGGCTTTTTTGCCAAGGACGCTGCAGTAGTCGCCGCCGGTACCGGCTATATGCGCAGTTATATTTTCGACGCGATTTTTGCCGGCATCCACATTTGCTTTAGCGGCTTTTTCGCTGCGTATGGCAAGAGCTACATCGGCTTTGCGCACAACGTGCTGGCCGTGGTGCTCATTCGCGTGCCCGGTGCATGGCTACTGTCGAACGCCTATTCCGACACGCTGTTCCCCATGGGTATCGCCTCGCCGTGCGGATCGATTCTATCGGCGGTCATCTGCGTGATTGCCTTTACCGTGCTCAACCGCCGCGGAACTTTTGACAAGCTGATGGCGTAGCGAGGCGACGCATGCCTAGCACCTCTCCCCTGTTTTTACCGAAAGGAGCGGTCCTGTGACCGACATGCCAAGCGAACACACCGAGGGCCTGCTCCGCATTGGCGAGGTGGCGCGCCTGCTCAATTTGAGCGTGGGCACACTGCGTCATTACGAGCAGATGGGGCTGTTAGAGCCAGCATATGTCGATCAGGCGAGTGGGTACCGCTACTACGGATCGCGGCAGCTCTCCACCCTCAACACCATCGGCAACCTGCGCGTTCTCGACTTGCCGCTGGCGCAGATTCGCGAGTTTGTCACTACGCGCGATATGGATTTGATGCAACGGCAACTGACCAAGCAACAGGAGTTAATTGAGCACAGGCGGCGTGAGTTGGAGCGCATGTCGCGCAAGATTGACCAGCGGCTTGCCTTGCTTCATGGCGCTTTGAATGCTGATCTCGACACCATTAGCGAAATCGAGGAACCCGAACTTCGCTGCGCCACGCTGCACGAGCGCGTCAATCCCACCGACGCCTATTCGCTGGGATGGCATATCCGCCAGCTTCAGCAGGGGCAGCACGAAACCTTTGCCTATCTGGGCAATCTGGGTGTGGGCATCGCGCCCGAACGCCTCGCCGCCGGCGACTTTGATGGCTACGACGAGGTCTTCCTGCTGCTCGATGACACCGATGATTACTTGGGCGACGTTGAGACGCGACCTGCCGCGCGCTGCCTGACCATAAGCTTCCGCGGCACGCACGGGCAAGCAGCCCCGCGCTATAAGCAGCTGCTCGGCTATATGCGCGAGCACAACCTGGCGCCCACCGGGCCTTCGCGCGAGATCGCCCTTATCGATGACATCATCAGCGACGACCCGGCAACCTACGTAACGCAGATCACGGTGCCGGTTGCCCCAGCAAAGTAAGAACCGCCCGGAAGGCATCATGCTTCCCGGGCGGTTCTTCAATTTGGTTATCGATGCGCTAAGCCCGGGGCACCTCGCCAGTAGCCAAGATCCGCTCGAGCGCATCCTCGTCCAGTACGGGCACACCCAACTGCTCGGCCTTGGTGAGCTTGGAACCCGCCTTGGGGCCGGCGACCAGATAGTTCGTCTTCTTTGAGACACTGCCCGAAACCTTGGCGCCGAGCACCTTGAGCGCCGCGCCCGCCTCGTCGCGTGTGCGGTTGACGAGCGTGCCGGTGAGCACGAAGGTCAGACCCGCGAGCGGTTGTGCATCGGCGAGCTCGCCCGCCACGCCAGCGTCGGCCGCGGCTTGCGCGTGCGCGGCGCCCAAGTCGACCTCGAGCGACAGGCCCGCCTGACGCAGGCGCTCTAGCACGGCGAGGTTCTCGGGCACGGCCAGGAACTGCTTGACGCTCGCCGCAATCTTGGGACCGATGCCCTCGCACTCGGCGATGTCCTCTTCGCTCGCCAAGATGAGCTTGTCAATTGACAGGAATCGCTCGGCGATGACCTCGCCCACGCTCTTGCCCACGTGGCGGATGCCCAGGGCAAACAGCACGCGACCGAGCGGCTGGCTCTTGGACTTGTTGAGCTCGGCGACGATTTTCTCGGCCGTCTTGAGGCCCACCGGAATGGGGTCACCCTTCTTGACGCCTTTTTTGCTATTGGAGCTGGCATAGGTGCGCCCCGTGTCCAGGCCTGCGATGTCGTCGACCGTGAGCTGGTAGAAGTCCGCGACATCGTGGATCAGGCCGGCAGCGATCATCTTGTCGACGATTTCGTCGCCCAGGCCGTCCACGTCCATGCAGCCGCGGCTCACCCAGTGGAGCAAACGCTCCTTGAGCTGTGCGGGGCAGTCGATGGACACGCAGCGGTAGGCAACCTCGCCATCCTCGTGAACCACGGGGCTGCCGCACACGGGGCAGACCTCGGGCATCTGCCAGTCAACGCTGTCGGCCGGGCGCTTGTCGAGCACGGGGCCCACGACCTCGGGAATCACGTCGCCCGCCTTGTGCACGATGATAGTGTCGCCCTCGCGCACGTTTTTGCGGCGGATCTCGTCAATGTTGTGCAGCGTGGCGCGCGCGATGGTGGAGCCGGCGACCGTCACCGGGTCGAACTCGGCGACCGGCGTGAGCACACCAGTGCGGCCCACCTGGATGCGAATTTCGCGCAGGACGGTCTGCTTTTCCTCGGGCGGGAACTTAAAGGCGATGGCCCAGCGCGGTGCGCGAGCGGTAAAGCCCAAGTCGAGCTGCTGCTGGAAGCTGTCGACCTTTACGACCACGCCGTCGATGTCGTAATCCAGGTCGCCGCGGTGCTCGCGCGCCTGGGCACAGAACTCGTGGACCTCGGACGGCGTGGCGCAACGAGCCACGTTGGGGTTGACGCTAAAGCCAGCGCTACGCAGCCAGTCCAGAAACTCGCGCTGGCTGTGGACGTGCAGCGGATCGGTATCGGCAATGGCATAGATAAAGGTGGCAAGATCGCGACGTGCCGTGACCTTGGGATCCTTCTGGCGCAACGATCCGGCGGCGGCGTTGCGCGGGTTGGCGAAGGGGTCGCGGCCCTCGGCATCGGCCTCGTCGTTCAGACGAACAAAGCTGCCCTTGGGCATGTAGACCTCACCGCGTACCTCGATGGTACGTTCGCGGTCGATGCCCATGTGGGCGAGCGCCGGCTCGGACAGATGCATGGGCACATCCTTGATGGTGCGCACGTTGAGCGACACATCCTCGCCCGTGGTGCCGTCGCCGCGCGTGGCAGCGCGCACGAAGGTGCCGTTTTGGTAGGTAAGCGCGACGCCCAGGCCGTCGATCTTGAGCTCGCAGGTATAGGTGACGCTACCGGCGCCGAGCGCATCCTCGGTGCGCTGGAGCCACGCGTCAAGTTCGTCCAGATCCATGGCATCGTCCATGGAATACATGCGTGCCATGTGCGTGACCGGCGTAAACTGCTCGCTCACGTAGCCGCCCACGCGCTGGGTATAGCTGTCGGGCGTCACCAGGTCGGGATAGGCCGCCTCGATCTCCTGCAGTTCAACGAGCATTTTGTCGAAGGCGGCGTCCGTGATCTCGGGCGCGTCGAGCATGTAGTAGCGATAGGCGTGGTAGTCGAGCTCATGGCGCAGCTCGGCCGCGCGCGCCGCCGCCTGGGCACGGGCGTCGGTCGGTGAGGCGGCATCCGCGCTCGCGGGCGTTTCGGTATCGATGTCCACGCCGTCACCAAACAGGCTCGATTGCTCCATAGCGGCACTCCTTCGCTCGATTTCAAACGGATACAAGAGTACCACCGGTCACCATGGCGCCGAATAACCCTTTCGAACCGCACCGAATCGGCAGCCGCCAGACTGGGGTGGATCGCGCGATTAAACCATGCCCTTGCCGTTTCTAAATGATCCGTTTTCCTCCGTCTCCAAGGGATCATCGAGAAAAGAGGGGCTGTCCCGCGCTGGCGGAACAGCCCCTCTGGCTTCGATATGTGCGATACAGCTCGTTAGAAACCCTGGCCGTAGCCCTGGCCCTGGCCCTGCTGGCCGAGCAGCTCCTCCAGGTACTGGCGCAGCTGCTCATCGGTAATACCGCCGTTGCCAGTGTCGGTTGCGCTGTCGTTCTGCTGCTGGTTCTGCAGCTCCTCGTCGGAGCCCAGCTCGACGGTGACCTTCTTCTCTTCCTTGCCGCGCATGAGCGTGATCTCGACCTTCTCGCCCACCTCGTGGCTGCGCAGCGCGATGATCAGGCCGTCGGCGCTCGAAATCTCATCGTCGCCCAGCTTGGTGATGACGTCGCCCTCCTGAATGTCGGCCTTGGCGGCAGGACCATCCTCAACGACGCTCGCCACATACGCGCCGCTATCGGTGCTCAACTTGTTGGTGCGGGCGTTAAGCGCATTGACGCTCGAAAGCGTAGCGCCCATGTACGGATGCACCGGCGTCTTACCGTCGATGATCTGGTCGGCAATGTTCTTGGCGTAGTTAACCGGAATGGCAAAACCCACGCCCGAGCTGGAGCCCGAGTAGCTCTCGATGAGCGAGTTGATACCCACAAGCTCGCCGTTATCGTTAACGAGCGCGCCGCCGGAGTTGCCCGGATTGATGGCAGCATCGGTCTGGATCATGTTGGCGTAGATGGTGTTGCCGCTGGTAGAGCTCATGGCCGTGGAGCGATACAGCGCCGACACGATGCCCGTGGAGACAGACTGCTCGTTGCCGAAGGGCGAACCGATCGCCATGACCCACTCGCCCACGTTGAGCTTGGAGGAATCACCGATCTCGATCGGCGTGAGCTTGGAGGCGTCGGCGTCCTTGAGCTTGATGACGGCCAGGTCGCTCGAAGCGTCGTTGCCCACGAACTCGGCCTCGTAGGTGGTGCCGTCATCCATGGTCACCACGTACTGGTCATAGCCATCGACCACGTGGTTGTTGGTGAGGATGTGGCCCTCGGTATCGAGCACCACGCCCGAGCCGACGCTGCCCGAGCTGTCCGACTCGTCGGCAGACTGCGAAAGCGAGCCATTCTGGCTGCCGCTCGAAGTGGCGGTAATGGAAACCACGGAGGGCAGCGCCTTGGCGGAGACCGCCTCGGCCAGCGTGGTGTCCTCGGAGTCGATGGTGATCTTTTGCGTCGATGAGCCCGAAGCACCCGCCGTCACGGCATTCTTGCCGCCACCGATATCGAGCGTGCCACTCATAATGAGCGCAATGACCAGCAAGGCTCCGCAGGCACAGCCGGCGAGTGCCGTAATAAAGATCGGCAGCTTTTTGGTCTTGGTCTTGACCACCGTGTGCTTGTTTACAACCTGTTGGCCGCTCAGCGGCTTGCCGGTCTGCGTGTCGTATGCCTGCACGTAGGGAATGTTGCTGTCGGCAGGCGTCGACTCCACCTGCACGCGCGGCTGCTGCTGGGTCTCGCCGGCGTTGCCCGCATCCTGGGGACGCTGGGAATCGTACTCGCTCATGGCTGCGATCCTTTCGTCAAATAACCAAAGGCCCGCCAAACATGTGGCGGGCCATCGTTGTTCACGTTGAGTTGTACCCCAATATGCGGGCGTACGTGTACGAGAACGCAATCTTTTAGGAAGGCTTAAGTTCTGCTGCAAACTCGAAAGGAACCCGCACCTGCGTCAAAACCACCACAAAGGTGCCTGTCCCCTTTGTGGTGGAAATCTAGTCCTTAAACAGATAGCCCACGCCGCGGACGGTGGTGATGTGCGCCGCGATCTGCGGGCCCACCTTGGAGCGGATGCGTCGAATGTGCACGTCGACGGTGCGCGTGCCGCCGCAGTACTCAAAGCCCCACACGCGGTGCAGCAGCACCTCGCGGCTGTAGGCGCGATTGGGATGCGTCGCCAAAAAGCTCAGCAGCGAGTACTCCATCAGCGTCAGGTCAATGGGCTCGTTATCGAGTGTCACCTGGTAGGTAGCCAGATTAATCTCGAGGTTATCGATGTTGAGCACATCGTCGGCGGTGACGGTCTCCTCCTCGCCCATCAGGCGCTGCGCGCGAGCCTTGAGCTCGTTGGGCGTCGCCGTGGGGCACACAAAGTCGGCATGCGCGTGATTCGGCAGGCGCAGGGTACCGAGCGCCTCATCGTCGACGATCACCAGCATGGGGACACCGCCGCGATCGTCAAGCCACTTGGCAATCTGATCGATGCGGTCGCTGCGGATGCCGTCGGAATCGAGGATCAGCAGGTCAAAGTCGTGCGCCGCAGTCGGCGAATCGGGGGTTGCCAGGCTCACCTCGACACCCAGGGTGGTCGTCAAGCTGCGGGCAAACTCGTGGAAGCGCGTCGTGCGCGCCATGAACAGGGCACTCTTATCGGACATATCGGCCTCCAAAGAAATGAGCTCAATCGTACTGAAACAAGCCAGCGCGATTAGGAGTTCGCCAGGTAGTGCTTGATCTCCCACTCGGTGATCGTGGACTCAAACTTATGCCACTCGTCGCGCTTCTTTTTGAGGAAGAAGCTGTGGATGTGCTCGCCGAGGGCATCCTTCATAAACTGCGAGTCCTCAAAGACGTCGAGCGCCTCTTTGAGCGAGCGCGGCAGCGGCGTGTAGCCGGCCTCGACCATCTGACGGTCGGTGAGCTTGAGCGTCTCGGCCGTGGCCTCGGGCGGGAGCTCCAGCTTGCGCTCGATGCCGTCCAGACCAGCCGCCAGCGTGACGGCGTTGACCAGGTACGGGTTGGCCATGGGGTCGGGGCTACGAAGCTCGATGCGCGTGGACAGCTGCTTGCCGGGCTTGTAGACCGGGATGCGGACCATGCTCGCGCGGTTGCGCAGGCCCCACGTGGCGTACTGCGGCACGGAGTCGCCACCCGTGGTGATGCGCTTGTACGAGTTGACCGTGGGGTTGGTGATGGCGCTGATCTCGCGGGCATGCGCCAGAATGCCGGCCATATAGTGCTTGGCGATTTCGGAGAGATGGTACTTCTCGTCGTCCTCGCCCCAAAACACGTTGTTGCCGTCGTGGTCGAATAGCGACTGGCACAGGAACATAGCGCTGCCATCCTCGCCCGCCAACGGCTTGGGCATAAAGGAGGCGTGGCAACCGCTCTCGTAGGCCTGCTGCTTAATGATGAGCTTGGCCGTGGTGATGGCATCGGACATGCTCAGGGCCTCGGCGTGGCGCAGGCTCATGCCGTGCTGCGAGCGACCGGCGGCGTGGAAGGTGTACTCCACGGGCACGGACATCTTCTCGAGCGTGAGGACCGTGTTGCGGCGCAGGTCGCGGGCTGCGTCACTCACCGAAAGATCGAAGTAGCCCACGTTGTCGAGCGGCTCGGGCGTGTGCTCGTCGGGGAAGTAGTAATACTCCAGCTCGGCACCCACGTTGAGCAGATAGCCAGCCTTCTCGGCCTTGCGGAACATGCGGCGCAGGGCATCGCGCGGGTCGCCGGCAAACGGCTTGCGATCGGGAGTGCACACATCGCAGAACACGCGGGCTACGCCGTTGTGGCTCGGGCGCCACGGCAGGATCTGGAAGGTCGAAGCATCGGGGAACGCCAGCATGTCGGCTTCCTCGGGCGTGGCAAAGCCCTCGATAGCGGAGCCGTCAAAGCCAATACCCTCCTCAAAAGCGACCTCGAGGTCCTCGGGGCTAATGGCAAAGTTCTTGAGGCGGCCGAGAATGTCGACAAACCACAGACGCACAAAGCGGATGTCACGCTGCTCTACGGAGCGGAGTACGTAATCGATGTTCTGCTGGTTCATGTCGCTCCCCTTTCTTTCGGGCGGGTTTCGACTGGTCTATATCGCAGATACTATCGCAGAAAAATGTTTCCGCAGGGTTAAAGCGTATCAAGCGCCCAAAAAACGTGCTTGAGCAGGCCGTTGCGAACGAGCGGCTAGCGCGAGGTCGAAGCGCGGTGTTCGATGTGGCCGGGGACCTCGATGCGCTTGGGGGCGAGCTTTGCGGCGTCGCCCACCGTAGTGGTAACGACGTCGATGCGCTCGGACAGGCGCTCGACCACGCGCTCGGCAATGGTGAGAGTGTCCTGCGCGGCCGTGGTCACACCGCCAAAGAGCACGTGGTTCCAGGGATAGTCGTCAAACGTTGCGATCTTGAGACCCGCCGGCAACGAAGGTCCCAACTGTGCCAGCGCCTCGGTCAGGCGCAGGAAGACCAGACCGTTGACGGCAATGAGGCCGAGCTTTTTACCCGCATAGCCGCGGATGGTCTCGTCCAGGCGACTGACACCCGTGGCGCCACCGTCGGCCAGGGTGACGACCTCGCCCGCAAGACCGCGGCGCGAAAGCTCATCGGCAAAGGCCTCGGCGCGCTCGCGACGCACGGGGCTGTCGTCGCTTGCCTCGGTGAGCAGGCACAGGCGCTCGCTGCCAGCAGCGGCCAAGGCGTCTACCAGGCCGGCAACCAGCTCGCGGTTGTTAGAGGTCACCAGATCGATGCCACCGTCGGCAACATCGCGGTCGAGCAGCACGACGGGCAGGCGCCCCGCGGCCGCGGCGATTGCCTCGTCATTGCCGCCACAGGTGTTGACGACCAGACCGTCCACACCGGCATCGATAAGTCTGGTGAGCGACTCTGCCTCCTTGGCGGGGTCGTTGCCACTAATGGC
>CAJMPZ010000005.1 GCA_905215445.1 uncultured bacterium | reverse complement strand
GCCGTCGTTATCGATTTGCTGCTACTGCAGGTCCAGCTGGTCCAGGTATTCCTTGCCGTGCTCGGAGATGTGACGCTTGCGGCCCGTCTCGTCGTTGCCCAGCAACAGGTTGAACATGGTCTCCATCTTGGTGACGTCCTCGGGTTCTACCTTGATCAGGCGGCGCGTCTCGGGGTTCATGGTGGTGAGCCACATCATGTCCGGATCGTTCTCACCAAGACCCTTGGAGCGGTTGATCGAGCACTTCTGGTCGCCAATCTCCTTGAGGATGCCGTTCTTCTCGAGCTCGGTGTAGGCAAAGTAGGTCTTCTCTTTGCAGTTGATCTCGTAGAGCGGCGACTCGGCGATATACACGTAGCCCTCGTCGATAAGCGTGGGCACCAGGCGATAGAGCATGGTGAGCACAAGCGTGCGGATGTGATAACCGTCGACGTCGGCGTCCGTACAGATGATGACCTTGTTCCAGTTGAGGTTGTCCAGGTCAAAGGCGCCAAGGTTCTTGATGCGCTTGTCCTTGATCTCCACACCGCAGCCCAGCACGCGCATGAGGTCCATGATGATGTCGGACTTAAAGATGCGCGGGTAGTCCTCTTTCAGACAGTTGAGGATCTTGCCTCGGACGGGCATAACACCCTGGAACTCGGCATCGCGCGAGGTGCGGATGGCGCCTGCTGCCGAGTCGCCCTCTACGATGTAGATCTCGCGACGGCTCTTGTCCTTGGAGCGGCAGTCGATGAACTTCTGCACGCGGTTGGCCATGTCGGTCTTCTGCTGCAGATTGGTCTTGATGCTCTGGCGCGTCTTCTCGGCGTTCTCGCGCGAGCGCTTGTTGATGAGCACCTGCTCCATGATCTTGTTGGCGGCGTCTTTGTTCTCGATCAGATAGGTCGAGAGGCGCTCCTTAAAGAATGCCGTCATCGCCTGCTGGATAAAGCGGTTATTGATGGCCTTCTTAGTCTGGTTTTCGTAGGACGTCTGGGTGGAGAAGCAGTTGGTCACCAGCACCAGACAGTCCTGGACGTCCTGCCACTTAATGCCGCTCTCGTTTTTGTTGTACTTGCCCTGTTGCTTGATGTAGGCATCGATGGCGCTGGTCAGAGCACTACGGGCGGCCTTTTCGGGCGAACCGCCGTTCTCGAGCCATGACGAGTTGTGGTAGTACTCCTGCATCATGAAGGTGCGCGAGAAGCACATGCACGCGGTGATCTTGACGTTGTAATCGGGCAGGTCCTCGCGGTCGCGACCGCGACGGTCAGCCTCGATAAAGAAGGGCTCGGTAAGGTAGTCGGTACCGACCTTCTCGAGCACGTAGTCCTCGATGCCCTTGGGATAGCAAAAATCCTCTTCGGAAAACTCGCCATCGTCGCCCTCAATGCGCAGGCGGAAGGTCACGTTGGCGTTGACCACGGCCTGGCGGCGCATGGTCTCGCGATACCAGTCGTGGGGAATGCTGATCGAGGTAAAGACCTCAAGATCGGGGCGCCACTTGATGGTGGTGCCGGTGCGGTCCTCGTCGCTGGGCTCGATCTCAAGCGCTTTCTTTTTGGCGCCAACGACCTTGCCTTTCTTAAAGTGCAGGGAGTACTTGTTGCCGTCGCGCCAAACCGTGACGTCCATGTACTCGGATGCGTACTGGGTCGCGCACGAGCCCAGGCCGTTGGTACCGAGCGAGAAGTCGTAGTCGCCGCCCTGGTTGTTGTTGTATTTGCCACCTGCGTAGAGCTCGCAAAAGACGAGCTCCCAGTTAAAGCGCTTCTCGGAGGGGTTCCAGTCGAGCGGGCAGCCGCGGCCGTTGTCCTCTACCTGAATGGAACCATCGCGAAAGGCGGTAAGGGTGATGAGCTTGCCGTAGCCCTGGCGCGCCTCGTCAACGGCGTTGGACAGGATCTCGAAGGCGGCATGCGCGCAGCCGTCGAGTCCGTCCGAGCCAAAGATAACGGCGGGGCGCAGGCGTACGCGCTCCTCGTCCTTGAGCTGACGAATACTGTCGTTACCATAGTTTGCGGTGTTTTTTGCCATGCTCGCTCTCTCGATGCTCCTTTGCTGCGTTGTAGTCATATAGATAGTCAAGGTAGCATAGCCCAGGCCTCGGACGATTCCAACTAACACGAATTCCATCGAACGCGCGTTCGGAGTCGGTGACCTTTAGCTTCTGCGGTCATTCCCTGCGCGGCGTGGTGCTCGTGTTAAAACCGTGGCTTATCGGCTGGTAGAATTGCCGCATCAAGACTGCATGTTGTTTGAGGGGGCGCAATGACTGAGAAAGAGAAGATGGAGCGCGGGGAGTGGCATGATGCCAACTTTGACGAGGAGCTCCTGGCGCAACGCGCAAAGGCGGAGGCGCTCTGCTATGACTTTAATATGGCAAAACCCGGAAGCGACGCGCAGCTTGACGCTTTGAAATCCTTGCTCGATACCGATCTTCCGCAAGGGCTGACGGTCCTTTCGCCTGCCTACTTTGACTACGGGAGCAAGACGAGCTTTGGTGAGGGCTGCTTTGTAAACCATGGCTGCTACTTTATGGACGGCGGCTCTATCACCTTTGGTGGCAACGTGTTTATCGGGCCGTTTTGCGGCTTCTACACCGCTTCGCACCCCCTAAAGGCAAAGGACCGCAACTTGGGTCTCGAGAAGGCTCTGCCTATTGTTGTAGGCGATAACTGCTGGTTTGGCGCGAACGTATCCGTGTTGCAGGGGGTTACCATCGGCAGCGGTTGCGTAATTGCCGCGGGCAGCGTCGTGACGGAAGACCTTCCGGACAACGTGGTGGCGGCAGGCGTTCCCGCGGTCGTCAAGAAGATCATCGAACAATAACGGAGCTATTAAACGATGGGGCACGCATGGTTCCGGCAAATCCGGTTATTGGCGTGCGCGTTGGCCATGCTGATAAGTTCCACTTACTCGGGTCCTCCCGACTCGGTTTTGTCCGAGTAAGATTGAATAGCGAATCGAAATTGTTATGTCCACATGGCGATGGCGAACATGGTTTCCATAATGACAGATATAGTTGACATCTTGTGAAGGATGCAATATATTTCTGTCATGTTGCAACGGATATCTGTCCATTACTACGAAAGGAACTCCATGCCGGGCAAAAAGAACCTACGCATGAAGGCGGCACGCGCGGCGGCTGGCCTTTCGCAAGCTGACTTAGCCCAAGCCGTGGGCGTTACGCGCCAAACCATCGGCCTTATCGAGGCGGGCGGCTACAACCCCACGCTCAATTTGTGCGTGGCAATCTGTAAGGCGCTGCGCGTTACGTTGAACGACTTGTTTTGGGAAGACGAAACCGACGCCGACCCTAATGCTCTTTAGGAGTTCACTATGAAATATGAAGATCTGAAAATCGTGCAAAAGTGGCGTGAATATGCCGGCCCAAAGGATGAACGCCTGGAGGCTGAGAACGCGAAGATCTACAAGATTGGCTTCGTGCTGCTTTCGTTTGGCATGTTGATGATCTTTTTCTACCAGTTTATAGCTCGACAGGTTGCGTGGGTTCACAGCGACGCTAGTGAAATGCCGCATGGCTTTGCAACGCCGTTCGAGGCAGCCATGTATTTGTGGCTCGTTCTCGTGATGTTGATTTGCGCAGGACTGCAAACGCGGAAGGGCTATGTCGATACCAATCGTTTTGGGCAAACCGAGCATCTTCCTGTTGGATATTTCCTGCTTGTCAGCGGTCTTAGCGGCGCCGCGTTCGCGCTTGTTATTGCCGCAATGCGCTGTATCGCTGAGGCGCAGATCGTACCGCTCGAAAGCGTCTTTTGGTTGGCGAACCTGGTCACGGGCGTGTTCTGCGGTGCGACGATTTTCGCGGCCACGTTTGCTGTCCTGTGCGCAACGTTTTTCACGGCGAAAAGACGCCGTGCCAAGCTCGAGGCAGAACTCGACTCCTCAGACGACATTTAATGCGCAATGGGCTGGCTCTGGGTATTCAGAACCAGCCCATTTTGATGTTCGATGAGCCGAGTCGGCGCCTCTCACAAAAGTAACTAGGAGCTAGCGAGGCCTATCCGAATTGTCCTCATTGGCGGTGTCTTTTTCGAGCGCCGTGCGGCGGGCGCTGTAGGCGACAAGGCCGGCACCAACTGCGGCGAGCGCTGCTGCGGCTGCGGTTAGGGGGACGTTGCTGTCGCCCGTGCCCGCAAGCGCGCCCGCTTTTCCGGAGCGCTTGTTATTGCCGTGGTCCTTGCCACTGCCGGAGCTGCTTCCGCCGGAGCCGCCGCCCTCGTCAGTACCGCCGCCACTCGAGCTACCATCGCCGTCTGCTGTCATCGGGGCGTCGTGAAGTCCTGTCGTATCCGCGCTGTCGCATACGCCGACCTGAACTTCTGAGCGTTCGCATGCCGCGTCGGGCACATGAAGCTCGTGCAGAACGGCACTCAGCGCCGAGTTTGCGCCCGGTCGGATCTCCTCGAGCGTTACGGGATCGAGCGCCACCAGATTACGCGCCTTCGCATACAGCGTGACGCGTTTGCCCACTTCGTCGCTCCAACTCTCGGGGATGGCGAAGCTCATGCGGAACTGTGCCGTGCAACCCGGTGCCAGCACGGCGTTGCCGTTGTCGGCTACCAGCGGGTGCGTTGCAAAACGTGCGCCCAGCGTCTCGAGCGCGTACTTTACGTGTGCCATGTCGTTGGCCGAAGCGTCTTCGGCAAGCTCTGGATCGTAGATCGAAGCCATGCGTGCGTTCGCTCCGAATCCGATGGATGCGCTGGAGAACGGCTGGCTGGAGCCCTCTCGGTACAGATCGATTGTGCCGGCAGTCAGCAAAGTGTTGCCGTCGTTTCGCACCGTGACCATGAAGGATTCGCCTGCTGCTCCGGGCACCACCGCGCCCGAGGTAGCGACCGCGCCCGTCGGAGTGGCACACGCCACCAGAGGCACTTCGATGCCGTGCAGCTCTGCCTCGCTCTTCTCCGCGCTCACAATGTGCGTGGCGAGCGCGGAGAGCATGCCTCCCGACGTCAAAAATGTCGTTATCTGATCGACGGGATGGTCCAGCTCGCACATCACGAACGGCTCCGTGAACAGATCGCCTGCCAAGGTGCTGGCGAAGATGCGGAAGTGCTTGCCCATTACTGCTACCGGGTTGCCTTCTTCGTCGTAGGTTTGCCCCACCTTGCCATCGGTGTTCTCTACATAGAGCGCGCACCTGCCGTTGTTGCTTACGCTAAACGATGCCGGGCCACAGCCTGCGGCACCCACGGGCTGCGTTGCAAATGCCGATGCGCCTCGCGTCCAAGTAATATGCTGCAGCTGCTCGTTGACGGTGGCCAAAAAGCCCGAATGTTGTGGCCACGGCACCGCATGGGGCACCGTGGCGTCTGGTGGCATAACGCCCCAGCCCGCAATGGACTGGCCGATCACGGCGTACGATGCGCAGCCGCAACCGTCTGCGGTCTCGTACGCAACGGGCACCACCATTTTGCCGTTGATATTCTCGGGCTCGCTCAGCTCGATACTCGACGGTGCTTGCGGAAAGCGAAGAACTTGGCGGAACGTCAGGCTGTCGCCCAAATCATCCGACCACAGGGTAAAGCATTCCAGCGCAACCTCGGCCTCGCTGCCGAGCGCCTTTTCTGCGGTGGTTCCGCGGCGGTGGAGGTAGGCACCCGACAGGCGTCCGTCGATCAGCGTCTTGCCTACCGTGATGCGCGGGCACTGCAGGCAATGGTAGCCATCCTCTTGCAGGCGGCCGCGCGAGATGCTGCGCCATGACGTATGCGACACAACGCGGATCTCGTCATTACTTATGCGCAGGCGCACAACGGACAGTATGCCGGCTGTGCTTGCCGTATCGAAAAGGGTGTTGTCGCCGGCGGGGCGCTCGCCCGAGACCAGCAGCACGTAGGCGTCCTGGTTTCCTCTTCCGTCCGTATATTCCACCACGTCGAAGTCGTAATCGAATATGCCGTCGCGCTCCACGTCGCCCTCGCCAAACCCAAGGGGAAAGTCCACGGGCGTGGGAGCGGACCACGTGCCGTTTGCCTTTGTGTGCACCACCAGGCGCGAGCGGCCATTGTCGCCGTAGCGCACCGAGGCGATACGGAACAGGCATTCTACGCCGGCAATCATCGTTAGCTTCATGTGGGCTTCGCTGAGCACGCCGGAAAACAGCACGTTGTCGCTCGAGGGTTTTATGCCGCCACGCTCGTCCTCCGACACGCCGGCAGAATTGGCGTTCGGGTCCGCAACGGCGTTCGTTGACTGACCGATGTAGGTGTACTCATACATCGGCGCGGCGTTTTCGTCGTTCTCTACCAGTGCATGGACGAAATGCTCGATCTGTCCCGTGTCTTCGCTTTCTGAATCCGCCTCGAGCTCAATGCGCGTGGCCGCTTGATCCCAATCGCGCACGACAGGCGCGGCATTTACGGCAGTGGCCTTAACCTCGGCGCGTGCGAGCAGCTCGGCGTTGGTGACGATGGTGGCCGATGCGATAAACTGCGGCACACCACCTGCTTCGGCGTTGCCGGCCGAGCCGAAGCAGGCATCCAACGTATAAGGCGTATTTCCACCCAATGCCAGCTCAGAGCGCTGGAGTACATACTGGTCGCCATTGTTCACCGACATATTCCACGAATCGATGAGTGTGGGCCACGACCCCGACCAAGCCTTGGTGGTCCACTTGAACATTACGAACTGGAGTATCACATCGACATCGACGTCTGCACCTACGCGCAGCCGCGGAAGCTGGTGTCCATCTGCCTTCTCGTACCCAATGAACAGTGTGAGGGATGCGGCGCCACGCACAGCGGACGAAGCGACGCCTGCAATGCCGGCTCCAAAGGTGACGGCAAGTCCGATCTGGATGGTGAACGAGCCCGACGTGTTGGAATAGTCGAGCGAAATGTTCTTGAAAAACGCCGCGCCGCTGCCGTGCGTGTGGGCGCCCACGGCGAGCGCCAGTTTTGCCAGCACCCAGGGGTTGACGTTTAGGAAAAACGGCACCGGTCCTAGGGTAAACTGCTCGGTCCAATTGAGGTCGGTTCTTACCTGGAAGAGGGCCTTAATATTGCCGTATGCGGGGTCGTTGTTGTCACCCCAGGTTTTGCCCACCCAATCGTAGGCGAGCGAGCCGTACAGCTGTGTGGCGATATCCATCGTGAACAGCGGCGTGCAATGGTGGCGAAGGAGCTTGGTGTTTCTTGGATCGGTGCCCGAACCGGCACTCATACTTTTGTACTGATTCCACTTCCCCTCCATTTCGTCGAGGTAGCGGTTTGCCTGCTTGGCGCCCGACTCGCGCGGTGACTTCTTCCAGTACTCCGGATCCGGATTGCCCGAATCGTTCATATAGCTGGCTGGTTTGTATCCTCCGCCAAACAGCACGTATCCAGCAAACGAGAAATCGAAGAGGATCGGAAATGTGGGTATCCAGCACGTGAACTTATTGCCGCCGATGCCGGGAAACGCCGCGGGGAAATCAAACGGAGTGACCTCTTGGTCCATGGTAGTGGGGACGATAGTGGTCGAGCCCGATTCCGCCTTTGCGGCCGGCGCGGTGACAACGGCCATGGGGGATGAGAGCGTGTAGGTTTTGCCCTGATAGTCGAGGACAAAGCGCAGCTTGCACCCTTCCTCCAGAAGGCCCGATGCCGCGTCGAGAAACTTGTCTTCGAGTGTGAACGTCGCCAGATTATCCGCGCCTGATGCGCTGGCCTTGATCTGGCCGATCTGCGTGACGGTTTCGGGCGAGCTACCCGTGGCGGGCATTACCTTGTTGATGTGCAGCGTTGCCTGTCCACCCTGTGGCAGATGTGCCTGTACAATAAAGGCATGCGTGTCGGGTTGGTCGTTTGCCGCGTCGTCCTTCGGCAATGCCATGAACGTGGCATCAGCGTACTGGATGTCCCATTCGTCGAATGTGAGCTGGCGGAAGTACGGCTCGCCGTCGGACAGCGGACGTGTGGGTGCGGTTATGGCGGTGCCGCCCTGGATACGCGCAAGGGGAATCTCGACATCGCGGTAGCCCGCCATGCTAATGGAGATGCCGCCGTTAAAGTCGTACGCGTCGAGAAGCGTTGCCTCGTCCACGTAGTCTTCCGAAAGAGGGGCGACCTCAAAGATGGCCGTGCCTTCGTCATCGGTCGTGGCGGTGAGCTGCTTGCCTACGGCATAGCGCGATGTGAGCGTGACCTGGGCACCTGCGATGGGCGTATTCTTGTTGGCGACGTCGACCACGACTACACCAAACATGGTGCGCGAGAGAACGAGCACCTTGAAGGGATCTTCTTCGTCGGCATAGGCCGCGGTGGGCGCGAACGGCAGCAGGAAGGCATTTTCGCTTCCCGGCACGCGAGGCAACATGATGCTCGCCAGCGAGGACGCTCCAGCAACAAGTAACGAACGGCGATCAAGCATCTTGGGCTCCCATCCCGCAAATATCGGTGGAAATAATCCAATTTTGCGAGAAGACGCTTCGTGGCGGTAGTGCCGTTCGATGGCCAAAATGTCCAAATTGATCGAGCGAAGCGCCGGGTTCCGGAACGCGTTCGATGCGCTTGGCAGCCCGGTCGCTAACGCAACATATGCGCGACCAGCTCGGCGCGTGTGCCGATGCCAAGCTTTGCGTATACGCCGGATAGGCGGTTTTTGACGGTGCCCGGCGATACTCCCATATGGCGTGCGATTTCGGCGTTGGTCCACCCACGACAGGCGAGCATGGCCATGGTGAATTCCGTGGTCGTTAGATCGTCGGCCACGTCCTCGCCCGAATCGGGGTTGTGGATGCGCCGCCAGCCGTAGCTGAAGCGGTACGTGATCTCGATGATGCGCGCGAAATCGTCAGGGTATTGCGTTTTTAGGCACGCCTCGATGAGCCCCTGTAAAAGGCCGTGGTGCTCGCCGATGAGCTCGATGAGGCCGTCGGGGCGCGCAATGTCCCAAGCGGCGCCAAAATGCGCTTTTGCGGCGTCGACGTCTTTGAGACTCATGTATGCCATGGAAGCTGCCAGGTGCAGGAACAGTTCCGAGATGGGATAGCTTCCCTGTTTCATAATTAGGGCGTTTTCCGCCATGCCCAGACTGCGGCCATATTCGCCGCGCAGGTACAGGGCATGCGCCATCACGTAGCTGGCGAACAAGCGCAGGCCTTCGGGCAGATGCGCCGCAAGCGGATAAAACTCTTCGGCAGAATACGGGGAAGGCAAGTGCAGCAGGACGCTCGCGGCCGAGGCGAACAGGATATGCGTGGCGTGGACGGCGGGCGATTCCTCGTCAGTTGGCGTATCGAGGATGCCCGCAAGGCACCGGCGGGCGTCGGCGATACGGTTGAGCGACAGACTGGCGTATCCGCAGATAAAGCATGCGGAATAGCGCAGTGCGGGATCGGTGGCGTCAAGATAGGGGCGCGCCGTCTTGGCAGCAAGGGTGGCCTGTCCGCGAAAGTACAGCGCTTCTGCCGTGGCAATGGCGCGCGAATCGGGGTCGGAAATGCCTGCAACCGCAGCGTCCATCTGCCCCGGCACAAAGGCAGTGCACATCAACGGCATGGGAACGCATGGGTAGCCATCGCAGTCCATCTTCCATCTCCCAACAGCTGGCAACAATAGCAGCAATTGTACTCCTGTTGCTCGGGACTTGAATTTGTGGGTATCGCCTACGATTGTGCCGAACGTATAAAGGAAGAGTCTATTGGCGATGCTCCCAAGGTGGCTACCGAAGCCTAGCTGACCTCGACATTAGGAAAAAATACCACCCCTGTAAAAAGCTCTGTCGCAGCGATGGGAAACGCATCTCGTTCTGCATATAATGAGGTCATGTGACGGTGCGTTTGCATACGTGTAACGCATTCCCATCGAACCGAAAAGGAGCTCTGCATGGATCCCAACAAGCGTCCCGACGACATGGTGCGTATCACCACTCCCGAACTTGCCCAGGCGTTCATCGAAGAGCAGGTCGCTGCAATCCGCGAGCAGATCGGCGACAAGAAGGTCCTGCTGGCCCTTTCGGGCGGCGTTGACAGCTCGGTTGTCGCGGCCTTGCTCATCAAGGCCATCGGCAAGCAACTCATCTGCGTGCACGTGAACCACGGCCTGATGCGCAAGGGCGAGAGCGAGCAGGTCGTCGACGTCTTCAAGAACCAGATGGACGCCAACCTGGTCTATGTTGACGCGACTGATCGCTTCCTGGATAAGCTCGTGGACGTCGAGGAGCCCGAGGCCAAGCGTAAGATTATCGGCGCCGAGTTCATTCGCGTGTTCGAGGAGGAGGCCCGCAAGGTTGGCGACGAGGTTAGCTTCCTCGCCCAGGGCACCATCTATCCCGACATCCTGGAGTCCCAGGATGGCGTGAAGGCTCACCACAACGTGGGCGGCCTGCCCGATGACCTGCAGTTTGAGCTCTGCGAGCCCGTCAAGCTGCTGTACAAGGACGAGGTGCGCGTCGTGGGCCGCGAGCTCGGCCTGCCCGAGAACATGGTTGAGCGTCAGCCGTTCCCCGGTCCTGGCCTGGGCGTCCGCTGCCTTGGCGCCATCACCCGCGACCGTCTTGAGGCGCTGCGCGAAGCCGACGCCATCGTGCGCGAGGAGATCGACAAGGCAGGTCTGACCATCTGGCAGTATTTTGCCGTCGTGCCCGACTTCCGCGCCACCGGCGTGCGCGAGGGTAAGCGCGCCTACGACTGGCCCTGCATCATCCGCTGCATCAACACCGTTGACGTCATGACCGCCGAGGTGCCCGAGCTCGACTGGGCGCTGCTCAAGCGTATTACCGCTCGCGTCACCGCCGAGGTTCCCGGCATCTGCCGAGTGTGCTACGACCTCACGCCGAAGCCCGTCGGCACGGTCGAGTGGGAGTAAGCTAACTCAGCTGGTAGGCGACGAGAACTAGCAGATGTGACAAAGGGACAGTCCCTTTGTCACATCCTCGATATTATGTGCGGGATGGTACGCCACGCGGCGTGCCATCCCGTTCGTTATTTTAATGAGCCGAGTGCGCGAGTGGGAAGAGTCACGAGCATGGTCGTTCCGCGCTCCGAGCTCTTTTCGACCTCGATGGAGCCGCCGTGAAGTGCGGCGATCTCCCAGACCAGCGCAAGCCCCAGCCCCACGCCGCCGTATGCCCTGCTGCGCGATTTGTCGACGCGATAGAAGGGCTGAAAGATGCTCGTCTGGTATTGCTCGGGAATGCCCGGCCCCTGGTCGCGCACGCGTAGCAGCACGCGGTCGCCTTCGGCGCAGGCGTTGATTTGCACGGTCGAGTTGGGCGCGCTATAGCGTATGGCGTTTTCGGTCAAGTTGAACAGCAACCGATAGATCAGCGTGTCGCTGCCGATCGTTTGCGCGTCGCCCTCACTTGTAAGCGTGATGTCTTTTTGCTCGGCAAGGGGTGCCAGGTCCGTGAGCACTTCTTCGATCATCGGCGCTAGGTCAATCACATCGTTGCAAGGGACACTGCGCAGCTCGCTCATCTCGAGCAGGGTCTTTGTCATGTGCGTCATTCGCTCGGTCTGCTCCTGCAGCAGCCCGAGCAGGCTCGCTGTATCGGCGTCGACGTCGGGGTGCTCGGCGCAAAACAGCTCGACCTGGGCCTGCATGAGCGCAAGTGGCGTGCGCAGCTCGTGCGCCGCATTGCCCGTAAACTGTCTTTGTGCGGAAAATCCCTCGTCAAGGCGGGCAATCATGTCGTTAAACGACGCGCTGCAGCGCCTGAGTTCAGAGGGCACGTCCTCGCTGATTTTTGTGTCGGCGAGGTTGTCGGGCCGCACGCTCTCGACTTGCGTCGCAAAGAAGCGCAACGGCCGCAGCGCATGTCCGCTTACAAAGTAGGCCAGCACGCCGCCGAGCAGCGTCACCGCCGCAGTTATATACCAGCTCGTCGCGCCAAACGATTCTTGGGCGTCGTTCACGACGATGGTCAGCGCGTCGTCGAGCTCTTTGTTTGTCGGGTCAAATGAGCTGGGCGAGGCCGCCTCCACCTTGCTGTGCGCCGACGCTTCTGCACCAATCGAGTCCATGTAGCGCATGCCGGAGTAGCCAACCAGGCAATTCATAAGTACGCAGGTCGAACATATCAGCAGTGCCGTCATCAACGTGATGCGCCACTGCAGCGACAACCGCTTCATTTGCCATCCTCCATAACGTAGCCTTCGCCGATTCGGTTGCGGATGGGGTCGTGCCCCAACGCGCCGCGCAGCTTTTTGCGCAGCGACGAGATGTGCACGCGGGTCGCGTTGCTAAAGCTGTTGACGCTGCTGTCCCATACGTGGTCGATGAGCTCCTCCTGGCTCACCGGCCGCCCCTGGTTAAGCATCAGGTATTCCAAGATGCCGGTCTCCTTGCGCGTGAGGGACAGGATCTCGTCGCCCACTGTGGCGAGGCGCGCCTTGGTGTCAAAGCTCAGCGATCCACAGGTTAGAACAACGTCGCTTTGTGTAAAGCGTCTGAGGGTAAGGCTGCGAATCCTTGCCGCAAGCTCGTCAAGATGAAACGGCTTGGTGAGGTAGTCGTTGGCGCCCGCATCGAGCCCCGCTACCTTGTCGGAGACCTCGCCACGTGCCGAGAGCACAAGCACCTTGGTCTCACAATCAGCTGTCCTGAGTTGCCTGAGCACGGTCATGCCGTCGACATGGGGGAGATTAAGGTCGAGCACGACAAGATCAAAGGTCTCGACATCGAGCAGATCGAGGGCCTGCTGCCCGTCGTAGCAGCAGTCGACGCTATAGGCCAAGTTGCGCAGGCTGCGTGCGATCGCATCGCACAGCGCCCGCTCGTCCTCGATGACCAAGATGCGCATAACGTTCTCCTTGCATAATCATTCACGCTTAACACGGATTTTATAGTCGGTATGGTCCAATGGGTCGCGAAACGAAAGGAGTGGTCAGATTGTTCAAAGCGATTAAGCCTGTGGCGCAGGTGGCTTTGCTGATCGTTGGGGTAGCCATGGTTGGCTTTGGAATTATGCGCGGCGAGGCAGATGCCGTGCTGGCCAAGGCAATCAGGCTGTGCTTGGAGTGTATCGGAATTGGATAAAAGAAAAAACACTGCATCGCATCTTTTAGCGCGATTTCGTGGATTGATTCAGGCGGCGGCGACGCTTGCGACCAATATTCACCTGCCTAACTTTGCCAAGGGCGGCATCTACCAGGGAGCGGGCAAAGCCGTCTGCGTGCCGGGCCTCAACTGCTACTCGTGTCCAGCGGCCTCGGGTGCGTGCCCCATCGGGTCGTTTCAGTCGGTGGTGGGCTCGTCTAAGTTTAGCTTCTCGTATTACGTCACCGGAACGCTCATTCTGATCGGCGTGCTGCTGGGACGTTTTGTATGCGGCTTTTTGTGCCCGTTTGGATGGCTACAAGAGCTTTTGCATAAGATTCCCAGCAAAAAGCTCTCCACGAAAAAGCTCAAGCCGCTCACGTACATCAAGTATGCCGTGCTGCTGTTTGCCGTGGTGCTGCTGCCCGTCTTGGTGGTTAACGATGTGGGTATGGGCGACCCGTTCTTTTGCAAGTACATCTGCCCGCAAGGTGTGCTCGAGGGCGCGATTCCGCTGTCCATCATGAACGTGGGAATCCGCTCCGCGCTGGGAAAGCTCTTTTCCTGGAAGCTCGCGATCCTCATTGTGGTTGCGGTGCTGAGCGTGCTGTTCTATCGCCCCTTCTGCAAATGGATTTGCCCCCTCGGCGCATTTTATGCGCTCATGAACAAGGTGTCTTTGCTGGGGATCCAGGTTGACCAGTGCAAATGCGTCTCGTGCGGCAAGTGCGCCAAGGTGTGTCAAATGGACGTGGACGTTACGCGTACGCCCGACCATGCCGAGTGCATTCGTTGCGGCAAATGCGTGGGCGCGTGCCCCGTCGATGCTATTAGCTTTCGCTATGGGCTGGGTGTGACGGGCGACAAACCCGCGCAGTCCACGCAAGCCTGCGAAAACAAATAGGTACCTATATAAGTTTCGATATAAACGGAGGAACCATGAAACTGTCAAAAATTGCAGCTCTGTTGATGCTGCCCGTGCTGGCGCTGACTCTCGCGGCGTGCTCTGCCCCCAAGGGCGACGCGAAGGGTGCTACGAGCGGCGATGCGCAGATTGCCGAGCTCATAGCGCAAAAGCCGTCGAGTGCCGAGGAGGCGGCCGAGCTGTACCAGCAGCTGCTGCAAAAGGAAAACGAGATCTTTGCGAGCGATAACGCCCTATGGGAAAAGGTGTTCCTTGCGGCCAACAAAGACACTCCCATGATTGAGGACGGCAAGAACTACGGTGACTTCTTGCTCGATACCATCGAGGGCGCCAAGGATCAGTTTGCGGCTGACGAGCTTAAGACGCTTAAGGCCGGCGCGCAGCAGGTCAAGGAGATCGAGGACAAGCTCATGGCGCTGGAGAAGGAGTTCCCCGGATGCGGCAGCACGCCCGGCGAGGGGGAGAGCGTCGATGCCTCGACCGCAGGCATGACTAACGGCGAGAGCGGGGAGACGAAGTTCCCCAGCTTTAAGGGCAAGGACTTGGACGGCAACGATGTAAACAGCGACGAGCTGTTCTCCAAGAACAAGGTCACCGTCATGAACTTCTGGTTTACCACCTGCAAGCCGTGCGTGGGAGAGCTGGGCGATCTGGAGAAGCTCAACAAGGAGCTTGCCGAGAAGGGCGGCCAGGTCGTGGGCGTTAATTCCTTTACGCTCGATGGCAACAAAGACGAGGTGGCCGATGCCAAGGACGTGCTTTCCAAGAAGGGCGTGACGTATAAGAACATCTGGTTTAAGTCGGACAGCGAGGCCGGAAAGTTCACCTCCAACCTGTACTCGTTCCCGACCACCTACGTGATCGACCAGAACGGTAACATTGTGGGAGAGCCGATCATGGGCGGCATCAACTCCGCTGAGCAGCGCGAGGCGCTCAACAAACTGATCGATCAGGCACTCGCGAAGAGCGAACAGTAAGTCCGTGGGACAGACAACTGAAGGGGAGTCGCTGGAAACAGCGACTCTTTTTTCTGCTTCGGGGTAGCATCATGGGTATACGTCGAAAGGGCACGCAGCTTTTCGTGCATTGCCCGAGCGGTGCGCGAAGCAACCAAGCTGTGAGTTTTCTTAAGCGTTCTGGGTATGGCAGTGTCAAGAATATCGGCGGCATAAGCGGCTACACGGGAAAGGTGGTGCGTTAGCTATGAAGGTGGTTATCGTTGGAGGCGTCGCGGGCGGCGCATCGGCGGCGGCACGTTTGCGCAGACTCGACGAGCAGGCCCAAATTGTCATCTTTGAGCGCACGGGTTTTGTATCGTATGCCAATTGTGGGCTTCCGTACTACATTGGCGGCGTGATAGAAGAAGAGAGCGCATTGACGCTGCAGTCTCCCAAGGGCTTTTGGGATCGCTTTCGCATTGCGGTCAAGACGAGTCACGAGGTGTTTGCCATCCATCCCGATTCGCATACGGTCGAGGTTCGCAATATGCTGACGGGCGAGGAATTTGTCGAGACGTATGACAAGCTCATCCTGTCGCCGGGTGCAAAGCCGATCCGCCCTGCGTTGCCGGGCATCGACTCGGATAAAATCTTTAGCCTACGCACCGTTGAGGACACGCTGCGTATTCACAGCTATGTTCGAGAGCGGCGACCGAGCAGTGCCGTCGTGATCGGCGGCGGCTTCATTGGCGTCGAGACGGCGGAGAATCTGTGCGAGCTGGGGCTCCAGGTGACCCTTCTGCAGCGTCCCGTCCAGCTTATGAACAACCTGGATTACGACATGGCGACCCTTTTGCATACCGAGGTGCGTGAGCACGGTATCGATCTGCGCCTCAAGGCCGATGTGACAGGTTTTGAGGAAGTTGATGGCCGCGTTGTCACCCATGTTGCGGGCGATGACCCTATCGGAGCCGATATGGTGCTGCTTGCCATTGGCGTGGCACCTGAGAGCCATCTGGCGCAAGAGGCGGGGCTCGAACTGGGCATCAAGGGGGCTATTGTGGTCAACGACCGCATGGAGACCTCTGCTGCCGACGTGTATGCCGTGGGCGATGCCGTGCAGGTCACGCATCAGGTGACCGGCGAGGACGCGGTCATTTCGCTCGCCGGCCCCGCCAACAAGCAGGGGCGTGTCGTCGCCGATGTCATAGCCGGCATGGACAGCTGCTACCTCGGATCGTTGGGCTCATCGGTTATCAAGGTATTCGACTTGACGGCGGCAAGCACGGGACTATCCGAAAAGGCGGCACACGCGGCGGGAATTGACTGCGACAGCGTGGTCCTGTCGCCCGGTTCGCATGCGGGTTATTATCCGGGTGCAACGCCCATGACCATGAAGGTTGTCTTCGAGAAGCAGGGATTGCGCCTGCTGGGTGCGCAAATCGTGGGCATCGATGGTGTGGACAAGCGTATCGACGTTCTGGCGACTGCCATCCAGGCAGGCATGCGCGGCGATAGGCTTAAGGATTTGGACCTAGCATACGCGCCGCCGTATTCATCGGCGAAGGATCCCGTCAATATGGCGGGCTTTATGATCGAGAACCTCAATCGCGGCATACTGGCGCAGTGGCATTGGGAGGATGAGCCCAACTTGCCACGCGATGGCAGCGTGCAGCTGCTCGATGTTCGTACGGAAGGGGAGTATGAGCGCGGGCATATCGATGGTTTCGTAAACATTCCCGTCGATGATCTGCGCAATCGCCTGAGCGAGCTCGACCGGGCCAAGCCGGTCTACGTGATTTGCCAGAGCGGCATTCGCAGCTACATTGCTTGCCGCA
The DNA here is from genome assembly GCA_905215445.1 of uncultured bacterium. Lineage (GTDB taxonomy): Bacteria > Actinomycetota > Coriobacteriia > Coriobacteriales > Coriobacteriaceae > Collinsella. The sequence goes on along the minus strand of CAJMPZ010000005.1, from coordinate 42,129 downwards.
TTTTGGCGCAGCATGGCTTTGAGTGCTTTAACTTCTCGGGCGGCTATCGCTTCTTTGCAGCCGTGACTGAGGCTCGCCGCGGCAGCGCTAACGTTATGCCGTGCGGGCTCGAAAAGTAGCGCGCATTGGAATGTGACAAAGTGACAGCCTCTTTGTCGCATCGGGGATGTTATATGCGGGATGGTGCGCCATGCGGCGTGCTGTCCCGTTCGTTTTTTGGCGCGGTTCGTTACATTCCTCACTGGTATCGGCCAAAAATGAGGATAGAGTAGGACAAACGCGCCGAACGTGAACGGCGGGGGAGCGGGCGAGCGCGCCCGCGCGAGAGAGGTTGCCGTCCATGCTGGATCTCAGAGTTATTTGCAAAAGGTACGTTACGCAGTCGTTTACGCAGGTAGCGCTCGACAGCGTAAGCCTGTCTTTTCGCGATAACGAGTTTGTAGCCATCCTGGGTCCCTCGGGTTCGGGTAAAACTACGATGCTCAACGTCATTGGTGGACTCGACCATTTCGATTCTGGCGACCTGCTGATCGATGGCATCTCGACCAAGGACTTCAACGACCGCGATTGGGATGCCTATCGCAATAATCGCATCGGCTTTGTGTTCCAGAGCTACAACCTCATTCCGCACCAGAGCATTTTGGAAAACGTGGAGCTGGCGCTTACGCTCACGGGCGTGGGACATGCCGAGCGCCGCCAGCGTGCGCGTAAGGCGCTCGAGACGGTTGGTCTGGGCGAGCACGTTGACAAACGCCCGAACCAGCTTTCGGGCGGGCAGATGCAGCGCGTGGCCATTGCCCGCGCCTTGATCAACGACCCCGAGATTGTGCTGGCTGACGAGCCGACCGGCGCCTTGGATTCAACGACGTCCGTGCAGGTTATGGATTTGCTCAAGGACGTTGCGCGCGATCGTCTGGTCATCATGGTCACGCACAATCCCGAGCTGGCGTACCAGTACGCCACGCGCATCGTCAGCCTGGCGGACGGCAAGGTCACCGACGATTCCGACCCCTTTGATGTGGCCACGGTCGCACATCGCGAGGCAAAACCCACGCGCAAAACCTCGATGAGCTTTATGACGGCGCTGGGGCTTTCTGCCCGAAACCTCATGACCAAGAAGGGCCGTACGGCCATGACTGCCTTTGCAGGTTCGATTGGCATTATTGGCATCGCGGCGATTCTGGCGCTCTCCAACGGCGTAAACGGCTACATCAAAAAGGTCGAGGAGGACACGCTCTCAAGCTACCCGCTTACGATTTCCAAACAAGATTACGACCTGTCGTCTATGATGGGCGGACAGGGGGGCACGGATGATGACTCGCCTGAAAACGTGGATTCGTCCGACGACAGTGCCGGCGGCAAGGCTAAGGGAACCGATAAGATTCCTGTGGTCACGGCCGTAAAGGATATGTTTGCGAGCGTTAAGTCCAACGACATGACGAGCTTTAAGGCATGGCTCGATGCCGGTGGCGACGGCATCGATAAAGAGGTCAACGCCATTCAGTACGGCTACGGTGTATCGCCGGTTGTCTATCGTGCCGGCAAGGGCGATGAGAAGCCTGTCCGGCTGGTGCCCAACGCCATGACCGAGGCCATGAGCGGAGGCGCGAGCTCGGCGGCAACAGTGAGCATGGAATCCATGGGAACCTCGGTCTTTAACGAGATGATTGACGACCAGAGCCTGCTCGACAGCCAGTACGATGTCGTCGCCGGTCATTGGCCCACGTCTGCTAACGAAGCCGTGATGGTGCTTTCGAGCCGCGGCACGGTGGGCGACTATACGCTCTATAGCATCGGTGCGCTGGATATCGATGAGCTCAACGATCTGGTAAACAGCGCTATGACGGCTGACGGTGGGGTCGAAACGCCCGAGACCGGCACCGACTTTACCTACGACGATGCGCTGTCTACCACGTTTAAGGTGTTGTCGCCGGCCGATGCCTATCGCAAAAACGAAGAGACCGGCATGTGGACTGACATGTCTGGCGATGCCGACTTTATGACGGCCAAGGTTGCCGACGGTATTGACGTGCGCATCGTGGGCGTGGTGCGACCTAACGAGACGGCCAACGCGAGCGCATTGACCCCGGGCATTGCCTACACGCATGCGCTGACTCGCCAGCTTATGGAGCGCGCTGCCGATTCGCAGATCGTGCAGGAGCAGCTTGCCCACCCCGAGACGGATGTCTTTACGGGCAAAACTTTCGATGAACTGCAGGGCGAGGCCAAGCAAGGCGTGGATCTGGGCAGCATGTTTAGTGTGGACGAGGCGGCGCTGAAGAGTGCGTTTTCGTTCGATACATCTGTGCTCTCGGGTGCAGCCGGCGGTATGGACCTGTCGGGTCTTGATTTGTCCGGGTTGGATATTGACCTTTCGGGCGTAGGCAAGGATATCGACTTCAGCGACATCATGGCCAAAGCGCCGGCTCCAGATTTCTCGGGCGTCTTTGACGGTCTGGAGCTCACGCCCGAGCAAATGCAGCAGGTGGGAACGCTTGCCAACCAGCTGTTTGAGGGCTTTTTGCAGTCTGATCAGTTTAAGGCACTGTCGTCCGAAGATCTTAAGGACGCATCAAGGCTCGCTGCCGCATTCTCGACGTATCTTGAGCATGATGCCGCGGCGCAGCAATGCCTGGCTCAATTGAAGGCGCTCGGCGGCGATGCCCTGGCAGAGCGTCTCCAGCAGGCGATGACCGACTATGTGCAAAAACAGCTGGCTCCGTATCTGCAGCAGGCTATGGATCAGGTGATGAAGTCGATCAGCAATCAGATTGCGTCGACGGTATCATCCCAGCTCAAGGCGGGCGCGGCGGGGCTCATGGGCCAGATGGCGACGCAGATGTCTTCGAGTTTTGCCAACCTGGCGAGCGCTATGCGTGTGGATGCGAGCGCCTTTGCTCGTGCTATCCATTTCAACATGGATGCCGAGGACCTGAGTTCGCTCATGATGAGCTATGCCAAGGCTTCGAAGCTCACCTACGACAACAATCTGACCACGTTGGGCTATGCGGATGAGGCGGACCCCATCTCGGTTAAGATTTTCCCGCGCGACTTTGAGGCCAAGGAGCGCGTGCTCGATCACATCGATGCGTACAACAAGCAGGTCAAAGCCGCTGGCCACGATGATCGGGCAATTACGTACACAGACTACATGGGCATCATCATGGGTTCGGTGACCGATATCGTGAACACCATCAGCTTGGTGCTCATCGCATTTGTGAGCATCAGCCTGGTGGTGAGCTCCATCATGATCGGCATCATCACCTACATCAGCGTACTGGAGCGCAAAAAGGAGATTGGCATCCTGCGCGCGATCGGCGCGTCGAAGCGCAACGTGGCAAACGTATTCAATGCCGAGACATGTATCGAGGGCCTCATTGCCGGCGTCTTTGCTATTGTCGTCGTGGTGGCCGTGAGCTTCCCGGTCAATGCCTGGGCGCTTGCGGCCAAACAGGTCCCCAACCTAATGAGTCTGCCCGTGCAGGATGCGTTGGTGCTCATTGCAATTTCGGTGCTGCTGACGGTCGTTGCCGGTCTACTGCCTGCCCGCAGCGCATCCAAAAAAGACCCCGTGGAAGCCCTGCGCTCCGAATAATGTGACAAAGGGACAGTCCCTTTGTCACATTGGGTGGCTAGCTCGTTTTGCCCATCAATGTGATACGGATGCTTGGATGGGTGTACTCGTCAAATTCATCCTCGGGATCCGTGTCAAACGAATAGTACGTTTTGATGGGGTTGTCACTCGTCCTGATGGAGATTCTCTCGTAGAGCGAACCGTTCAAAAAAGCCTGCCTAAACTCTTCGGGGAGCTTTTGCGGTGCTAGGAGCTCGGGACTCACGGTCTTGACGTCTACGGTTTGGACGACAGAGGAAAGTTCGTCCAAGTCGAGCTCGATGCGGGCGAGGTTGTCCTCAAGGCTCGCGTCGGGGTCGATCTCTGCTATGTAACTCACTTCCTTGAGCGTTCCCTTGTTGTCGAAATCCAGGTACGTATAGGTCTTCTGGGTATCGGAGTCGCCGTCGTGAAGGTAGCCGCGGACGTGATAGCCGTAATCTTGATATCGCTCGTAAGGGTCATCGGCGGACACGTACTCGCATGCGGGTCCTAGCGTCTTGCGGGCGATGGCAATTTGCTCGGCCGCGGCCGCGGCGTTCTCCTGCATCTCGATGTTTCCCTGCGCCAGCTGCGGGATATAGGCACCGCACACGATCGCGAGGGGCAGCGCCACAAGCGCGACGACCCACTTCTTTGCACGGGGGACAGGCACGCCACAGGCCTCTGCCATGGCCCTTGCGTTGGCGAAGCTTTCGGCAAGCACGTCTGCCGCGGTGGCGACGGCGCCTACGGCAGCGGCGACTTCTGCCGCGCCGCCCAGGTTGCGTGCGGTCTCGTTGTCGCTGTTCTTGAGCAGGCGTGCGGCGGCCTGCGTGCCAACAACGCCTGCGATTTGTGCCGAGCGGTCTTTCTCGCTCTGCTCGATGGCGAGCCGGTTCTGCATTTCCTTCCACTGCTTGCCGCGCATGCCAAAACGCGGCGCGAGGGCACAGTAGCAGAATATGACGAGCTCGATGGCGGTGAGCACCAAGGCGGTCATCATGCCCGTCTCTTGGAAGCCTTCGTGATGGAAGACGATGTCGTCGATCATTTCGAAAGGAATAATCAATAAGGGCAGCACGAATGCCATGGCAAGCGCCGCGCCGGCAACCTTGGGACAGATGCAGTATCGCTGGATGCGCTTACGTTCTTGTTCGGAAAGTGTTGCCATGGCTGATCCTTGGTGTCGTAACGGTCGTTGCGGCGCATGGGGCGCGGGGCGCATCAGTTTGAGCTAGCGCTGGATAAGAACATAGAGCAAGATGCTCATCGCGATGAGCAAGAAGCCTGCGATGTTAAACATCAGTGTGGCAAAGTTGCCCACGATGGGGCGTTCGACATAGCTTTTGTCTGGGTTGCTGGGGTTGTAGTACACGGTCATTTGGCTACCGAGGGGCCAAAGCTGCTCCGCGAGGGTGCCTAGGCGGGCGATGGGGCCTGTCTGCACGTGCAGCCAGCCCTTGGCGTCTTCGTAGTCGGTGGCTTGCGTGCGGATGGGGAGTCCCGACAAGCTTTTGGTCTTTATGCCACGGAATTGTTTTTTCGCGCGGTATTGCGTGCCGTCGACGGTGTATTCCAAAACGGGATTCATTCTGCCTTCACCCATAAAGCGATGGTCGATGACCGTCCCCATGGTCACGGCGGTACAGGCCTTGGCTTTCTTGCGGGCGGCGGCCTTCATGAGCGCGCTCACTCCGATAAGCAGGATGCCGATGCCCCCAACCAAGATGAGCGCGAGCAGGGATATCTGCGACGTGGTCACGGTGTTCTCCTTTGGCGCGATACCGTCATATGTGACTCAGTATAGAGAATCCCGCCATCGATGAGCTATTGCGGGGGGGGGTCAATTCTGAATGTGACAAATGGACTGTTCCTTTGTCACATCGGGGACTGCGGAATCGAGGTCTAATACTTTTCCCGAGAAGTGAACGAGTGAAAACGGACTCCCGAAGCATCGACACTTTTGGCGTACAATTTCCTGCGGTTTTGCCAGTCAAATCCTGCGGTTTTGACGCCTAAAAATGTCAATGCTTCGGGAGTCCAAATACAGCCGTTCACTTCTCGGGAAAAGTATTAGACCTCGAAATATGGGCGGCGTTCGCGAACGGCAACTAGCTTGCGTCCGGTAGCCGGCACTTGGGGCAAAGGGACTGCCCTTTTGCCCCTTCACCATTGCATCGTATCTGGTGTGGAAAAAATATCGCCTGCGTTCTCGCGCCTGCGAAGAGTTCCTGAACCGCTTGAATGGGATGTGACAAAGGGACTGTCCCTTTGTCACATTGATTTGAGAGTGGATGTTGATGAATTTATCGCTGGCCCCCATGGAGGGGATTACCGGGCATGTGTTCCGTCGCGTGCATGCGGAGTGCTTTGGCGCGCTCGATTGTTATTACACGCCGTTTTTGCCGCCGCCGCGGGTGGGCAACCGCTTTGGTGGCAAGGCGTTTAAAGAGGTCGATCCTGCCAATAACCAGGGGCTTAACGTAGTACCTCAGCTGATGTCCAAGAATGCGGACGAGTTTGTGTGGGCGGCGCAGGTGCTCGCCGAGATGGGGTACCGCGAGGTCAATCTCAACCTTGGCTGCCCCTCGGGTACGGTTGTTGCCAAAGGCAAGGGTTCGGGCTTTCTGCGCAACCTGGATGGGCTCGAGGTGTTCTTGAGCGACGTGTGCGACCGCTCGCCCTTGCCGGTGTCGGTCAAGACCAGGTTGGGGTTGGAAAGCGACGACGAGTACAAGCGCGTGCTCGACCTCTACTGTCGCATGCCGTTAGCAGAGCTGATTGTGCACCCGCGCGTGCAAAAGGACCGTTATACGGGCTCGCCGCGCAAAGAGTTTTACGGCGAGACGCTGGAGCGGGCACCGTTTCCTGTGGCATACAACGGCGATATTTTTGATCTTGAGGACATGGATGCGCTGGTGGAAGCCTATCCCGGAACACGCCACGTAATGTTGGGGCGCGGCTTGCTTGCGAATCCCGCGCTGGCTCGCATGGTTAAGGGCGGCCCTGCCGCCACCGCCGCTGAGCTGCAACGCTTCCACGACATGCTGTTTGCGGCTTATGCGGACGAGATTGGGGGCAACGCGGTCTTTCGCATGAAAGAGTGGTGGTTCTACGCCAAATGCGCCTTCGCCGATCCCGCGACCGTTCACAAGCTCGTTCGCAAGACCAAAAAGGTCGATGAATACCGCGCTGCTGTCGAGCGCGTCTTTCGCGAGCAGCCGCTTGCGCCCGCTGCCCGCTTTTGCGGCTAAATGTGGGCGTTGGGGACGTTCTTAAACGACTATGTTGCAAAAAGCTGTACGTCAGCATCCAAAGATGTCGGAAAATGTCGACTTTGGATGCTGACGTACATGTTTGAAGGCGGTATCGCCCTCGTTATCCGACGACTTGGACGGCAAGTGCGTCCAATACACGTTCCGCGTCGGCGTCGATCAGGATGCTCCGATCGGCGATTTCTGCCGGAGCGACTGCCTCGGCAAAATTGATACATGCGTACGTGGCGCGCTCGTTTTTGGCGGTCATCTGCCAAAACGGGTACTTGATGATGACGGGCGTATTGCCGCCTACGCCAAGCTCAAAGAACAGAATGCGCATATTGCTGTGGCGGCGCAGGAAATCCTGGTAGCGATCGGCCGCAGCATACCAGCCCCTATCCTGCACAAACGTATCGTCGGCGCGCAGGTTCATCGTAAGCGGGGAACCACAGTGGGGACAACGGGGCACAAGTGCAGACGGAATGCGCAGGTCCTGTTGGGCGCCGACCATGCAATGTACAAGTCCTTCGTTGTCCCAAGTTTCCTGACAGCAGGGCTTACTGCACTGGAATAAACCATAGTCGCCCTGCGTGTAAAAGAGCCGCTGCTTATCAAAGCCGGCGCGCTGGAAGCAATGGTCTACGTTTGTGGTCAGCACAAAGTAATCGCGGTCGCGCAGTAGGTCCAGGAGCTGCTCATAGACCGGTTTGGGTATGGGGTCATATCGGTTGCACTCAATATAGCGGCTCCAAAATGCCCAGTATTCCTCGAGCGAGTCGTAGGGGTAGAAGCCGCCGGAGTACATGTCAGCAAAGCCGTAGCGTGCAGCGAAGTCGCCAAAGAGCTTCTCGAAGCGTTCGCCCGAATAGGTGTAGCCAGCCGCGGTGGAAAGACCCGCGCCGGCACCGATTATCACGGCGTCGGATGCATCGAGTGCGGCTTGGAGCTTAGCGATCTGTTTGGAGAAGCTCACGGTAGATTGATTCGTCAGACGCGAGAAATACATTGAAGATCACCTTAAGGTTGGAGTCGTTATGGTCTAGATGATGACGAACGGTATCGACGGCAACGCGCGCGGCGGCTTGCTGGGGATAGCCAAAGACGCCCGTCGAGATGCAGCAGAATGCAAGCGTGTCGAGCCCTTGGCGTGTCGCTTCGTCCAGACAGCTGGTGTAGCAACGGCGTAGTAGCAATTCTTCGCGCGGGCCGGGCTTATGGCTGGGCACGATGGGGCCGACGGTGTGAAAGATGTGGCTGCTCGGCAGGCTAAACGCTGGCGTGACCTTAACGCGTGCGGTCGGTTCCTCATGCCCCTGCTTACACATGAGGTTGGCGCACGTCAGACGTAGCTGCATGCCGGCGTATGTGTGGATGGCGTTGTCGATGCAGTGGTGCCCCGGCACAAAGCAGCCGAGCATTTGGCTGTTGGCGGCGTTGGCGATGGCGTCGGCTTTAAGCAGTGTGATGTCACCGCGCCAGACGGCAACGTGATTGCGGTAGGGGAGTGTGCCGGCATCGGTCGCTCCGCCGCGCTCAACAATTCGCTGATGCAGGTAGGCGTCCTGGACGTCGAGGGTTTCTGTCGTAAGCGCTTCGGGCGGCCGCACGTTCATAAGGGCTCTGAGCAAATCACGCTGCTCGTCGGCTCCGGCAGGAACGGCAACGTCGCGTCCATCCGGTCGCTCATCGAGCAATGCGTTGATAAGCCAAACACGACGCTCGGCTTGATTCATGGCTGGCCTCCTGTCCAATTGATTCGGGTGTGTCTGACAGTAGTGTGCAGCCTGGATCGTTTTTAAAAAAGAAGGCACAAAAAGGTAACCGTGGAGCGGTATGCCCCACGGCATCCATTTCCTTTAGGCTTGACGAGAGCACCTTTTGGCTGATGCCGGGAATAGAGCGATGGAGAGCGTTGAAGCCCAATGGCTGCCTGTGCCGGGCCCATGCAAAAAGCTGTACACTAGCATCCAAAGATGTCGAAAAACGTCAACTTTGGATGCTGGCGTACATGTTTGGGTCGTATGGGCTTGGACGTCGGGGCGAGCCGACTGCAATTGCGTACTAGAGCAGGTTCTTCTGTATCCACGCGATGATGTCGCCCGACTCGTAGAGCGGTGCGCCGTCAATAAACAGGCAGGGAACCTGGCGTTTTCCGCCGATGGCGATGAGTGCCTGCTCGGCTTCGGTATCGGTCGAGATGTTGCGCTCGGGGATGGTCACGCCGTTATCGGCCAGGAAACGCTTGACCTTTATGCAATACGGGCAGCCGGTCATAACGTAGAGCGCGAGCTCGTGATCAGTAGCCATGGGCCTCCAATCGGTTGAGGTTTCGATTGAAATACCCAAAGCCGCCGCGGTCTATGCACGCGTCAACGACGACTCGATTGCCTGTACCAGAAACGCCGTGGCTCCGGTGCCGCAGGGCTTGTCGTAGTAGTCAACAAAGCGCTGGTCGGCAAGATAACCATTGGCGAGGCCCAGGTATGCTTCGTCCTGGGGCTCGTGTCCCCAGTTAAGGCCAATCCATCGGCGGTGCATTGCGACAAGCTTGCGGGCTTCGTTACTCTTTGGATCGCCGTCGCCCATGGCAATCGAGAGCTGGCCCAGAATAGCGCGTTCAAGTTCTTTCATGTCGTTCCATGTCTCGGGATCCATATCCAGCAGTGCTTCGTTTGCGGCGTCGATCGCCTCGTCGCCATAGCGCGCTCGCGCCTCGGCACCGTAGCGCTCCTCGTTTTCTTGCACGGAGCGCCAGCGCTCCAGTTGCGGCAGCACGGCGCCCATGAGCGAGACGGCTTCATCGAGCGACATGCCGGTGTTTTGTGCCAGGCGCGGGGCACAATCCTCGATCATTGCTTCCATTGTGGTGTCGTAGGTGTACTTGCCGCGGTCGTAGCACCACTTGCAGTAATGGTCGGTCGTGGCGCCCGCGGCATCGGTGCCGCAGTCGTCGGGCGTGAGCACCATGCCGCAGCTCTGACAATAGTGCTCGGGCATTTCGAGCAGGTGCGACAGCGGCTCTCCGGTAACGGCGGCAATGAGCTTCATCATATCGATGCCCGGGGTGACTTCGCCGCGCTCCCAACGGCTCACGGCTTGGCGCGTGACGTAGAGCTTGGCGGCGAGCTGCTCTTGGGTAAGGTTGTTGGCGCGGCGGACGGCGATGAGTTTTTCTGCAAAGGCCATGACGGCTCCTTTCTGGTGCTTGTTGGCTTAAGCATACGCGGCAGCCGATGTCCTTCCAAGCAACCGTTGGTTGCATGCAGATGACGATGAGAGAGAATCGCAGCCTGCGCCCCGCGCGCCTGTGCCGTACAATGACCGACATGGAACCTATCGCACACATACATACCGACCTGCCGCAGAAGTTCGGCATCCCGCGCAACAGCTTTTTGGCGCCTCACCTGCAGGGACGCATCGTTTTTGAGCCGGAATTTGCCTCCAACGCAGCGGTTGAGGGTCTGGACTCCTTCTCTCACCTATGGCTGCTCTGGCGCTTCGAAAACGGCACGCCCGGCGGCACGGCTAAGGATATTGCCGCCGATGCCAAAACGCAGGACAGGTCCGGCACAAACGCAAAATGGTCGAAAACCGTGCGTCCGCCGCGTCTGGGCGGAGCCGAGCGTGTGGGCGTGTTTGCCACGCGCAGTCCGTTTCGCCCCAATCCCATCGGTCTTACCTGCGTCAAACTCGATCGTGTCGAGCTTACCGACGACGGTCCTATCATCCATGTGTTGGGGGCCGACCTGCGCGACGGCACGCCCATCTACGATATCAAGCCCTACATTCCGTTTGCAGACTGTCACCCGGACGCGACCGGCGGCTGGATTGAGGACGCGCCGTGGCAAGAGCTCGACATCGAGTTTCCGCAAGCGCTGCAGGAGATGATCCCGCCCGCAAAGCTCCCCGGCTTGGTCGAGGTCCTTCGCCAAGATCCGCGCCGCGCGGGCAGCAAGCACGAGCCAAACCGTGTGTACCATCTGGCCTACGCCGGGCTCGACATATCGTTTACGGTTGACGGAACCAGGCTGACGGTAACCGCCGTCAACGACACACGGGGCTAGCCGGCGACCCGCCCGCATCCGCCAAATTCAACGCCAAAACCCGTGCAAAACCGCCCACGCTGGTGGACAATAACGCCTACCAAAACAATCCGCTTTGCACGGGAGCTCAGCATGAAATACGACTTTACCTCGCTTATCGACCGCCACGGAATGGACTCCATCGCCGTTGACTCCTGGGGTGAGATTCCCGGTATGGCTCCGAACGCACCCGACGAGGGCTTCGACCGCATCCCCATGTGGGTAGCGGACATGAACTTTGCCACGGTGCCCACGGTTCAGGAGCACATCATTCAGCGCGCCCAGCATCCCATGTTTGGCTATTTCGATCCGCGCGACGAGTACTTTGACCGCATCATCGAATGGCAGAGCCGTCGCAACGGCGTTGAGGGCTTGGCGCCGGAGCATATCGGCTACGAAAACGGTGTGCTGGGCGGTGTCGTGTCGACGCTGCGCGCGTACGTCCAGCCGGGCGATGCGGTGCTGGTCCACAGCCCCACCTACATCGGCTTTACCAAGTCTATCGAAGCCGCGGGCTATCGCATTGTCCACAGCCCGCTTAGGCTCGACGACCAAGGCGTGTGGCGTATGGACTTTGAGGACATGGAGCAAAAGCTCGCCCAAAACCACATCCATGCCGCGGTGTTCTGCTCGCCGCACAATCCCTGCGGCCGCGTATGGGAGCGCGATGAGATCGAACGCGCCATGGACATCTATCGCCAGCACGATTGCGTGGTGATATCGGACGAGATTTGGTCCGATATCATCCTACCGGGTCACAAGCATATCCCGACGCAGTCGGTGAGCGAGGATGCCCGCATGCGCACGGTTGCCCTCTACGCGCCCAGCAAGACGTTTAACCTGGCGGGCCTGGTCGGCAGCTACCACATCATCTATAACGAGACGCTGCGCGACCGCGTGTGCGCCGTGTCCAACAAGACCCACTACAACGAGATGAATGTCCTCTCCATGCATGCGCTTATCGGTGCCTACCAGCCGCAAGGCTACGAGTGGGTTGATGAGCTCAACCAGGTGCTTGCCGGTAATATCGAGTACTTCTGCAGTTACGTGGACGAGCATTTTGAGGGCGTGTCCTATTCGCGCCCGCAGGGCACGTACATGGTGTTCCTGGACTGCACCGAGTGGTGTCGCGAGCATGGCCGCGATATTCAGTGGTTGCTCGACGAGGGGGCGCGCGTGGGCGTGGGGTATCAGGACGGCCGTCCGTTCCACGGACCCTGCCACATTCGCGTGAATCTGGCGCTGCCGCTTTCGCGGGTAAAGGAGGCGTGTGAGCGCCTGGACCGCTACGTTTTTGGGGTATAGGGGGCGCTCGATTCGAGTGCTGCCCCATGTGCCCACGCCGTCAAAATGCGTGGGCACATGGGGCGCAGAGGGTAGCGAGCGCGTTTTCCGCATTCGCTACTTTTCTTGAATCTGCTTGCCGCAAAGGTGCTCAATCGAAATCTCATAGAGTTGGACGCCCTTGATGTCTTTGGCGATTTCCTCCTCGACTTCTTCGGCGGAAGGGTAATACTTAAGCGCGAGCTGGCGGACTTTGTCCTCGATAAACGCGGGGGCCTCATCTACCAGACGGCAACGGCCAAAGACCACGGTACTCATAACATAGGGAGCCCAGTCATCGTCCTTGTACCACTCGTTGCCGTAAACGGTAAAGCAGACTTTGTCATCACGCCTGAGTGAATCGACCTTGTGGCCAGCCTTGGCGCCATGGAAATAAATCTTGTCGTGCTCGGTGTCAAAGAAGTAGTTGACGGGAATGGCATACGGGTAGCCATCGTCGCCGTTGACGGCAAAGACGCCGCGCTTGCAGGTGGTCAGCAGTTCACGTGCTTCCTCGTCAGTGATGGCGCGTTTCTTTCGACGCAGGGGCCTAAACATCGTCGGCTTCCTTTCTAACTGTGCATGGCAGTTGGGCACAAACTATAGCGAAACAGTTCCGTTTTTCTTGATGCGGGCGAGTATGTTTTTGAGCTTGTTAAAGTCGAGCGGTTTGGGCAGATGGGCGTTCATGCCGGCGTCGTGTGCCGCCTTGGCGTCTTCGGCAAAGGCGTTGGCGGTGAGCGCGATGATGGGGATGTCGGCCGCATCGGCCTTTTCGCTCAGGCGGATCGCGCGGGTTGCCTCGTAGCCGTCCATGCCCGGCATCATGATGTCCATTAGAATCGCATCGAAGCTACCCGCGGGACGGCCAACGTATAGGTCGACCGCTTCGTTGCCGTCGGCGGCGCGAGTTACGACGATGCCCTCGCTTTCGAGCAGAGCCTGGGCAATCTCGGCATTGAGCTCGTTATCTTCTGCCAAAAGGACGTTCATGCCGGCGAGCGAGCAGCTGCTTACCTGCGTGTCTGCACATTCTTTTATCTGAGGGTTCTTGTCGATATCGAGCGGAATCCGGACGTCAAACGTACTCCCCACGCCAACCTCACTCGAAATCTCAATCGTGCCGCCCATCATATCGATGAGCGATTTGACGATAGACATGCCAATGCCGGTTCCTTGGAACTTGCTGCGCGCATCGTCGCCTTCCTGGGCAAACGGCTCGTAAATGTGTGCCAAAAACTCGGATGTCATACCAATGCCGGTATCCGAGACGCTAAAGCAAAACACGGCGTGCTCGTCGTCGACCGGTTTGATGGTCGATGAGAACGTGACGGTGCCTCCGTGCTTGTTGTACTTGATGCTGTTGTCGAGCAGGTTGACAAGGATCTGCCGAATATGGGTGGGGCTGCCGATCATATATTGGTCGACAGCGTAGGGCTCGCTGGTGTCGAGCATGGTTATGCCGCGGTCCGATGCGCGGAGCTTGCACAGTACGAGCGCATTGTCGCACAGCTCTTTAAGGTTGAATGATTCGTGCTCGAGCGTCACTTTGCGCTCCTCGATCCTGCCCATCTCGAGGATGTCGTTAATCAGTGACAGAAGGTGATTGGCGGCAACGCGCGCCTTGGCGCGGCTTTCGCGGGCGACCTGCATGTCGCCTTCTCTCAATTCCTCAATTTCGATAAGGCCCAGGATGCCGTTGAGCGGCGTGCGGATGTCGTGGCTCATGCGCGTGAGGAAAGCGGTTTTGGCGGCGTTGGCGGCATCGGCTTTCTGCCGTTCCTCCTGTGCGCGGTAAAGCGACCAGACAAGGATGACGATGCCGGTGAGCAAAATGCAAATGACGACTGCCGCAATGACGATGCGGTTGCGGTAGAGAAGTCGGAACGCATCCGATTCTTGCGCCGAGTACGATGTGGGGAAATAGCTGTTTGCAGAGAGCGATTCACCTGCATTGACGATGCCCTTATTGATGATTCCCAGCAGCTCGGGCTTGCCGCGCGAAATTAAACACGATAGTTGTGCCGTGTTGGTGAGTTCCTGTGTTTCGAAATCCTCGATGTCGTAGATGTCGCGGAGAGTTTCCAGGCGCGTGCTGGGGACAATGATGCAACGTGCCTTCCCCTCATCGAGGGCTTTGAGCACCTCGCCGTCATTCGAATACTCGGTTACCGTTGCGTTCGGAAAGAGACTTTCGAGCTCAAAACGGTTAACGATTGTGCTCTTTGTACAAGCGATGTTCTTAAGGTCGCTGTTCAGGTTTTTGCCACTGTGAATGGCGGTCAGCGAAACCGTTCCCATCGAGTTTGACTGGATGACCCCTGTCTGCTCGGCGAGCCAGTAGTCGCGAAACAACGGCAGGGCGACATCGATGGTCCCGTTGGAAAGGGCTTTGATCATTTGTTTGTTGCTCGAGAGTGCGATTGTTTTGACCGTAATGCCAAACTTGTCGTGCAACGTCGTTGCAAGCGAGGCGAGCGACCCTTCCATCTCGCCGTCGTCATTTTGCGTACAGTAGGGAAGTTGGTTTTTAAGATAGCCGATCGTGATGGTATTGCCGTTTTCTTTGAGCCAGGTGGTCTCGGGGCCGGTGAGCGATGACGAGCCACTGTTTTGGGTCGAGTAACTCGATTTGACTTCCTCGTTATAGCGCGGGTTATCGCGGGCGATGGTCGTCATGGCGGCGTTGATGTCGTTCATCAGATCAGGGCGGCTTTTGGGAACGGCAAAATAGTAGTCGCTCGAGCCTACGTAGAACATGGGTGACGCATCGGGCGACGAAATGGTGTCGTTCATGATGACGGCGTCGACCTCGCCGTCTGCAAGCGCCTCAAAGAGGGCACTGCCGGTGTCGATTTCTTTATAGGTGCAGGTAACGCCTTCGTCGGCGAGCCACTGCTGGCCGACGATAGTTTGCATAACGCCAGAGTTGCAGCCGATGGTGAGGCCTTGGAGCGCCTGGGGGTCACCCTTGGCCAGGTCGTCGCGGTCGGGCCTGGCGTAGATGTAGTAGCGCTCGGTGCCCTCGGGGTTCGAGGAAAAGAGCAGCTTCTGCTCGCGTTCTGCCGAATACGAGATGTTGGGCATGAGGTCGATTTCGCCTGCCTCGAGCATGTCCATAAGCTCGGAGAAGGTGCCGCTAACGTATTCGTATTGCCAGCCCTTTGTGTAATACGAGAGGGTCTGGAGGTACTCGTAGCCCCATCCCGAGAGGCGCTCGCCCGGCGTGCCTTCCTGGAAGCCTTTGTTGTTGACGAGCCAGCCAACGCGGACCGTCTTGACCTGCTGGTCGGAGTCGGCGGCAAAGGCTGGGGTGGGCATGACGGCGCTCAGTAGTGTGAGCGCAGCAAGCGCGACGGCTAGGGTGCGATATAGGGCTAAGCGAAGGACGGCGGAAGGTTTCACAGGCAATCCTATCGAGTCGAGATAATACCGCATAAGGATACCAGCTCAGCTTGCCTAACATCCGGCACTTAGGGACGTTCCCAATCTGTCCGGCAGTTGTAGTAGTCATTGGGGACGTTCTTAAACGACTAGTCGCCGGGGACACTCTTTGCCGGAGTTGGCACTTAGGGACGTTCCTTATGTGCCGGCGGTTGGGGACAGTCCCTTTCTGCCAGCACAAAAGGAGCGTTCTCGAGTGCCGAGTGTGGGACAATACCGAACGAACATGATTGGACGCTTGGGAAAAGGGGTCGCGATGAACAAGTTGAGGACGCTTGCCGACGTGTTGCGCCAGGCTGGCTTTGCGCGCATCACCGGCCTGTTCCTTATCTTCTACCTGCTGTGCTCGACGGCCGTCTGGCTGTCCGACCCTGCGACCCTTACGTTTGGCGATGGCCTCTGGTTTAGCTTTGAGACCGTATCGACGATCGGCTTTGGCGATATCCCGGCCGAAACGCCGGTTGCCCGCGCTATCACCGTCGTTTTGAGCGTCATCAGCATCTTCTACATCGCCATGCTCACGGGCGTGGCGGTGAACTACTGCAATACGCTCATCAAGATGCGCCAAAAGGACACCATGGCGCGCTTTATGGACGATCTTGAGCATCTGGAAGAGCTCGATCGCGATGAGCTCGCCGACCTGTCGCGCCGCGTGCGCGAATATCGCCGACGCCAACGCTAGGGCGGGCGCCGCGCGTCACAACAAGGGGGCTGAATATGAATATCACGGTATACCTGGGCGCCAGCGTCGGTAACGACCCGGCGTTTCTGCCTGCGGTGCAGCAGCTCGGCACATGGATTGGCTCCAACGGCCACGCGCTGGTATACGGCGGGTCCAAGTCGGGGCTGATGGGCGCGCTCGCCGATAGCGTGCTCGATGCCGGCGGACACGTGACCGGTGTGGAGCCGAGCTTTTTTATCGAGGCCGAGTTTCAACATGACGGTATCGACGACCTTATCGTGACGAGTGACATGGCCGAACGCAAGGCCAAGATGATTGAGCTCGGTGACGCGTTCATCGCCTTTCCCGGTGGGACGGGTACGCTCGAGGAGATTGCCGAGGTCATGTCCGCCGTGTCGTTGGGGCATCTCGATGCGCCGTGCATTCTGTACAACCTTGGGGGCTACTACAACGATCTTAAGGCGTTGCTCGAGCACATGATTGATAAAGGGCTTTCGAGCCCGAGGCGCCAGCACGGCATCTACTTTGCCGACGATTTGCGCGAGATTGCCTCGATTATCAACGGATAAGTCTTGAGCCTGCCCCACTATGACTCCCAATGGTGCCGTTTGCGGCGCAGACGGTTGGCTCGTTCGGGCAACGCTCGCTCTACAATAAAACGTATCTTTGCCGAATTTGACCACGGGAGGTCCCGATGGATAGTCTTGCAAAACCCAAAAACCGTGCGCTGTTTTTAGTTAGCGTTGCCGTGACCGGTGCGTTCGCAGGCGCCGCGGTCTGGCTGTTCTTTTTTGCGATGGAGCACGGTGTCGACTATCTGTGGACCGAGATTCCGCACGCGCTGGGCGTCGCTTCGCCTGAGCTCGCGAGCGGCCCGTTCGGTTTTCTGCCGTACCCGTTTTTTGTCTGCTTGCTGGGCGGCCTGCTGATCGGTCTGTACGAAAAGATGACGGGCACCAAGACCGACGACCTTAACCAGGTGATGGCCAAGGTTAAACAGGACGGTTGCTACCCGTACGACAACCTGGGCAAGCTTTCGCTTGCGGCATTGCTGCCGCTGCTGTTTGGCGGAAGCATTGGACCGGAGGCCGGCCTGACCGGCGTTATCGCGGGCCTGTGCAGCTGGGTCGGCGACCGCATGCGTCGCTTTGGCGTCGAGTTTAGGCAGCTCACGCTGCTGGGCACCCAGGCCGCCCTGACGGCGCTCTTCACCGCGCCCGTCTTTGGCTTTGTGGCGCCGCTCGCCGGTAGCGCTGACGGCCAGGGCGCCGACGACGATGGAGACTCCGAATCCGACGAGATCACCATCAAACTGCCCAAGGCGCAAAAGACCGTGGTCTACGGCATCGCGATTGCCGGCGGCCTGGGCACCTATCTACTGCTCGGCCAACTCATGGGCGGCGGTATGGGTATGCCGAGGTTCGAGGCTGCCCGGGTGGGCAACCTTGAGCTTGCCTGGCTTATTCCCCTGGCACTCATCGGTACGGCCTGCGGCTGGCTGTACTTTGTCTCGGAGCACGCGAGCGAGGCGTTGGCCCACGCCATAGGGGAGCGCCCTGTCGTCAAGGCCATGCTGGCCGGTCTGGCGCTCGCCATCTGTGGCACGGTCCTGCCCTACACCATGTTTGCCGGCGAGACCCAAGCCGACGTGCTCATGGAGACCTATCTGACCATCCCCGCCGGCGTGCTTATCGCGACCGGTCTTGTCAAGGCCATGCTGACGCCTGCGCTTATCAACATGGGCTGGCGCGGCGGTCACTTCTTCCCCGTCATCTTCTCGGGCGTGAGCCTGGGCTACGGTCTTGCCATCCTGACGGGCGCCGATCCGGTCTTTTGCGTCGCCGTCTGTACCGCTTCGACGATGGGTGCCGTCATGCGCCAGCCCGTCATGGTTGTGGGCCTGCTGCTCATGTGCTTCCCGCTCAAGGGTATCGTCTGCATGATCATCGCCGCCGTTATCGCCGCCGGCATTCCGCTGCCCAAGCCACTGCGCAAGTAGTACGGTGGCGCACGCCGGGGACATGCCGTTTGCCATGGATTTACGGGGAGGGGGCGATCACGCCCTTCGTGGATTGAGACACGCGTGGCTACAGGTCGCGTGCCCGGTAGACCTTGGTGCTGACGATGCAGCTAAGTGCACATAGCGCGAGGGCAAGCGCGGCAATTCCTGCGCACAGACAGCCAAGAACGGCGGGATCGGGATTCGCCCCGGCAATCGACATGAGCCAGTTGCTGATGGGGTTGGAGGAGCTCAACGTGGCCATGGCAAGGCATCCGAGCAGGGCAAACAGGCCAACAGATAGGCGTAGCGCCTCCATGTGTCCAAATCGAAAGAACAGCGGCTGTGCCAAAAACACCATCATGAGGGAGATGAGCATCGATGCTGCCGAGGCTATTGTGGCCTCAAAGACGATCTGTCCCGTCGGGGGAATGCCCGTGGGATCGAAGAGCGGAAGGGCGACAATGCTCAAAAGCGCGGCGGCGCACGCCATGACAGCCGAGAAGACAATGATGCTCAGGTAGCGTGCACAGATGATGTCTTTGCGCGAGATGGGCAGCGTTGCCCGATAGCGCTCCCATCCGTTTTGATTATCGAAGCCGGCCAGCGAGCTCATGACCATGATGGGCGACATGGCACTGACCGCGCAGGCGCCGGCGCTCATACCGGCATCGCCATCCGATGCGTTGGCGAGGGTCAGTACGACGAAGATGAACAGGCCGACGCCCGCGATGCTCGGGATGAGCGTGCGAACGATGGCGAGCTCGGACATAAAGGCGCGTTTCATTTCGAAGCCCCTTTCAGCATGAGGCGCAGATAGTCATCAATGGTTGCCCGATCGCAGGGAATCTCGGGAAAGGCCTCGAGCGTATCGCGACGGTTGGGCACGAGCACGTCCACGCTGTAGGCGTGGTGGGCGGCGCGGGCGCCTTCGACGCAAGCCGTAAGCTCGGCGGCCTGTGCTTGGGTGCAGTGGGCGATGCCGGCGCGGTCGGTAATGTCCTCGCGCGGCAGGTCAAACATAATCGAGCCGTTATCGATGCAGATGACGCGGTCGGCGGCGCGATCGAGGTCGGACGTAATGTGGCTCGAGAGCAGCACGCTGTGTTGGCCGTCGGCGACAAAGGCAAGCAGCTCGTCGAGCAGCTCTTCGCGCGCCATGGGATCGAGGCCCGCGGTGGCTTCGTCCAAAACGAGCAGCTTGGCATTGTGACTGAGCGCACACGCGAGCTGCAGCTTCATGCCCATGCCGCGGGAGAGGTCCTTGACCTTTGCCTTGGGATCGAGGCCAAATCGGTCGATGAACCCGGCAAACGTTTCGCAGCTCCACGTGGGGTACGCCGGGCCTACGAGCCTCTCGATCTGGCCCACCTTGAGCGTGGAGGGGAAGGGGCACGTGTCCAGGACAAGGCCTACGCGGGAGTGCAGGTGGCGCTGCGTCTCGTCGGGCGCGTTGGTGTCGCAGCGCTGTCCAAACAGATGCATCTCGCCGGCATCGAGCTTTATAAGCCCGAGCGCGGCACGAATGGTCGTTGTCTTGCCGGCGCCGTTTGCGCCCACAAAGCCGACAATCTGGCCGGGCTCCACGGTGAGTGTGACATCGCGTAGCGAAAAGCGGTCGCTTACGCGGCGTGAAGCGCCTTTGAGTTCTAGCAAGTTTTGCATGGTATAGCCTTTCTTGCAGATGGCTACTGCATGGTTTCGGGGGCTACAAGGTCGAGCATCTCGTGCAATTTGTCGCGCGTGACGCCCAAGGTTTCGGCCTGCGTAGCGGCCTGCGCAAGCAACTCTTCGATACGGCAGAGCTGGTTTTCGCGCAAGAGTTCCTGGTTTCCCTCGGCGACAAAGCAGCCCTTGCCCTGCACGGTGCAGATAAAGCCGAGCTGTTCCAAGTCGGCATAGGCGCGTTTGGTGGTGATGACGCTCACGCCGAGGTCGCTCGCGAGCGCACGGATGCTGGGGAGTTTGGCTCCCGCAGCGAGTACGCCCGAAAGGATCTGTGCTTTGACCTGCGAGGAGATTTGCTCGTAGATGGGCTTGTCGCTCGAATTGGATAGGATGATGTCCACAGCGGCTCCTTAGCTGTTGGGCTACACGTGTATATAACCGGTAAACACAGTATATATACACTATGCACAGTTGTGCAAGAGGAAATGTGGAATAGCCTACCGGCGCCGCGCTTGCTCCAAAACAATCTCAATCTGTAACACCTGGGTCCGTTTTGGGTCGCCTTCTGTTACAGATTGAGATGTTATTTGCCCGCCTGCCTATTTGTCTCAATCTGTAACAGTAAGAGTCGATTTGCACGGCTAGATGTTACAGATTGAGACATTGGTCGCCCGCCTGCGCGTTTATCTCAATCTGTAACAGTTGGAAGCTCAAAACCCGTCCTCCTGTTACAGATTGAGACGGAGATTGAGACGGCGCTGGTCTTCCCAGTCGTTTATCTCGATCCGTAACACCAGGAACGGTAAAACCCGTCTTTCTGTTACAGATTGAGACAGTTCTTGAGGCAGCTACCCGCTGTACCGAGAGCTCAGCTGATGAATTTGTCCTGATAGGTGCCCTATGGCGGGGTTTCGCGGCTACAATGGTGCGGTTACATCGATGTAATGCACTCAATGCAAGAAAGGATCCGCATGGCAAGCCTGTCGGATGAAATCTCGTCGCGCCGCACATTCGCGATCATCAGCCACCCGGACGCCGGTAAGACCACGCTTACCGAGAAGCTGCTGCTCTATACCGGCAGCATCCAGACTGCCGGCTCGGTCAAGGGCAAGAGCTCGGCCAAGCATGCCGTCTCGGACTGGATGGACATCGAGAAGGAGCGCGGTATTTCCGTTACCTCCTCGGTGCTGCAGCTCACCTACAACGGCGCCTGCGTCAACATCCTCGATACCCCCGGCCACCAGGACTTCTCGGAGGATACCTACCGTACCCTTATGGCCGCCGACGCCGCAGTCATGGTCATCGACGGCGCTAAGGGCGTCGAGGCCCAGACCAAAAAGCTCTTTAAGGTCTGTACGCTGCGCCATATTCCCATCTTTACCTTTGTGAACAAGCTCGACCACGAGGCTCGCGATCCGTTTGAGCTCATGGAAGAGATCGAGAACGTCCTGGGTATCAATACGTATCCCATGAACTGGCCGATCGGCAGCGGGCGCAACTTCCGCGGCGTGTTCGATCGTCAGACCCGTCGCGTCATTGCCTTTGAGGGCGACGGCCACGCCAACGCCACCAAGAAGGTCGCCGAGGTCGAGGCCGAGCTGGGCGATCCTTCCATGGACGAGCTTATTGGCGAAGAGAACCATAAGAACCTGATGGACGACATCGAGCTGCTCGATGGCGCCGGCGACGAGCTCGACTTGGATGCCGTGGCCTGCGGCAAGCTGAGCCCGGCGTTCTTTGGCTCGGCGCTCACCAACTTTGGCGTGGAGCCCTTCCTCAAGGAGTTCCTGCGTCTGGCCCCGACGCCGCGCGCCTATACCGATACGCTCACCAGCGAACCGGTCGATCCCTGCCGCGATGACTTTAGCGGCTTTGTGTTTAAGATCCAGGCCAATATGGACAAGAACCACCGCGACCGCATCGCCTTTGTGCGCATTTGCTCGGGCAAGTTCGAGCGTGGCATGGACGCCTTCCACGTGCAGGGCAACCGCAAGCTTAAGCTTGCTACGGGCACGTCGATGATGGCCGATGACCGCGCCATCGTGGACGAGGCGTACGCGGGCGATATCGTGGGCCTGTTCGACCCGGGTATCTTTAGCATCGGCGACACCGTGTGCTCCGGCAAGCGCCACGTGCAGTATCCGCAGATCCCGACGTTTGCCCCCGAGATGTTCGCCCGCATTACGCAGGTCGACACGCTCAAGCGCAAGCAGTTCGTCAAGGGTATGGAGGAGCTTGCCCAGGAGGGTGCCATCCAGATCTTCCGCGAGCTGGGTGCCGGCATGGAGAGCGTCATCGTGGGCGTGGTCGGTGTGCTGCAGTTTGAGGTACTCGAGCGCCGCCTCAAGGCCGAGTATCGTGTTGAGGTCCGTCGCCAGCCGCTGCCCTATACGGACATCCGCTGGATTCAGAACGACCCCGATACCATTGATATCCCGGGCCTTTCGCTCACGCGTGACACGCTGCGCGTCGAGGACATGCGCGGCGGTAAGCTGCTGCTGTTCACGAGCCCGTGGAACGTGGATTGGGCAACCGATCACAACCCCGATCTTATCCTGTCGGAGTTTGGCAACGTAGCCTTTTAATGCATCGGCGCGGTGGCCCTGTGGGGCTGCCGCGTCGTTTGCTTGCCTGATGCCGTGTGAGCGGCTATTATACCCATCGTCGTCTCAAGCCCGTGACGTCCGAGCAGTTCGGGTCCGATATCCTGCTCGTTAAACCTAAAACCAAAGGAGTACATAATGATCAAGAAGGTCATGGAGGACTACAAGGTCCTGTTGCGGAGCATTCCCGCGGCAACGGTTTCGCTGTTTTTCGTGAGTGTCATCATGATGAACCTGCTGGCCAACAAAGAGCTTATCAGCCTGCCGTATCTGGCACTCGATTGCGGCTTTGTGGTGAGCTGGGTTTCGTTTTTGTGCCAGGACATGATCTGCAAGCGCTTTGGCGCCAAGGCATCCATCAAAATCTCTGTCCTCGCGCTGCTGGTCAACCTGGCCGTGAGCCTGTGCTTTTGGGCGTGCTCGCTCACGCCCGGCATGTGGGGCGCTTACTACGACACGGGCATGATCGAGGTCAACACTGCCCTTAACGCCACCATTGGCGGCACCTGGTACGTGGTGCTGGGCTCTTCGCTGGCAATGCTCGTTTCTGCCGTGGTTAATTCCACGCTCAACCAGTCGCTCGGCCGTATGCTCAAAAAGAATAACTTTGCGAGCTTTGCCTTCCGCTCTTATGTGTCCACGGGTGTTGGCCAGTTTATCGACAACTTGGTCTTTGCCATTGTGGTGAGCCACACGTTCTTTGGTTGGACCTGGGTGCAGGTCCTTATGTGCTCGCTGACCGGCGCTGTTGCCGAGCTGCTGTGCGAGGTCTTTCTGAGCCCCGTGGGCTACAAGGTCGTGCGCGGCTGGGAGCGCGAGAATGTGGGCTCCGAGTACCTCGAGCGCCACGCAACCGCCTAAGGAGCAAGTATGCGGGTTTTGATCACGGGCGCTTCGGGCGGTATCGGAGCCGCGTGCGTGCAGCGCTTTTTGGACGAGGGCCACGAGGTCGTGGGCTTTGACCTGCTGCCGGCGGCGATCGAACACGAGCGCTACCGGCATCTGATCGTTGATGTACGCGAACCGGACTCGTTTCCAGACGACCTTGAACCACAGGTAATCGTAAACGTTGCCGGCACGCAGGATTCGGCCGACGACATCGCTGCCAACCTGCGTGGCACCATCAACGTGACCGAGTGCTATGCCTTTGTGGGGGAGGGTCTTGCCGCCAAGCCGACACCGGCTATCACATCCGTGGTCAATGTGGGATCGGCGAGCGGACATACGGGATCGGAGTTTCCCGCCTATGCTGCCAGCAAGGGCGGCATTATCGCCTACACCAAAAACCTTGCAAACCGTCTGGCGCCGCAGGCCATTGCCAACAGTGTGGACCCGGGCGGCGTTATCACGCCGCTCAACCGTTGCGTGATGGAAGACGAACACCTGTGGAACCAGATTATGGGGCTCACGCCGCTTAAGCGCTGGGCCACCGCCCAAGAGATCGCCGAGTGGATCTACTTTGTGGGCGTGACCAACCGGTTTATGACCGGGCAGAGCCTGCTGATCGATGGCGGCGAGGCCGGCCGCACCCAGTTTATCTGGCCCGAGTAGAAAACGCGCCCGATGGAAATCCGTCGGGCGCGTTTTTGATGTATTGATTTTTAGCCGAGGCAAGTCCAGTTGACGGGGGTCGAGCCGCGCTGTTCGAGTAGCCGATTGGCTGCCGAGAAGGGGCGCGACCCTATAAAGGCGGGGAGTTCTGCCGTGGCGCGGTTGGCCGAAAGCGGCGAGGGGTGCGTAGAAGCTAGGCAGAACTTGCCGGTTGCCTTGCCTGCGCCGATCGCGTCGAGCTTGCCCTCAACCATTTGCTGGGCAAAGCGGCCCCATGCCAAAAAGATGACCGGCTGGGGCAGCTGACAGCAGCGTTCGATAATATAGTCGGTGAGCGTGCTCCAGCCCAGCTTGGCGTGCGAATTGGCGGCATGCTTGCGCACGGTGAGCGTGGTGTTAAGGAGCAGGACGCCCTGTTGTGCCCATGGGGTTAGGTCTCCCGTGGCAGGAAAGGGGCAGTCCAGATCGGCTTTGAGTTCCTTATAGATGTTGCGCAGGCTCGGCGGCAACTTGGTTTGCGTCGCGGGGACCGAGAACGATAACCCCATGGCCTGGTTGGGTCCGTGATAGGGATCTTGACCCAAGATGACAACCTTGACCTGGTCGGCCGGCGTGTAGGCGAGGGCATTGAGGATGTCGTCTTGTGCCGGGTAGATGGTCTGCTCGGCACGCAAAAGGGCGATGCGCTCGAGCAGCTGGTTCGTCGTGTCGCGTACCGGCTGCGGCGCATCGCCCAACCAAGTTGCTATGTTGCGGTCGCGCGTTGCGGTGTCCATGGAACTCCTTTATGGCAGATACTCTGTTGGTATCTATTGTAAAGGCGCACCGGTTGCCTTTATGCCGCGGCTGTATAAGGAGTGGGGTCTACGAGACGCGCTCGGGCGCTCCTGCCATGCGAGCGTGCCCGTGTGCACGAAGACGCGGGAGCTCGACGGTTGCCACCATGACGCCGGTGAGGATGAGGGCGGCGCCAAAGAAGGCGATGGGGCTCAGGACCTCGCCGACCAGGAAGAACGAGAAGACAGCGGAGCAGACCGGCTCGAGCGAGAAGGCAAAGCCGGTGGTCTCGGCGGGCACGTGAGGCTGCACGAGCGTCTGGGTGATAAAGCCGTAGGCAGAGCAGATGAGTGCGAGTGCGACGACAACGACGATCTCGTTGGGCGTGCTGGGAAGCGTGAAGCCGCCAAAGGCAAATGCGGCGATGCCCGAGAACAGGCCGCCGAAGCCCAGCTGCCAAACACCCAGGGCCAGCGGATCGACTTCTTCGACAAAGCGCTTGGCTACGATAATGTGGCCGGCATAGATAAAGGCCGAGAGCAACATGATGAGCGCGCCCGGGTTCAGGCTGGTGAAGTCGGCGCCCGAGAGCAGCAGCATGCCACAGGTGACGATGGCGGTGCCGACGAGAACTTTGCGCTCGGGGGCGCGGCGCAGCAGGGCGGCGTTGGCAAACGGCACGATCACGACCGTCAGGCTCTGCAAAAAGCCGGCGGTGGAGGCGGAGGTAAGGCTGGAGCCCAAGCACATGCAGGTGAGCTCGGTTGCCATGATGGCGCCGATGATGGCGGCGCGAACCATGAGGTCGCGGTTGATGCGCAGCGCGTGCTTGTGGAAGAGCAGCAGGCAGGCCACAAAGGCGATGATGCAGCGCAGCGCAACGATGCTCGTGGCGTTCATGCTGTCCATGCCGATCTTCATGAGGGGGTACGAAAAGCCCCATGCGACGGGAACGGAAAACGAGAGCGCGATTGCTTTTTTGCGATCCATGGGACTCCTTTTGTTACAGAACGGTTTCGCAAAAAGGATTCTGCTCCCAGATTTTGATGTAGTAAAGCGAATGTATCTTCAGTATGATTAAGCAATACTAATGTAGGTAGAAAAAGCCCTGGCAAAACGTTTTACGGCTACACCGATGTGGAGGCACGATGGCATCGCGATATCAGATTGTATGTATGGTGGTCGATTGCGGCAGTCTTAAGGGCGCGGCCGACGAGCTAGGCTATACGCAAAGTGCGGTGAGCCAGGCCGTCAAGGCGCTCGAGCGCGAGCTGGGCACCACGCTTATCGAGCGCGGCAAGCAGGGCGTTTCGCTTACGCGCGACGGCAAGCAGTACCTGCCGTATCTGCGCCAGATTGTAACTGCCGAGGCCGAGCTTGAGGGCAAGCGCCAGGAATTGCTGGGACTCTCCTCGACTGATATTCGTATCGCAACGTTTACCAACGTGAGCCGCACCGTGTTGCCGCGCGTGATCCGCGACTTTGGTGCCCTGCATCCGGGTGTACGCTTTACGCTCAAACAGGGCGATTACACGCGCAATGCCCAGTGGGTGCACGATGGCGTGGTTGATTTTTGCTTTACGGCACGCGGATTTACTGCTGGGCTCGAGAAGCGCGTGGTCTATCACGATGAGTTGGTGGCACTGTTGCCGGCCGCGCATCCGCTGACGGCAAAGGAAAAGGTGACGCTCGCCGACCTGGCGTCCGAGCCGTTTGTGCTGCTGGATGAGGGCGAACAGAGCCTGGTGCTCGATGCATTCGCGGCGCATGGGCTGTCGCCGCACGTGACGAGCGAGGTGACCGACGACTACACCATCATGGCGATGGTGGAGGAGGGCCTAGGCGTGAGTATGCTGTATCGCCGTACCGTCGAGGGCATGCAGGCCGATATTCGCGTACGTCCCATCGTGCATGCCCCCTCGCGCGACGTAGTGGCGGCCTGGCGCAGCTGGGACACCATGCCTATCGCCACGAGGCACTTTATCGACTATATGAGCTCGCATATTGTCAATTAATGACTGGCATGGCGTTGAGTGCGGTGTTTAGCGGGCTGTCGCTTTGGCTTGGGCGGCGCGATAGGTGCGTGCCGGGTGGCAGAGTAGTACCGCCACGACCATAAAGAACGCCGTGGTGCCCAGGCTGATGGGGTAGACCATCATGATGTTCGCAAAGGTGTGGAAATGCGGGAACACGCAGAATACCCAATAGAAGCGAATACCGCAGACGCAGATCATGGTGATGAGGGCGGGCATGAGCGAGATGCCAAAGCCGCGCAGGTAGCCGGACATGTTTTCGTAGAACATGCTAAAGGCGTAGGCAGGGAAGATCGAACACACGCGGATGTAGCCGATCGAGACGATGTTGGGATCGCTGTTGAACAGCGATAGGATCTCGCGTCCCAGGCCGACAATAACGATGATCGTGGTGAGCGCGACGATACCGCCTTCGACCAGGCAGACCTTGAGCGTTTTGGTGCAGCGGTCGATCTGTCGCGCGCCGTGGTTTTGTCCCACAAAGGTGGTGCAGGCCTGGCTAAAGCTGTTGAGCAGGTTGTAGCACACGTACTCCAGGCTCATGGCGGCGCTCGAGGCCGCCATGACCTCGGTGCCCAGGCTGTTGATGGCGGACTGGATGATGATATTGGCGACGGCAAAGACGGCGCTTTGGATGCCGGCGGGCAGGCCGATCTTGACGATGCGCTTGAGGGCGACGGGGTCGATAGCCAGGTCACGCGGGGTGACGCGGACGACGGAGTCGGTCTTGAGCAGACGGATAAAGAGTGTGGCGGCGCTGACGGTGTAGGCGATGGCGGTGGCGATGGCGACGCCCGCCACGCCCCAGTGGAGTACGGGGACAAAGATAAGGTCCAGTCCAATGTTGAGGACGGTGGACACGGCAAGCGCCTGCAGCGGCATGCGGGTGATGCCGACGGAGCGGAAGATCGCGGCCTCAAAGTTGTAGAGCAAGATCGAGGGCATGCTGAGCAAAAAGACGCGCAGGTAGAGCGAAGCGAGCGGCATGGTCTCGGCAGGCACGTTGAGCGCAGCGAGCATGGGCTCGGCAAAGATCTCGCCCAGTGCGATGACGACAAAGCCCACGAGCGCCATTAAAATCGAGGTATGGACGGCGCGTTTGACCATGTTCTGATCGTTGCGGCCGATAGCGTTGGCGATGACCACGTTGGAGCCAAGCGACATGCCAATAAACAGGTTGAGCATAAGACTGGTAAGCGGAACATTGGAGCCGACCGCCGCCATGGCGAGGGTTCCCTGGTCGCCCGAGAAGTTACCGATGATGACCGTGGCGATGAGGTTCGACAGCTGCTCCAAGATGCTCGTGGCGGCCACGGGGAAGGCGAACAGGGGAATATTGCGCCATAGCGAGCCGGTGGTCATGTCAATGTGCTTAGATGCGGTGTCTGCCATACGCTCTCAATCTCTAATATGCTCTTTCGTGCTTATTTGCGCAGACGATGATACTCCTAATGCAGCCAGCCGGCACTTAGGGACGTTCCTTTTCTGCCGGCAGCTGGGGACACTCCTTGTCTCTTCTATGACTAGGTGGGGAAGGCGTGCGACAATGGTGGGCGTTGTGTTGTTCGCGCTAAGGAGTTGCCATGTTGTTGTGTCCCGTTTGCCATGAACCGTTGGTGGACGACGAGCGCGGTGCTGCATGCGCGGGCGGACACCGATTTGACCGTGCGCGCGAGGGCTATCTCTATCTGCTGCGCTCGTCCAAGAGCGGTGACTCCATGGGCGATCCCAAGTCGCAGGCACGCAGCCGTCGCGACTTTCTGAACCGCGGTTACTATGCGCCGTTGCGCGATGCGATGGTCGAGCTGGTGCGCGAGCGGGTGTCTGGTCGTGCCGCGTCAACGAACTGCCCCATGACGTTGCTCGATATTTGCTGTGGCGAGGGCTACTACACCAGCGCCATGGGTGCGGTGCCGGGCGTAGATGCTTACGGTTTCGACCTGGGCAAAGAGATGGTGCGCCTGGCCGCCAAGCGCGGCGATGCGACCTACTTCGTGGCCAACATGAAGGCTATCCCCGTGGCCGATGGCGCCTTCGATATGGTGACCGAGCTCTTTGCCCCCTTTAACGAGCGCGAATTTGCCCGCGTGCTGGCGCCAGAGGGCTCGCTCTATACCGTGGTGCCGGGTGCTCGGCATCTGTTTGGCCTCAAAGAGGTGCTCTACGACACGCCATATCTCAATGACGAGAAGCTGCCGAAGACCACCGAACTCGAGTTGGCCTCAACGCTGCGGGTGTCTGCGAACATTACGCTCCAGACCCAGGCTGACATCGAGGCGGTGTTCCAGATGACGCCGTACTACTACCGCACGCGCCCTGCCGACAAAGAGCGCCTGGCAAATTTGGATGCCCTACAAACCGACATCGACTTCATCATCGCCGAGTACCGCCACTGCTAGCAACCTGCCAAAAAGGGACAGGTTTATCTTGGCGGGTTTTATCTGGGCAAACGTAAAGGGCCGACCGCGTTGTTGCGCGATCGGCCCTTTTTAGTGCTTGACTGCAGAGGTTATGA
This sequence comes from uncultured bacterium, assembly GCA_905215445.1. Taxonomy (GTDB): domain Bacteria; phylum Actinomycetota; class Coriobacteriia; order Coriobacteriales; family Coriobacteriaceae; genus Collinsella. The sequence continues at coordinate 12,600 of CAJMPZ010000005.1, read as the reverse complement.
GGAGTGAGCGCCTACAGGCGGTCCTTGTTCTCGGCCTTAACGGCGTGCGCCTGCTGAATAAAGAACAGGTCGTAGACCACGATGACAAAGGCGCCAAAGTTGATGGCGTCGCCGCCAAACGCGGGAAGGGTGAGCACAGCCTGCGCAATCGTGGCGACTGCAGCAACGATACCGAGCTTAAACGCGCCGTCAACCTGCGAAGGCTTGTTGGCACCCTTGATGCCGGCGACGCCTGCCGCAAGGTCGACAAGTCCTTTGATAATCACAACGACAGCAGCGAGCATGGCGTTCGATCCGTAGACGGATTCAAATTTGCCGGTTGCGATGCCGGTGATACCGATGACGAGACTGGCGATGCCCAAAACAAAATAGATGAGGGCAAGGATTTTGAGTGTCTTGCGCGCGGCGCTCATAGGTAGTCCTTTCGATTCGGGCGCTGCCAGTTTGGCGCGTCCCATATGCTGCACATATCGTGAAGCACATTGTAGTTCAACGTGACGGCGTGTGTGTTAGAAAGCGCTTCTCGCCTGTGCAGGGCAATCTTTCAAAAAGGAAAGCCAGCTGTAAGTCAAATCGATGGCAGCTCATGTGCGGCGCTGCGATGATGAGGCCGTGATAAGAAGTGAGTCTAAGGAGGAGCCATGATGTACGGACCAGAGCAAGTGCGTGAACCGCGGTCGTTGGGAAGGCGCATGGGTGATTCTGTGATCGCTGCCGTGTGCACGGGATTGATGGCGGTGCTTTGCATTGGGATGCTGTGGACCATGTCGCATGTGGGACAATAACGGACGGTTGGGTGCCGACATGAATGGCGCCCATGTATTCGTTTTGTTTGCTAAGGAGTGTCCATGGGCGTCGTCGATCCCTTTTCTGTTGCTCGGGCGGCAGGGCTCGAGTTAACCAGGACACCCGAGGGTCTCACGCTCACCGATGGCTCGATGGAGTTGCGAGCCGATTTTGGCCGCATGCTGCCACGACTCAAGCAGGGCCGTTTGCAGCAAGAGCTACTGGTGAAGGCTGCGCGCACAAAAGGCATCGAGCAACCATGGGCGATTGACGCCACGGCAGGCTTTGGCGAGGATTCGCTGCTGCTGGCGGCAGCGGGCTTTACCGTCGATCTGTATGAACAGGACTGCGTGATCGCGGCGCTGCTCCAGGATGCCCTGGATCGCGCGGCAGATGATTCGGCGCTTGCGGCCGCCGTGGCGCGCATGCACTTACATGCGGGCGAGGACAGCATTGCCGGCCTTCGCCATACAGCTGAGCTGATCGGGCAGGGCGAGCTTGCCGCTCCCGACGTGGTGTATCTGGACCCCATGTTTCCCGAGCGCACCAAGAGCGCGGCGGTGAAAAAGAAGTTCCAACTCTTGCACCATTTGGAACAGCCGTGTGCCGATGAGGAGACGCTGGTTAAAGCTGCGCTTGCGGCGCGCCCGCGCAAGGTCGTTATCAAGCGGCCGGTAAAGGGACCGCTGCTTGCCGGCGTTAAGCCGAGCTATCAACTTGCGGGCAAGGCCGTTCGCTACGATGTTTTGGTGCCGCCGCGTCCGTAACACGTTCATGATGGCTGGCGCTCCGTCAGTGTCGTGCCGATGCGGGGTCTATTTCCAAGGGTGCGACGTCAGGTGCCAGCCGCCGCAGTATTCGCATTTGTAGCAGGCCAAACCACGCCGCCCGCGGTTTTCGCAGTCGGCCATAACGGCCTCGGCCTCGGCGCGCGTGTCGTACCGGTTTTTGCGCTCGCACGACTTGTAGCGCCAGGCCTCATCGCGCTCGGCGTCCAGGGCGTCGCGGCGCTCGTCCTCGCGCGCAAACAGGTCGCTCATATCGCCGCCGGTGGCAGCGCCCAAAAACTCGCTTTTGGCCTTTGACCAGGCGGCTCGCTTTTTGCTTCCCATCCGCTTCGCGCCCCTCTCCAAACGTTGGTATCATTGCTCAATCAAAGTGATACCAATAAACGTGAGGTCGCCGCGTGATGATCAGAAAAACCCTCGATACCGACATTCCCGCCGTTATGGCCATCTATGACGCGGCCCGCGCCTTTATGCGTGCGCATGGCAACGCCACGCAGTGGCCCGAGGGCACGCCTTCGGTCGAGCAGGTGGCTGCCGATATCGCCGCCGGTGGCAGCTATGTGTGCGAAGTCGACGGTCGCGTGGTGGCGACGTTTGCCTTTTTACCGGGTCCGGACGAGTGCTATGACGTCATCGAGGATGGGCAATGGCGTAGCGACACTCCGTATGCCGTACTGCATCGCGTGGCATCCGACGGCACCGTGCACGGTATCGCGGCTGCGATGTTTGCCTTTGCCAAGGAACGCACCGACCATCTGCGTATCGACACGCACCAAGACAATCTGCCCATGCAGGGCGCCATCACCAAGGCCGGGTTTAAGCGCGCCGGTATCGTATATGTGTCGGACGGTACGCCGCGTGTCGCGTTTGATTGGCTGCGCGAGGCGTAGGAGCCAAGGCACGTATCATCACCCAGCTCAAATAAAAAATGGCCTCGAGTGGGGCCATTTTTGGTAAAACGCGTCGTTGTGGGGCTCGCGTTGTTGCCGCCCAGATGAGTCCGGGCGGACAAAAAGGGAAGGTGCCGGCTTTCGCAAGGCGCGAACCTACGAAAATCGCCGCGCGGCAACGCAGGGCGATGAGCTCGGTCGGGGGATAGGGCCCGCTTCGCCCACCGGCCCGTAAATTGTATCATCCAGTGTGGAACGAGAATGCCCGTTGCCGCGTGCGATGGGCTTGCAATAAGAGGAGAGCCATGTCGAAGCAAGTGGTCGTTGGAATCTTGGCGCATGTCGATGCCGGCAAGACCACGTTGGCCGAGGCCATGCTGTTCAACGCGGGTCGCATTCGCCAGCGCGGCCGCGTGGACGATGGCGATTCGCATCTGGACACCAACACGATCGAGCGCGAGCGCGGCATTACGATCTTCTCGTCGCAGGCCGTGCTCGACCACGGCGATACCCACGTCATGCTCGTGGATGCACCCGGCCACGTCGATTTTTCTGCCGAGGCGGAGCGCACGTTGCGCGCGCTCGACTACGCGATTTTGGTGGTAGGCGCCAACGATGGCGTGCAGGGACACACCGAAACCCTGTGGCGTCTGCTTGCGCGCTATGACATCCCGACGTTCATCTTCATTAACAAGATTGATTTGGAGCATCCCGGCCGCGATGTTTTGCTGGCACAGCTGGGACAGCGTCTTTCCGAGGGCTGCCTGGATGCCAGCGAGCTGCTGGCGGGCGGTGCCGCCCGGGAGGACGCTGCCGCGTTGGACGAGGCGGCGCTCGAGGAGTTTCTAGAGGCGGGCGAGCTTTCCGTTGCAACGCTGTCGCGCATGGTCGCTGAGCGCAAGCTCTTTCCCTGCTTTGCCGGCTCGGCGCTCAAGGACCAAGGCGTGGACGAGTTGCTGGATGGCATATGCGCGCTGATGCGTGAACAGGCGTGGCTCCCGGAGTTTGCCGCGCGCGTCTATCGTGTCAGCCGTGGGGATCGTGGCGAGCGCTTGGCTTGGGTTAAAGTGACCGGCGGCATGCTGCGCGCCAAGCAGATGATTGACGGACGTTCCGGTGCCGAGGCATGGGAGCAGAAGGTCGATCAGGTACGCATCTATAACGGCGAGAAGTACGAGCTTGCGCAAGAAGTTGTTGCTGGCGGTATTTGTGCCGTGACGGGTCTTGCGCACGTTCGCCCAGGGGATGCCCTGGGCGCGGAGTCCGCGGGCGATGCACCCGTCATTGCGCCAGTCCTCACCTATACGGTGCTGCCGGGCGAACACGACGTCCATACGGTGTTCAAAGCATTGACTGAGTTGGCGGACGAAGATCCCATGCTCGGCGTAAGCTGGAATACGCATCTTGAGCAGATTCACCTGCAGTTGATGGGCGCCGTGCAGCTCGAGGTCGTGCAGCGCGTGCTGGCCGATCGTTTTGGCCTTGCGGTCGAGTTTGAGCCCGGCGGCATTCTCTATAAGGAGACTATCTCGCAGCCGGTCGAGGGTGTGGGCCACTTTGAGCCGCTGCGCCACTATGCCGAGGTGCATCTGCGCCTGGAGCCGTTGCCAGCAGGTTCGGGCGTGCAGTTTGGCACCGTGACCTCGACCGACGAGCTCGATCTTAACTGGCAGCGTCTGGCACTCACCAACGCCATGGAGCGCGACCACCTGGGCGTGCTGACCGGCTCGCCCATCACCGATGTGCGCATTACGCTCACGGGCGGCCGCGCGCATGCCAAACACACCGAGGGCGGCGATTTTCGCCAGGCCACGTACCGCGCGATTCGCCAGGGTTTGATGCAGGCGCGCGAGGCCGGCGCAGCCGTGCTGCTGGAGCCGTGGTACCACTTTGAGCTCGAGGTGCCGGGGGAGTGCGTGGGCCGGGCGCTCTCGGATGCCACGCGCATGGGTGCTGAGTACGAGCCGCCGACGATGGCGGGCGACCGGGCGAAGCTTGTGGGTCGCGTGCCGACATCCGAGGTGCAGGATTATGCGCTGGAGGTGGCTGCCTACACGAGCGGTCGCGGGCATCTGTACCTGGAGTTCGCCGGTTATGCGGCCTGTCATGATGCCGAGCGCGTCGTCGAGACGGCCGCCTATGAGCCCGAGGCCGATCTACCCAACACACCCGACTCGGTCTTTTGCGCCCACGGCGCCGGCTACACGGTCAAATGGTACGACGTACCCGCCGCGGCACACGTAAAGGTCGATCCCGCCACCTTCCGTCCCTGGCGAGCGGCAGACGCCGAGTTTTTCGGCCACATGTGACAAAGGGGCAGTCCCTTTGTCACATGCTATTGGTATAACTTGGTATAAGTTGGTATAACTATTATCAGGGTTTGCCAATCCGAGGAGGCCGGCATGAATCCAAATCCCTTTAAGCCAACGGCAGGCAAGCGGCCCCCGATACTCATCGGTCGTGAGTCAGTCATTGAAGATTTTGAGGAAGGGCTCGATAACGGCGCCGGAGCGCCGGGCAGGCTCATGCTCATTACGGGAAACCGCGGTTGCGGCAAGACGGTTCTCCTGCGGGAACTGCAACGTCTAGCCAATGAGCGCGGATGGGCGGTTGTCTCCGATTCCGCCTCGCTTGGCTTATGCGACCGCTTGACCGACGCGCTTCGCTCGAATAAGCCCGTTGTGACGTCAATGGAATTCGGTCCGTCGTTTGGCCGGATGTCGGTCGAGGCAGCGCGAGCAAAGGGTGAGACGTTGCGAGGACTGGTCAACGAGCGCATCAAGAAGCTCGGTCCAGGCAAGGGCATACTGTTTGCGATTGACGAGGCACAATCTGCGTCAATCGAGGAACTGGCGGCTCTTGCCGTTCTCTATCAGCAGGTGCTCGGAGACCAGGATGCCACGGGCTTGCCCGATAGCGACCAGCGTGGTCTTGCGCTGGTGTTCGCCGGCTTACCCAGTATGGTTGACGACCTGCTCGAAGAGCCGAGCGTGACGTTTTTGCGGCGTGCCCAGCAGCGTGCGCTGGGGGCGATTTCTTTGCCCAAGGTGCGCGATTCATATGTCCAGACGGTCAAGGACGCCGGTCTTTACGTTGATGCGGAGACGGCGGACCTTGCGGCGCGCAAGAGTATGGGGCATCCCTACATGGTCCAGCTGGTGGGATATTACATGTGGCGCTCTGCTGTCCGGCGTGGCTCGCAGATCATCGAAAGCTGTGATGTCGAGGATGGCCATGCGGATGCCGTCTCCGAGTTCTACGAAGCGGTCGACGCGCCCCTGTATTATGGATTGCGCAGTCCGCAACGCCTCTTTATCGAGGCCATGGCTGCTGACGAGGGTGAGCAGACGCGCATGGCGGATATCATTGAGCGCTGCGACCGCACCCAGAGCTGGGCGAGTAAATATCGCGCAAGCCTAATTCGCGAGCGCGTCATCGAGGCTGCCGGATACGGCCTCGTCCGGTTTACCGTGCCCATGCTGGGCAAATACATTCGAGATCGTGTTTTATGGCACAAGTAAAGGACAAAGGGACAGTCCCTTTGTCACATTCGATCAACAGGAAGGGGAGCGATGACGGTGTCGCAACAGCCGAGTGCTATCGAGGTACGTGGTGCGCGCGTCCATAACCTCAAGGACATCGATATCGATATTCCGCTGGGGAGGCTCGTGGGCATTGCCGGCGTGTCGGGCTCGGGCAAGAGCTCGCTGGCGCTGGGAGTTCTTTATGCCGAGGGCTCGCGCCGTTACCTGGAGGCGCTCAGCACCTATACTCGACGTCGCCTGACGCAGGCCGAGCACGCCCAGGTGGACGAGGTATTGCACGTACCGGCGGCACTCGCGTTGCATCAGCGTCCCAGTGTGCCAGGCGTGCGCTCGACCTTTGGCACCATGACCGAGCTCAACAATAGCCTGCGTCTGCTCTTTAGCCGCTGCGCCCATCACGTGTGCCCGCATTGTGGGGCGCGTGTGGAGCCGAGCCTTAACGTGGCTGCGGGCCTGTCGCTCACGTGCCCCGCATGCGGTCACGAGTTCTACGCGCCGGGCGCCGAGGACCTTGCCTTTAACAGCGGCGGCGCGTGTCCTACCTGCGGCGGTACCGGCGTCATGCGCGAGGTGGACGAGGCGAGTCTGGTGCCCGACGAGTCAAAGACCATCAACGAGGGCGCGGTGCTTCCCTGGGGCACGCTCATGTGGGATCTGATGAAGCAGGTGGCTGGCGAGATGGGTGTGCGCACCGACGTGCCGTTTAACCAGCTCACGCCTGCCGAGCGCGATATCGTGTTTCATGGTCCGGCGGTTAAGAAGCACATTCTTTACGTTCCCAAAAACGGCGAGGGCGCCACGCCGCTCGACTTTACCTATTACAACGCCGTCTATACCGTTGAGAATGCGCTCGCCAAGGTTAAGGACGATAAGGGACTTAAGCGCGTGGCTCGCTTTTTGCGCGAGGGCCCGTGCCGCGATTGCGGCGGCACGCGTCTCTCCGAGGCTGCGCGCCAGCCCCAGGTGCGTGGTATCAATCTGGCACAGGCGGCGGCCATGACGCTGGGCGAGGCGATTGAGTGGGTGCGCGAGGTGCCTTCATCCTTGCCGGCCGAGATGCGGCCCATGGCGACGGACATCTGCGATTCGTTTTTGAGCACGGCGCGTCGCCTGGTCGACCTGGGGCTCGATTACCTTTCGCTCGACCGCGCCGGTGCCACGCTATCCACAGGTGAGCGCCAGCGCGTGCAACTTGCCCGCGTGGTGCGCAACCGATCGACGGGTGTGCTCTATGTGCTGGACGAGCCCTCGATCGGTTTGCATCCTGCCAATGTCGACGGCTTGGTAGGCGTGATGCGCGATTTGGTAGATGACGGCAACACCGTGGTCGTTGTCGATCACGACACACGCGTGCTGGCGGAAGCCGACTACCTGGTCGAAATGGGTCCCGTTGCCGGAGCGGGAGGCGGTAACGTGATCGCCGCTGGTACGGTGGACGAGGTCGAGCAATCGCAGGGCAGCCGCATTGCGCCGTTTTTGCGCTCGAATCCCAGGCGCTTACGCCCGCAGGTGACTGACGACGAACTATTCGACCACGGTCATATCCGCATGGCGACCGATGCCATCCATACCGTCAAACCGCTCGAAGTCGATATTCCGCGCGGCCGTCTTGTCGCGGTGACGGGCGTTTCGGGTTCGGGCAAGACGACGCTGGTGCTCGAGACGCTCATTCCGGCACTCAAGGCGCAGGCGGCCGGCGAGCGCCTGCCCAGGCACGTGCGCTGGGTCGATGCCGAGGGCATCGCGCGCGCCAACCTGATTGACGCCACGCCCATCGGCGCCAACGTGCGCTCGACGGTAGCGACCTATGCCGACATCCACGATGAGCTGCGCCGCGCCTTCGCCCGTACGTCCGAGGCCAAAGCGGCGGGATACAAGGCGGGTGCCTTTAGTTACAACACCGGCGCCTTGCGCTGCTCCACGTGCGATGGTACGGGCTCGATATCGCTCGACGTGCAGTTTTTGCCTGATGTCGAGATCGTTTGCCCGGCATGTTGTGGTTCGCGTTATGCAGACGCGGCTTCGCATATCCATCGCGAGGGCAAGGACGGCAGTCTGCTTACGTTGCCGCAGCTCATGGACATGAGTGTGGACGAGGCCCTCGACGCCACGGTGGGACTCAAGAAAGTCCAGGCGCGCCTGCAGACCTTGCACGATCTGGGCTTAGGCTACCTGACGCTTGGCGAGCCCACGCCGGCGCTTTCGGGCGGCGAGGCACAGCGCCTTAAGCTTGCGAGCGAGATGGGCCGCGTGCAGGATGACGCCGTGTTTGTGTTCGACGAACCCACGATCGGTCTGCATCCGCTCGATGTTCAGGTGCTGCTGAGTGTGTTTGACGGCCTCGTTGCCAAGGGCGCCACGGTTATCGTGATCGAACACGACCTCGATCTTATCCGTAATGCCGATTACGTGATCGACATGGGCCCAGGCGGTGGCGATGCCGGCGGGCAGGTCGTCTGCGTCGGCACGCCGGGTGACATCGCGGTCTGCCCTAAGAGCATTACCGGCCGCTATCTATAAGCGATTGTGACAAAGGGACAGTCCCTTTGTCACATGCCGGCAAGGCCTGTCAGCATCACGCTTTTCTTTTCTAGCCAATTCTAGTTAAAAGCAGTTAATTACCGTTAAAAGCTAGCATGTTGTCGACGTAGCACTTGAACAGCTTGTGCCTGAGGACCAAAATGACTTCAGCCCATTCGCGAAATTTGCACGCCCTATAGTGAGTGGGCTCTCGCTTGAGCCGATGCTGCCAAGAGGCGGCCGATAGGGGCAATTATGGACAATCGAATCTTTGGGTATGCGCGTGTCTCTTCCGCGGACCAGAACTTGGATCGTCAGTTAGACGCACTGGGAAGGTTTCCCGTTCAACAGGGTCAGATTTACGCTGACAAGGCAAGCGGTAAGAACTTTAGACGTCCCCAGTACCAGCGTCTTCTTCGCAGGTTGCGCGAGGGTGACGTTCTCGTGATCAAAAGTATCGACCGATTGGGTCGCGATTATCGTGAAGTCCTCGATGAATGGCGACGCATCACGGTGGATAGGCGTGCTGCCATCGTGGTGCTTGATATGCCGTTACTCGATACGCGCGAGCAACCCGATGGCATCACGGGAACGTTCATGGCGGATCTGGTCCTTCAAATCTTGAGCTACGTGGCGCAGCTGGAGCGCGAGAACATCAAGCAGCGCCAGGCAGAGGGTATCGCGTCGGCGCGCCTGCGTGGCGTGAGATTTGGGAGGCCGGCGCTCGAACGTCCGGATGGCTATAACGATGTCATCAAATCATTTGAAGGGGGTGAAGTTACGAGGCGAGAGGCCGCAACGCTCCTGAACGTCAGCGCATCGACGTTCGATCGTTGGAGACGGGCGGACACGAACTGATATGACCGTTCGCCGTCTGTCCGTCCTCTTTAACTAGACATTTTGAAGAGGGGAGTTTATCGCACAGAGCCCACTCCTTCCCTCGATGTTTATCCAGTTCACGCCCTGGAACCAAATAGTGCCACCGCGTTGCCAATTCGTCTGCTTTTTGACGAGGGCTATATATCGTGTTTTGTTTTGTATTTAAAGGAGGACGAAATGAAAAGGCGTTATGGAATGGCTCTGGTGACCGCGCTATTTGCGATGGTGTTTTGTGGGGCGCTTCTGCTGAGCGGCTGTTCGCAGTCTGAGAAGAAAAATGATGAACCTGATTATGCCGATGACCGTGCAATGGCTGTGATTGCTCAAGGTTATCAAAAGCGGTCGGATTATATCGAATCGCTTGGAGAAGATGCTGATCTAAGCTCGAATAAAGTGCGAAAAGAGATAATTAAAACCGAGATCGATAACGACAAAGAACTCAAAAAGGCGCCTTTTAAAGACGCTAAGATGCAGGAAGATGTCATCGCCTATCTCAACCTGCTTGACAATCAGCTTGATGTTACCAAGAAGTATGCGGAATCTGATCCTAAGTACTACGAGGAATGGGAAAAGGCCTACGACGCACGATCCGCACAGCTTAAGAAACTGGTCGATCGATATGACTTAACAGTCGATGACGAGTATCAAGATGAGTTTGACGAGCTAATTAAGAACGGTAGGACCGTAGAGGAGAAGACGCATAACGATGAGGTTATCAACGGTTTGCTCTCATCGGCGAATTTTGAGAAAAGTGATGATGGCTACGGTCTCTATACGTACACCGCAATCGTCGAAAATACCTCTGACATATCGTTCGAAAACGTTTATCTAAACGTTGCCCTTTACGATGCCGATGGTGTGAGGGCGGAAGAATGCTACGCAGATACATCTGCCTGGGCGCCTGGCGAGAAGGTGAAGTTTGAGGTAATGAGCGAGGTTGACGCCTCGAGGCTTGCGCCGACGGTGTCGGGTTACAGCGTCAAGGAATAGTTCGCGGGAATTGAAAAGAAAGCGCGGCCGTTTTCTTTGAACGGTCGCGCTTTGCATTGAGCCGTTGACGGAATGATTCGTGCCATCATGCTCGCGCTGGAAGATGATGGGAACGTCGGGGCAATAAAGGAAAGGTGAAACAGGATGGCAAAAACAAAATTTCTTACAACGATACCGCAAAAGGTTGCCTTTGGCGGGTTAGTCGTTGTTACGGTTCTAGCGGTTGCCTGGGGTATCTGGATGTCATTGACGCGTAATCCTACAACGATCAGCGATGATTCGATTCGCGAGGAGATCACGCCAGTCGTTAAGCTCGTGACGTACGAGTACAACTTCACCCAGCTGCTTTCAATTGATGAGGCGGGCAATCCGCTTGGGTGGGAAAACCCCTTTACGTCTAAGCGATATGTCGCAACGATTGACGGCAAAGCTGACATCGGGATCGATGCCGATAAGATGAAGGTTACAATCGTACGGGCTAATATGGCCGATAAGAATTCAGAGGTCAAGAGCGTAAAGGTTATACTGCCTCACTCGGAGATCACCTCGTTCTCGACAGACCCCAATACGCTTAAGAAATATGTTGAGGACAATGGCTTTCTTAACTGGAATCAAGTAAGCACGGATGATCTAAACACGTTATTGAAACAGGCAAAGAAAGAGCAGACCAAGAAGGTCAAGGAAAGCAATATGCTCCAAGAATCTGATGATAGAGCCTGCGCCCTTATCGAAAAACAGGTCAAAGCCTTATGCGGCGATGACGTCAATGTTGACGTTGCGTTTGAGTAGGGGTGAATAGCATGTTGGATAAACGGCAACAGATCGCTGGGGCCGGCTCGCTTCTGATCGGGCACTACACCACCTTTCTCGACACTACCTTCAACTCGGCATTTGGCGATGAATATACGGTTGATTTCGACTATCGGAAATAGGAGGTCACAATGGAGGATAAAGACGATCTGGCTGTTGTCGAAAGGGAGGAGCCGCTGCGACATAAGCAGAGTTTTGATATCCGTAAGGCCGCTGCCGGGTTGGTTGATGGCGCCGGAAGCGCGATGGCGGGCGCGGTTGCAACCGTACAGAAAGTTGCCGATGGTGCAATGCGTGCTGCAACTCCGCTGGTCGATGACGCCTTGGCAGCTATTGCTGATGCGGCCGATGGTGCGGCAGGTACTGCTGCGGATATCGGTGACGCGGTCAACGATTGGGCATACCAGCAGCAGCTTAATAGATACAGGCCGGTAACCAAGGAGACCTATCAGAGTCCTTCATTCCATTTGCCGAACATGATTCGAATTGTTGACGGAAATGAGCGTCGGGGCATCGACGCCTGTAGAGATGCTATTGGTTGGCTGGATACTGTTAAGGGCACGCAGATTTTCAATCTGTACCGCGAGGCAATCGGGGATAGCGAATTGTCTTTCTATCCTAAACCATCTCTTTACTCCACATATTACATAGATGCTTTTGATCGGTCTCGCTTTGTTGACCTTGACTCTTATTTCGCAACCATGCAACAAGACAAGATGGCCGAGTTGAGACGGATTGCGTTCATGCTTGGCGCGAAGCGCTGCAAGCTGGAGGTGACGGAGTACGAGGAAACTCGGCGAGGCCGCCAGGTTAAGGGAAATGCCAAGGCGGGAAAGAGGGGCTCGGTTCGAATCGACGGTTCCTTGAGCGATTCAACGAGAAGTGAGAAGAAAATTCTGTTTACACAGGAATTTGAGGGCGACATGGTTCCACAGCGCCCTGAGCTCCATTGGTATGCCCATGACTCAGATGTTCTCTTGTTAATTGAGACGAGATGTGGTGGAGAGGATAAAAACAAGGCGAAGAGCTATCGGGTCGAATTGAAAAGTGAAACGACCATGACCATGTCTGTATCACTTGCTATGGCTATCGACGAGGCATGCAGCAAACTGAACATAAGGGCGAATTCGAGCCTGACAAGCCAAGCTAAGCGAGAGCTCCGGCAATCGCTTGTATTTGAAGTTGAATTCTGATGTGTGGGGACCATTTGCTGCGGGGTTCCTGTCCTTTACGGGGTGGAAGCGTATAAACCCATACGGTGCAACTCAGTAAAAGCTAGTAATATACTGGCAATTTTTCTAGTTAAAAGCGTTTAAAACCGGTTAATTCCATTTAAATTGGCTCTGTTAGCCCAAATTTGACACGATCGGCTGTTCGTCGAACCGGAAAATA
>CAJMPZ010000004.1 GCA_905215445.1 uncultured bacterium | reverse complement strand
GCCCCAACATACCTTCTCCTACGCGGATAGAAGCAATATGCTTGGTACGCTTCATCAAACTCCCCAGCTGCGAGCACGGCAGTTGGTACGTTATACCACAGGCAGTTGCCGCTATCGAACAGCGGAGCAGGTTTTATCTCCAGGGTGTCGACATTGCGGATGATGCCGAAGTTTCGCCAATGGCGGTCGCTGTTGGCCAAAAGGGCATCGCAGACAATCATCTGCGACATAGACCTTCTCACAGCGGCCTCACCGACACCATGCTTGCCGAGGTAGCAACAGTACCGGTCGTACGTCGAGTTTCCCCGCTGACTACCAAGTACGCCCTTAACGTAAACAGCCGGAACGTATTCCTCGCGGCCGTCAAGAAAGTCGTCGCACAGACACACAGGGCCATCGAATATGCGCTCAACCGTGTAAGGAACAAACTCCCCCTTGGAAAGCAAGCGACGATGTAGAGCCGTTGCAACCGCCTCGTTAAAGGGACGCTGATCGTCCATCCCGCACCCTTTAGCCAAAACGCGAATGCCGTTTCGGATCATCCACGATTTGGGGAGCTCGCCCTCGGACGTGTTATCCGGATTTTTTAGACCGATGCCTTCCAGCCAACCCGAACGCTCTTCGGGCGCCGATCGCTCAAATTCGTTCTCAAAGTAATTGATGCTTTGCCATTTGAGTTCGACGCAATCGGCCGGCCGCAGCCAATAACAATCCGAAAGCGATAAGCCCAGGCACCGAACCGGAACCTCGATGCCATTGGCAATTCCCAGTTCACGATAGCGCGAGACGAGTCCAGGGCGGACGTCAGGCACCGACCGATGGCTCCACCACACGTTGAGCTCCCGTTTATTCACCGTAGGAGAAGAGCTCGAGCATGTGCCAAACGGCATTCGTTGCGCATCGAGGACCTCGGCGATTTCGAAGGGAAACTCACGCGTCGGATCAAATGAGACATGCGCGATCTCATGGTCGGCCGACATCAGCGTAAACTTGCGTCCCACATCAGCCGCAGGACGGCGTCCTCGCTTGCGGACCTTTTGGTAGGCGGTCGCAGAATTGTACTCGACCATCTTCCGGCCGCCCACAATATCGCACACAAGCGTCCCCGATGCGGCAAGTTGCGATATGCGGGCTTTCGTAACGCCCAACAGGCGGGCGGCATCACCCATAGATAAGTACTCAGACGTATCCATACACCGCATCACCTCGTTAAGTAATTTACACGTTTAGTTAATAGATTACATACATCATAATACTAAACAGCCCAAAGCGAAAAAAGGCCCGAAAAACGGGCCTTAGTGATTGGTCAGCCGAGTCGCAAGCTGCTCCCCTAGCGCTGCACGTAGGCGCGGACGAGCTCGTAGGTGTTGCGCACGCCGTCAATGTGGCTGCGCTCGTAGTTGTGGCTCGCGTACACGCCGGGGCCGATCAGGCCGTGACGGATGTCGTAACCGGCCGAAAGCGTGGCCTCGACGTCGGAACCGTAATGCGGGTACACATCGATGGCGTAATCGAGCTCCAGCTCGCGCGCGATGTTGGACAGCGTGGTTACCAGGTCGTAGTTGTACGGACCGCCCGAATCCTTGGCGCAAATCGACACCATGCGCTCGGTGCAGCCCAGGTCGTCGCCCACGCAGCCCATGTCAACGCTGATCATCTCGCGCGTGTCGGCCGGCACAAAGGCACCGCCGTGGCCGACCTCCTCGTACACGGTAAAGAGCAGCGACACCTTACGCGAGAGGGTCACCTCGCCGTCGGCAACGGCGCGAGCCAAACCCAGCAGAATCGACGCCGACAGCTTGTCATCCAGGAAGCGGCTCTTGATGTAGCCACTCTCCGTCACCGTGGTGCGCGGATCCATAGCGATGATATCGCCCGTCTGAATACCCAGCTCGAGCACATCGTCTTTGCTGTCAACGTTCTCGTCGAGCAAGATCTCCATGTTCTTCTCGATGGTCTTGACCGGTTCATCGGCCACGTGCGCCGAAGGCTCGGTGTTGAGGACCACACCCGTATACACATTGCCGTCACGCGTGTAGACGGTGCAGTTCTCGCCATCGGCCGTAGACCACTGGTGCCCGCCGAGCGTCGTGGGACGCAAGCGACCATTGTCCTTAATGGAGCGCACCATGGCGCCCAGGGTATCGACATGGCTCGCCAATACGAGCGGCTCGCCCTCGCCGCCAAGTTCAACCAGCACGTTACCCTTATTAGAACGCTCAGGCCCAAAGCCCATATCGCGCAGGGTCTCCATTAGATAATCAGTCGCCGCACGGGTATAGCCCGTAGGCGAAGCAATCGAGTTAAGCGCCTTCAACTGCTCAGCAATATAGGAGAGCGTAGAATCCATCTGGGACACCAAAGTCACCCTTTCATATCGAATTAAACCCACAGCAACAATACCACCACGCACATTTATTTACCCAGAGAGACAACCCATCGAGCTCCCCAGAGCTGCGCCCGTCACGATAACGAGCCGGCAGGCCCCTGCCCGTTAGCCCCACAATCTTTCCGCAGGACGGAGGAAGCCCCCGCCGCACGAAGTGCGCAGCGGGGGCTTCCGACATGTCCGAGGACGATTCTGGGGCTAACGGGCGGGGGCCCGCCGAACCAAGTTAGGCAGCCGGGCAGATCTTCTTGAAGAGCTCGATAACGTCGTCGAGCGTCGCCTCGCGCGGGTTGCCCGGGAAGCAGGCGTCGGCCATGGCGTCCTTGGCCAAGACCTCGATCTCGTCGGCCTTCATGGCCTCGCAGACATGCGGGATGTTCACGTCGGCGGAAAGCTGCTTGACGGCGGCGATAGCGGCGTCAGCAGCCTCGTCGGTGCTCATGCCCGTGGTGTCAACGCCCATGGCGACGGCGACCTTGGCCAGGCGCTCGGCGCAAACCGGCTTGTTGAACTCCATGGCGATCGGCAGCAGCATGGCGCAGGCGACACCGTGCGGGGTGTCGTAGTGAGCGGACAGGGTGTGAGCCATGGCGTGGTCGATGCCCAGGCCAACGTTGGAGAAGCCCATGCCGGCGACATACTGGCCAAGAGCCATGCCCTCGCGGCCGGAGCCGGGCTGACCGGACTTGGCCTCGGCAACGGAGTCGCGCAGGTTCTCGCTGATCAGCTTAATGGCCTCAAAGTGGAACATGTCGGAGAGCTCCCAAGCGCCCTTGGTGGTGTAGCCCTCGATGGCGTGGGTCAGAGCGTCCATGCCAGTGGAAGCGGTAAGGCCGGCGGGCATGGAAGCCATCATGTCGGGGTCGACGACGGCGACCTCGGGGGCGTCGTTGGTGTCGACGCACACGAACTTGCGGACCTTCTCGGGGTCGGTGATGACGTAGTTGATGGTCACCTCGGCAGCGGTACCGGCGGTCGTCGGCACAGCGATGGTAAACACGGCGTGGTTCTTAGTGGGAGCAACGCCCTCGAGGCTGCGGACATCGGCAAACTCGGGGTTGTTGATGATGATGCCGATAGCCTTGGCGGTGTCCATGGAGGAGCCGCCACCGATGGTCACGATAGCGTCAGCCTCGGCGGCCTTGAAGGCCTCGACGCCGTCCTTGACGTTCTGGATAGTGGGGTTGGGCTTAATCTCGGAGTAGAGGCTCCAAGCGATGCCGGCGGCGTCGAGCTCGTCGGTCACCTTGGCGGTAACGCCAAACTTGACCAGGTCGGGATCGGAGCAGACGAAGATCTTCTTGTAGCCGCGACGCTGGAGCTCGCCGGGGATCTCCTTGATAGCGCCGGAACCATGATAAGAGATGGTATTGAGAACGAAACGATTAGCCATTGATAGCCTCCCATCGTGTGCGGGGCACCCATTACGCCCCGCGCTATGAGTCCCATCCTAACGCTTTTGAAACAAAAAACACGTGAGAACGTCAAAATTGTTAAAGCGTTTCAACAGAAGATGAAAAATATTGCGGCAAAGGGGCTGTCCCTTTGCCGCATTCGGTTACTTTCGGCAGCCCTCTTTCCAAGCCTCGGCCGCAACCTTCCAGCGAAAACGCAAGTCGCGCTCGCGGTCGATAAACATGATGGCAAACGCGACAAACAGCAGCACGCTCGCCACGACGATGGCGTGCAGGCCCATGCGCTCAATACACCAGTTGCCCAACACGGCGCCAAACACAAAGGTAAAGATCACGCCAAAGTACAGCAGGCCGTTTTCCAAAAAGCCGCGCTTGTGGGTAATGATGTAGTCGTCCACGTTTTGCAAGGCATTACGGAGGTTGCCGATACACATGGTCGTGGCGATGCCGTGTCCATGAATCTTGCGGAAACTCTCGACCTGCATACCGCAGGCAAACGAAGTAAGGCAGTTGGCGAGCAGGTTGTAACCGCCGCCCGGGATAAAGCTCACGCCCAGCAAGATAACGGCTTCAAAAAACACCGTCACCTGGCGCCAGTGAATCACACTGCCAAACCGCTCGTGAACCAGGTCGGCAAGCATAATGCCCACAGCAAACGAAACCACAGGGAAGAAGTAACGCCCCGCAAGTGCCCAATTGCCCTCCGAGATGCTCACGCCCACCAGCAGTATGTTGCCCGTCTGCGCGTTAGCGAAAACATGATCGCGCCCAATGTACGAATACACGTCCATAAAGCCACCGGCGAGCGCCAAGATGATGCCCAGCTCAATAGACTCCGATATCTGTTTGGCACGCTGCATCGTCGTGCATCCTCCTTGTTGACGACTCTCTCGTGCGTTGGCGGAAACATAGCCGCCGTTCATACTGTAACCCATTGACAACATGGCATGCGCGCGAGACGGGCTCCCCAACGCGCAGATACACAGTCTGGAAACAAACGGCACCCGCATCGATACGCCGATCCGCCAGCCCATGTACTCCACCAGTCTTTTTAGCCCCGTCCCAAAAAGACTGGTTACAATTACGTGCAGCATACAAACACCGGGAGGGATCGTGGCAAAAAAGCCTCAGCACGCTCAGAACAACCAGCGCAGTCAGCAGGGCAAACAGGGCCAGCAGCAAAAGCGCGGCGGTAAGGCGCAGGCCACGGTCGCCCGCACCAAGTATTCCCAAGCGACGCCCGCCCGCCCCTGGCGTCCGGGCCGCGATAAGTTCCTCCCCGTCAGTCGCGCCGACATGGATGCGCGCGGCTGGGACCAGTGCGACTTTGTCTACATCTGCGGTGACGCCTACGTGGACCATCCGAGCTTTGGCATGGCTATCATCAGCCGCGTCCTTGACGCGCACGGCTACAAGGTGGGTATCATCTGCCAGCCCGACTGGACCGACCCCGCCAGCATCACGGTGCTCGGCGAGCCTCGCCTGGGCTTTCTCGTCAGTGCCGGCAACATGGACTCCATGGTCAACCACTATTCGGTGACCAAGCACCGCCGCCACTCCGACGCCTACACCCCCGGCGGCGAGGAGGGGCGCCGTCCCAACCGAGCCGTCACGGTCTATGGCAACCTCATCCGCCAGACGTTCAAGGACGCCCCCATCATCATCGGCGGCATCGAGGCGAGCCTGCGCCGCCTGGCCCACTACGACTACTGGCAGGACAAGCTCAAGCGCTCGGTACTGCTCGACTCGGGCGCCGACATCCTCATCTACGGCATGGGCGAGCATGCGATCGTCGAGATCGCCGACGCGCTCGACGCGGGACTGCCCGTCGACCAGATCACCTATATCAACGGCACCGTCTACCGCACGGGTTCGCTCGACGAGGTCTACGACTACGACCTGCTGCCCAGCTGGGACGACCTTGCCGCCGACAAGCTCAACTACGCGCGCAGCTTTAACGTGCAGCAGCAGAACATGGACCCCATCACCGGGCATCGTCTGGTAGAGCCCTACCCCAACAGCGTCTATGTGGTGCAGAACCCGCCGTCGGCAACACTCACCACAGACGAGATGGACGAGGTGGCCGAGCTCCCCTACGCACGCGATTGGCATCCCGACTACGACGCGGCGGGCGGCGTGCCGGCCTTTGCCGAGATCAAGTTTTCCATTAGCTCCAACCGCGGTTGTTTTGGCGAGTGCTCGTTTTGCGCCCTCACCTTCCACCAGGGCCGCGTGTTGCAGATGCGCAGCCACGATTCGATCATGCGCGAGGCCGAGCTGCTCACGCGTGATCCCGAGTTTAAGGGCTACATCAACGACGTGGGCGGACCGACGGCTAACTTTAGCCGCCCGGCCTGTGACAAGCAGCTCAAGCACGGCGTGTGCAAGAACAAGCGCTGCCTGTGGCCGAGCGTATGCAAAAACATGGTGGTCGACGAGAGCGGCTACACGCAGCTGCTGCGCGACCTGCGCCAGCTGCCGGGCGTCAAAAAGGTCTTCGTCCGCAGCGGCATCCGTTTTGACTACACCATGGCAGATGCCTCGGACGAGTTTTTGCGCGAGCTGCTGGAACACCATGTCTCGGGCCAGCTGCGCGTAGCGCCCGAGCATGTGAGCGACGCGGTGCTCTCTGTGATGGGCAAGCCGAGCCGCGCCGTCTACGACGCGTTCTGCCGTAAATTTGAACGCCTGAACCGCGAATACGGACTCAAGCAGTACGTGGTGCCATACCTAATCTCGAGCCACCCCGGCTCGACGATGAAGGAAGCCGTAGACCTTGCCGAGGCCGTGCGCGACATGGGCTACATGCCCGAGCAGGTGCAGGACTTCTACCCCACACCGTCCACCATGTCGACGTGCATGTACTACACCGGCGTGGACCCACGCACCATGGAGCCGATCTATGTAGCTCGCGACCCGCACGAGAAGGCCATGCAGCGCGCGCTCATCCAGTATCGCAAACCCGAGAACTACAAGCTGGTGCGCGAGGCGCTGGAAAAAGCCGGGCGTCGTGACCTGATCGGCTACACCAAGCATTGCCTGATTCGCCCCGTGCCGCCGCGCCCAGGCGAGACATCGGCCAGCGGCGGACACGGCACCGGCAAGAAGGGCGGCAAACCGCACGGTGGTGCTGGCGGCAAGGGACCCAAAGGCAGCAAGGGGCACGGCGGCATGTCGCGTGCACAGAACACTGCCGGGCGTAATCGCGCGGCCCAGGGGCGTCAGGGCGCCAACGGAGGCGGGCGTCGCAACTAGGGCAGCGGCGCGCTCGCTGCGCCCATCCCACACGCGTGGCGCAGCGAGCGCATAGCCTCAACGAGGATGACGCCGGCGATAGCGACCGTGATTACCACGTCGAGCGGTGTGTTCACAAACCACAACAGACCCATCAGGTACGACCCGGCGTTAAAGGCAAAGTGCAGCAGGATCGTGTAGCGGAGCTTTCCGGTGGTCACGAGCACCCAGCCAAAGATGAGGCCGGCGGCACCCGCATAGCAGCCCTGCACCCAGTTCATGTGCATAAAACCGAAGATTGCCGCCTGCAGCACAATCGCCGCGGCGATACCCCACGTGCTTGGTGCCGCCCAGGGCACCATGGCGCCGTCCTGCGCGCTCGCACGACGCCTGCGCTTCCAAAGCGGGCGGCACTGCGGATTAAACGCTCGTAGCGAAAACTCAAAAACAATGCCGCGCACCAGCAACTCCTCGCAAAACGGAGCGCCGAGCACCGTGGTCAGGACGGCAAGAAGGTTGGTATCGCCCAAGCCTGTTTCCTCGACGAGCTCGCTATAGTCCGCCGCAACCTCGGGCAGCAGCGACAGCACGCCGTCGCATAGGTAGCTAATGACCACCTGCATGGATAGGCCGATCACGACAACGCATGCGATGCGCTTCCATGCAGCATTTGCTCCCCCGCCGAGCGGGCGTTCACCTTGCCGGCGCGCCATGAAGGAGCGGGGCCACAGATAGCGCCACCACAGCAGCGCCATCAAAAACGACGCCGTCTGAGCGGCGGCCTGAAACCATTGAATATCGAGATTGTCGATCGGGAAACCCGTCAGTGCCGACACGATGTCCAGCGCGGAGAACAAAACAATGCTCAGGGCAATATCGGCAGCGACGACACCAAAACAGGCAAGCGCCCAAACCAGCGCATTGAGCATGCCAACCTCCTCAAAACCCGGCACTTGGGGACAGTCATTGTTGATGAGAATCGGGCGCAGCGCCAAAAGCCCCGTTGGGCGAAATGTCGAACGGGAAGGTGCCGCAGCGATTGAACGCGGCGATAAACATGCGGATGGCGTTGGACGGCGTGGTGCCCACGAGCTGGGTTGCCGCCGCGAAGGCCGCCTTTTCCTCGGGCAAGACCTTCGCGACAACCGGGGTCATGTGTTCTGCCATGGCGCTTCCTTTTTGAAACGACGGTGGTGCGGATAGATGCGGGCCACGCGGCTGGGCGACGGGCCGTGAAGGCAACCCGATTGGCCCGCATCTGGAGTGTGTTTCTACGGCGTTGGTATTACTTGGTATTCCTAAGTATTACCCCGCAGATAGAATACCATACCCGACCCCATGGGGACGGAGAAAAAACGGATCATTTTGTTGCTGAGTAAGTATTTAGAGCGTGATGATATCCGAGATATTGAGGGCCTGAGCGTCGACGGCATCGTGCGTGGCAAGCAACAGCATGCGACCGTCGAGCAAGTCGAGCACGACCTCGGCGCATGCGTCGCGTGCAGCGGTATCTAGACCGGTAAAGGGCTCGTCCAGAATCACCGCGTCGCCTGGGCACAGCAGGGCTCGAGCGATCTCGACGCGACGGCGCTGCCCGCCCGAAAGCTCGGCCACGCGAGCATGTACATCGACCCCCGGCACCAGCAGGCGCAACAGGGCTGCAGCACTCGAGGCATCCACGCGCGCGTCGGCGCACACCAGCACGTTATCCAGGGCAGAGATGTCCTCGACCAGGCACACATCCTGAAACACCATGGAGCACGGCGCGCACTCCCCCGCCGCAAGGGCAAGGAGCGTCGACTTGCCCGCACCCGAGGCGCCCATCACACAGATACGCCCAGACGCGGGCACGTTGAGCACCAGTCCGGCGAGCGCCGGCGCCCAGGGCGCGCGATCGCCCACGGCAAGCGCAAGCTCCGCTGAAGTGCCATCGCTCGCAGCTCCCGCACGCCCACGCAATCCATGCCCATGCGCCCGCACGGCCGCGCCCCACGCCACGGGTCCCGAAACCCGCAGCAGCCACACCAGCACGCGCTCACACGCCCACGAGGCGGCAACGACCAGCATGGTCCACGCCAGCAGGTCGGCCGTCTCAATCAATAGCTTTGCCTGATAGATGCGCTCACCCACGGTGCCCACCGCCATGCCGATAAGCTCGGCTGCCACGCCGGCCTTCCAGCTCATACCAATCACGGCACGGGCGCACGAAAGCACAAACGGCAGGACTTCGCGCCAGGTATGGGCGCAAAACAGTCGCCAGCCCCGCACGCCATGCAGGCGAAACATCTGCTCCTGTGGCTCATCCGTTTGCGTCAAACCCTCGACCAGCGAGAAATACACGCCCGGCAGTGCCATCAAAAAGACCGCTGCAATGCTCACGCGCGCCGACCCCAACCAAATGAGCAACAGGACCACCACGCAGGCAACCGGTGTCGCCTTCACAAACGACAGCGCCGGAGCCACCAGGCGCGCAAACGCACGCGAACGTGACGAAATCCCGGCAAGCACGCCACCACACACCGCGGCAAGCGCCAGCCCGCCTAGTATCCGCGCGCCCGAGCCCGCCAAAATCGCCCAGGTACCGCCATCGCACACCAGGCGCAGCAGCGCCAAGGCAACAGCACCCGGCCCCGGCAAAATCAGCGGCTGCGCCACCAGCGCCGCCACCAGCATCCACACGGCAAGCCAAAAGGCGGCGACGGCACCTGCTGCCGCCACCGCCTTCATACGCTCTGTCATTTGTCGAGCAAACGCACGCACGGGCTACTCCAAGTAGTAGAAATCGTCAGCCGGAAGTTTACCACCCACGGCACTCGCGTCCGCGTCGGCCAGCACCTGCAGGTACCCACCGAGCGCCGCCTTCATGTCCTTCCCCGTCTGGCACACGAGCATGCACCCGGGAATCGCCTTTTCGGCAATCGCGGCGTTATCCACGATGCCCGCATCGACCACGGCCTGGGCCCAGTCCGCCGGCGACGCGTTCACGGCCTCAACGCTCGCCGCGTGGCAGCTCAGGAATTCCGCCACGGCCTCGGGATGTTCCTCGGCAAACGTGCGGCGCACCACGGTCACGCCCGTCAGCAGGCGCGAACCCGTGTCACCTGCCAGCTCATCCCACACATCGGTCAGACTTACCGGAGCCGACAGCTTGCCTTCGCTCTTGGCGATGGCGGCGGTCTTGAACGGCTCGGGCAGCACGCCCACAGCAGACGGATCGGCAAGCAGGGCCGACAGCACCTCGGTGGGCTCGCTCTTAAACTCGAGCGTCACCTGGCCGGTCAGGCCCGCGCGCTCCAGCAGGTAGTTCATGACGTACTCCGGCGTGGCGCCCTTGCCCGTCATATAGACGGTATGGCCCGCCAGATCGCCAAACGAGGCCACACTCGCGTCGCCCGTCACAACGTTCAGCACGCCCAGCGTGTTGATGTCGATGACCTGCACAGCGCCCTCGGTCTTGTTGTAGAGCACGCTCGCCACGTTGGCGGGCACCAGGGCAATGTCGA
This sequence comes from uncultured bacterium, assembly GCA_905215445.1. Taxonomy (GTDB): domain Bacteria; phylum Actinomycetota; class Coriobacteriia; order Coriobacteriales; family Coriobacteriaceae; genus Collinsella. The sequence goes on along the minus strand of CAJMPZ010000004.1, from coordinate 51,699 downwards.
TATCGCCCTGAATGACCTTGGGCACAATCTCGTCGGCGGCAGTGTTGATCGCAAAGTCGAACTCATTGTCCGTCTCGCCATCGGCAGCCTGGTCCATAAACTGCACCAAGCCAATCGAGGTCGGGCCCTTGAGCGACGCGACGTGCACCTCGACCGGCTCGGCAGCGGCACCGTCAGCGGCAGACCCGGCAGCCGAGCCCGCAGCAGACCCCGCCCCCGCAGCTCCGCCGCCGCAGCCCGCGAGCGCAAGCGACAAGGCGCCCGCGGCGAGCGCCGAGGCAAACCCCCGGCGCGACATTTCAAAATCAAACGCGCGCATCGCTAGCACGTCCCCTCGTTAGGCATCGTCCATGCGTGATGGTCGGTATGCAGCAACTCCTCGGCCAGCGGTGAGAGCGGCTCGCCCAAAAACTCGCTATAGCACGCCTGGACATCGGGATTCTCGTGCGAGAAGCGAATGTCCGCAGCGGCATCCAGGCCCCACAGCACCTGGCCGCGCTCAGCTGCCAACTCGCAGCCGTCGTGGATGGGCTGGCCGCCGCCACCGACGCAGCCGCCCGGGCACGCCATGACCTCAACGAAGTCATAGCTCACGCGGCCGGCGCGAATCGCGTCGAGCAGACGGGCGGCGTTGCCCAGCCCGTGCGCCACGGCGACGCGCACCTTGGTGCCATCGATATCGGCCACGGCTTCCTTCCAGCCGTCCAGGCCGCGCACGTCGGTAAAGAAGTCGGCGTCGGGGTTCTTGCCCGTCACCAGGTAATAGGCCGAGCGCACGGCGGCCTCCATCACGCCTCCCGTGGCGCCAAAGATCACGCCCGCGCCCGTGCCGAAGCCCAGCGGCGTATCGAGCGGCTCCTCGGTAAGCGTGTCGACGCTCACGTGGCTCGCGCGAATCATGCGTACCATCTCGCGCACCGTCAGCGCAACGTCCACATCGGGCGCGCCGCCCTCGCCCACCATGCTCGGCAGCGCACACTCGGCCTTCTTGGCCGTGCACGGCATCACGGACACCACGAACAGGCGCTCGGGCTCCACGCCCAACACCTTGGCGTAGTACGTCTTGGCAATGGCGCCGAACATCTGCTGCGGCGACTTGGACGTGGACAGGCTGTCGACAAACTCCGGATAGCGCGCCTTCACAAAGCGTACCCAGCCCGGGCAGCAACTCGTGAGCATGGGCCAGCCGCGGCTGTCGCCCTCGCCCTTGGAGGCAGCGCCCAGGCGCTCGAGCAGCTCGGAGCCCTCCTCCATAATGGTGAGGTCGGCCGAGAAGTCGGTGTCGAACACGTACTCAAAGCCCACGCGGCGCAGCGCGCAAGCCAGGCGTTCGACGGTAGCCTCCTCGCGCGGAATGCCGAGCTCCTCGCCCCAGGCGCTACGCACGGCCGGCGCAATCTGCACCAGTACGATCTTGTCAGGATCGGCGAGAGCATCGAACACGGTCTCGGTATCGTCACGCTCGCGCAGGGCGCCCGTCGGGCAATGCGTGATGCACTGACCGCACGCGACGCAATCGGTCTTGCCGATCGGCGCACACCCGCGGGTGCCCACGGCGGTATGCGTGGCGCGGTTGGTCAGGTCCCAAATCCCTAAGCCCTGCACGCTCTCGCACACCTTGATGCAGCGCATGCATTTGATGCACTTGTCGTTATCGCGGATGATGGGGAAATCGAAGTCCCAGCCCTCGCGCGCCAGGCGCTGCTCGTACGGCAGATAGAAAATGCCAAGGTCGTTGGCGATGGTCTGCAGGTTGCAGTTGCCGCTGCGCACACAGCTCGTACAGCGCGAGTCGTGCTGGGACAGCAGCAGCTGCACGTTGGTGCGACGGGCCTCGCGGGCCTTGGGACTGTTGGTATGGACCACCATGCCGTCGAGCACGTAGTTGTTGCAGGCGGCAACCAGCTGGTCGCAGCCCTCGACCTCGACCACGCACACGCGGCAACCGCCGATCTCGTTCAGATCGCGCAGGTAGCACAGGGTGGGAATCTGGATGCCGACGGACTTGGCCGCATCCAGGATCGTGGTGTGCTCGGGCACCACGACCTCGCAATTATCGATAGTGAGCTTGACCATGTTATGCGCTCCGTTTTCGGTGCTGTCGCTGACGGTGGTGTTGTTGGGCTCTACCATTCCAGGTTCCTCCCTCCGCGGAACGCGCCAAAGCCAAAGTGATCGCAGCGCAGGCAGCGGCCCGCCTCCTGGCGCGCCTCCTGCTCGGTGAGACCCTGCTCGACCAGATTCCAATCGTGAATACGCTCGCCGGCCTCGCGCTCGCCCAGCTCGCAGCGGCCGCACTCATGCTTACCCTTAAACTGGACGGTCGGCAGCTCGACCTCGAGCTTGATCTTGTGGTCGAAGCCTAGGTAGTGGTCGATGTTTGCCGACGCCACGCGGCCGGCATTGATAGCGCGGATGACGGTGGCGGGGCCGGTCTGGCAGTCGCCGCCGCTAAAGAGGCCATCGAAGTTGGGCACGGCGCCGTCCGAATCGGTGACGACGCAGCCCCACTTGCAGGCAATGCCCATCTCCTCAAACGGCTTGGAATCGATGTCCTGGCCAATGGCGACGAACACGCGCTCGCAGGGGATGACGCGCTCGGGCGTGGCAGCGGCACGCGGAGCCGGACGACCGCGGCGGGGCTCACCGATAATCTGCGGCTGCACGCGCAGGCCGCTCACGCGACCGTCCTCGCCCGTCTCGATGGCGAGCGGGGCCGTCAGCTCCAGCACCTCACAGCCCTCGGCCTGGGCACCGGCGATCTCGGCGTCCTGGGCCGTCATATCGCAGATGCGACGGCGGTAGACGATGCTTACCTTTTCGGCACCGCAGCGCACAGCAGAGCGAGCCACGTCCATGGCAACGTTGCCGCCGCCGATGACGCACACGCGTTGGCCGCTCAGGTCGGGCAGCTCGTCATCACCGATGGCGCGCAGCATCTTGACGGCCGACTCAACGCCGGGCGCCTCCTCGCCCGGAAGGCCGAGCTTCTTGTCGCTGTGGGCACCGATGGCTAGGTAGACGGCATCGAACTCGTCGCGCAGACGGGCAAGCTCCTCACCGTTCACGGAGTGGTCGAGTTCCACGTTGATACCGGCGCTCAAGATCCAGTCGATCTCGGCCTGCAGGCGCTCGCGCGGCAGACGATAGCTGGGGATGCCATAGCGCAGCATGCCGCCCAGGTGGTGGCGCTGCTCAAAGATGGTCACCTTATGGCCCATCACGGCCAGGTAGTAGGCGCAGGAAAGGCCGGCCGGGCCGCCGCCGATCACGGCGACGCGCTTGCCGGTGTTGTCCACTACATGCGGCTTGTGGTCGTTGAGGTCACTGTGCTCGACGGCAAAACGCTTGAGGGCGAGGATGTTCATGGGGTCGTCGACCATGCCACGGCGGCAGTGCATCTCGCAGGGATGCTCGCACACCAGGCCGCAGACGAGCGGCAGCGGATTGTTCTTGCGGATGACCTTGACGGCGTCGGCATAGCGGCCGGCCTCGACCAGCGAAATGTACCCGGGAATGTCGACGTGCGCCGGGCAGCCCGAAACGCACGGGACGCGGGCCTCGCGGTCAAAGCCGCAGGAGTGCTCGCGGATGTGATGCTCAAAATCGTCGCGGAAGCCGCGAATGGCCGTGAGTGCCATGGCGCCAGCTTCGTAGCCGATGGCGCAGTCGCTCGAAAGGTAGATGGTGCGGGCGGTGCGCTCAATCAAGTTGAGCGTGGACTCGTCGGCGCGGCCCTCGAGCACATCGGCGAGCAGGTCGCTCAGCGCGCTCAGGCCCACGCGGCAGGGCGTGCACTTGCCGCAGCTCTGGGTGGAGCACAGATTGACGAGCGCTGCCGTAAACTCAACGGGGCACGGGGCGAGCGAACTCACCGCCAGACGACGTCCGAGCGCATCGTGCAGGTCGTCCATGACGGCCTGAGCGTGGCTGCGTTCCATTACGTGCAGTCGAGCCATAAGATCCCCTCTCACATGGCAGCCCGGAGGCGAGGCCGAGCGAAGTTGCTACACGCACAACACTGACCTAAAAAGTTGTTAGGTCTCCACGCAGTTCGGCAGGCGGTATGAAATGTCACCCTCGGCGGTGAAATAGAACATTACCGCAGATAAATGCCATATTTGGTAAAACGCGTTACCAAATGACAATGCCCCGCCCACGCAATCACGTGGACGGGGCATTGCTCCAGGTATGCGGCCAGCGACCCTGTTGCTTTTACTTAAGCTCGGGCCAGTAACCCTTGTTGGCCTCGATCATGTCGTCGAGAACCTCCTTGGCGACCTTCATCGAAGGCACGGTCTTGTTCAGCGTAAAGGCCTTGAGCGCCTTCTCGTAAGAACCCTCGATCGTAGCCTCGACCACGAGCTTCTCGGAGTTCAGCTGCTGCATCATGAGGCCCTGCTGGAACAGAGGAATGTTGTCGCGGCTGATGACCTCGGGGCCATTCTTGCCAATGTAGGCAGGCAGCTCGACCATAGCGTCGTAGGGCATGTTGGGGATAGCGCCCTTGTTCTCGCAAATGACCAGGAAGCGCTGCTTGGTGTCGTTCTTCAGAGCGATAGCCAGATCGGCAATCCAGTCGCCGTGGCTGCCCGCATAGAACGTGCTCTCGTCGATCTCGCCCGTCTTCTCGTAGTGGTCGATGCCGTCGAAGAGGTTCTTCTCGCGCGTCTCCTCAACCTCGTTAGCACGGGTGCGCTCGGGGTTGGAATGCTCGACGAACTCCTTCTGCTGCAGGTAGTAGTTCAGATACGTGTTAGGCAGGTACTCCGGGAAGCACTCCATGATCTCGTACTCGCCCTTCCAGACGTAGTACCAGCTGCCCTTGGTGTGGCGGTTCTGCTCGGGGTGCTCGTCAGTGGCCTCCTCGGGCTTCTTTGCCATGAGCGAGCCCATGCCCTTGAGGTAGGAGTCGGGCAGCAGAATCTCATGCTCCTTGATGTACTCGCGCAGCTGCGGGAGCACCTCCTCGCCCTTGTGGCGGATCGAGGTGAACCAACCAAAGTGGTTGAGGCCAAAGTAATCGTACTCGACATCCTTCTTGTCGATATCGAGTGCGGCGCAAACCACGTCGATGATCGCGATCGGCATGTCGCAGATGTTGATGATGCGAGCGTTGGGGCGCAGGACGCGGCAGCCCTCGGAGACGATGGCGGCAGGGTTGGAGTAGTTAAGAATCCAGTAGTCCTTCTTGGCATACTTCTCAACGTCGTCAATCAGCTCGACCATGGGGAAGATGGTACGCATGCCATAGGCAAGGCCGCCGCAACCGCAAGTCTCCTGACCAACGCAGCCGTGACGCAGCGGAATCTTCTCGTCCTGCTCGCGCATGGCGTAGCCGCCCACGCGCATCTGGGCAAACACGAAGCTCGCATCGGTAAAAGCCGTCTTTTTGTCGGTGGTCACCGTGAGCTTGATGTCCAGGCCGAGGTCCTCGTGCAAAATCCAGTCCACGAGCACGCCGATCTTGCGCTGGCGCTCCTCGTTGATGTCGTACAGACGAATCTCGTCAACGTCGAGCTCGTCCTTGCGCAGAGCGATGGACTTGACGATGCCGGGGGTAAAGGTGGATCCGCCACCACACAGAGTAATGATCATTGTTTACTGCTCCTTCTCAATTGCGTTTTCGACCTTGTCGCGCATCTCGGCGACCTTCATGCCAAAGATGATCTGGATATTATTGCCGTTGCGGTTGATGCCGCTGTTGGGCACGTGGTTGATGAGGTCCTCATTGATGAGGTCCGGGTTCTTAACGTTCACGCGGAGACGCGTAAAGCAGTTCTCGAGCTCCTCGATGTTGTCCTTGCCACCAAGACCTGCGACCAGGTCGGCAATACCTGCATCGACGCCCTCTGCGGGGGCCGCGGCAACAGCGCCCTGCTTCACCGCGACAGACGCGGCGGCCTCGCCCTCGGCAACGGACTCAGCAAGCTCGGACTCTTCCTCGCGACCAGGCGTGTGGAGGTTGAGCTTCTTAATAAGGAAGGTGAAGAGGAAGAAGTACAGAGCGGCGTTGACGACTCCAAGCACCAGCATAACCGGCCAGTTGGTCTTGTCGACACCGAGGACCAGGTTGGAAACCACGATGTTGATGATGCCGCCTGCAGTCGAAGCGGGCACGGAGAGGACCTTGAGCAGAACCAGGAAGATGCCGGAAAGAATCGAGTGAACGACAAAGAGCACGGGAGCGGCAAAGACAAAGAGGAAGTCCATGGGCTCGGTCACGCAGGAGAGCACGGCGGTGATGATCAGCGGGATGATGACGGCCTTGGTCTTGTCCTTGTTCTGCTTATAGGCGGTGAAGATAAAGGCGAGACCGATACCGATGTAGGGCCACAGGTTGTTGAAGGTGTAGCTGTTGAAGTAGGTGCTATCGGAGAAGGGCTGGCCCGTCATCGCCATCTCGGCAACACGGATGGGATAGGCGCCGGCGATAACCTGATCACCCAGCGTAAGGGTGCCGCCCACATCGGAGAACTGGAACGGGGTGTAGATGAGGTGGTGCAGGCCGGTGGGAACGAGCAGCTTGTTGAGCATGCCGTAGATAAACAGACCGATGTTGCCCGACTCCTTAATGATGCCGGCAACGGAGGAGATGGCGCCCTGAACCGGAGGCCAAACGATGCAGAAGCCAGCGCCCATGATCCAGGAGATGATGATCATGATCAGGAACGGGAAGCGAACGCCCGAGAACATCGAAAGGGCAATGGGGAACTGCTTGTTCGAGTACTTGTTGAACACGGCACCGGTGATGCAACCAAGAATGATGCCGCCAAACACGCCGGTATCGAGCACCTGAATGCCCATAACGGTGCTCTGGCCGGTTCCGGTAAGACCGAGCATGCCGCTCGCTTCGGCAAGAGAGCCGGTGGCGTTGAGCACGATGTTGTTAGCCTGCAGGAACAGGAAGAACGACATCAGGGCAATCAGCGAAGCATGGCCCTTGTTCTTCTTTGCCATGGCGCCGGCGATGCCCACGCAGAACAGAATCGAGAGGTTGTTGATGATAAACATCAGCGACTGATAGACAACGGCGCCCACAAGCTGGAACGGACCGGAACCCAGCACAGGGATCACGGCGCAGATGGTCTTGTTGGTCAGAATAATGCCCACGATGAGCAGAATGCCGGCAACCGAGAGATACATCATCGGCTGAACGATTGACTTCGCGAACACCTCCAACGGCGCTTTGAAATTGAACTTCTTTTTTGCGGTCATAGCGGTACTCCCCTTCCTTTTCCGCAAATTGAGATAGGTGTGCCCTGGACAAGACCGTGAGTCTTGCCTTATATCAATCGATGTGTGGGCACGTTATGCCTAGAGACCAGGTTCTCCAAGCAGGTTAACAATGTGATATGCGAGATAACTCTTCTCGGCATCGGTAACGACAACGTTATAGGTAGACGCCAAGTGGTCGGCAATTGACTCCGCACACGAGAACGCCCTCGGATACGCCGTTTCATCGATACGGAACAGCGCGTCGCCATTGACCTGCCCCGCCGCGGGATCGAGCGCTCGCTGCGCAAAAAACTGCAGATGGCGAACGAAACGCTCGTAAGGCAACGAGGTGACGTCAAGGGTCGTAGCATAGTGCTCGGAAACAATCGCGAGCACGTCGCGAACAAGCTGGACCGAAACAATCAGACGGTCAGAGCGCTGCGGCATGGTGGCGTTGACGATATGCAGCGTAATAAAACCCTGCTCTTCTTCGCTCATCTGGATGCCCATATACTCCTTGATAATCTGCAGCGCACGGCCCGCAAGCGCATACTCCTTGCGATAGAACTGCTGGATCTCGAGCAGCAACGGATTCTCGCAGGGGACGCCCTTACGCTCGCGCTCCAAAGCAAGACTGATATGGTCTGCGAGAGCAATGAGAATCTTGTCGTTGATATCAACATTGAGCTCTCGACGGAGCATCTGAACAATGTCCTCGGAAATCACGAGGTTGACGGTGGGAATGGACTCCAAAAGATGTGCCAAGCGGTCAATCGTGCGCGAATCCTGAGAAGTGCCCTCCTGCAGCGCATAGGTCTTTTCGACCGATGCCTCATCGATAGCGTCGCCGGCATGGCGGCCAAAGCAGAGGCCTCGGCCGATGACGATGATCTCGGAGCCATCGTCCGAAGTGACCATTGCGACGTTATTGTTGAAAACTCGCTTGATAACCACGGTACCCACCACAAGAATTTACTCGGAAAGCCAGACGACAGGCTCTTTAACAGCAACAGGGCCGGAAGCATGCTCACGAAGAGTCGAGTTCTCCGAGCGCTCGCACACGATAACGAAGACCGTGGGGTCGAAGCCAGCGGCGCGAACCGCATCGAAATCGACCTCGACGAGGGGCTGGCCCGCGTCGACATGGTCACCCTGAGCAACAAGCGCATGGAAGCCCTTGCCCTCAAGTTTAACAGTGTCGATTCCGATATGCAGCATCACCTGAGCAGAGCTGTCGTCGGACATGATGCCCAGCGCGTGCTCAGTCGGAAACAACGCCGCGACGGTGCCGGAAACAGGAGCGCACACCGTTCCCTCTTGGGGAACCACGGCAACGCCATCGCCCACGGCACGGCTGCTAAAAGCGGGGTCATTGGTATTTTCTAGATGAACAAGCTCGCCGGAAACGGGAGCGAGGATTTCGAACTCGGAAGCTGCAGTCTTCTGCTCATCCGAACCGCCCATCAGGCGAGAAAAGAAACCCATGGTGGCATGTCCCTTCATAAATATAGCCCAACCAAAATCAAGCGAATGCGTCCATAGAGACACACCCGTTCAAAGACTTTGGTTAGGCCCACGTCCGAGGGACTCGGTAACCTTCCGCATTTCTTTTTACGGGAGTTATTGTAGACAAGCCCAAAGCCAGAACAATCATTATGACCGGTGAGCGGTATTTATTCTCCGATAAACGGTATTTAGGCGATATTTGGATGTCTCTATAGTTTTGTAACCCTCGTGGCTATTCCCGGTGGGGCACCCGACCCCGTATCGCGGCGCATGTCGCCCCCAATCTGGGTATCCGGTGCATGGTGCCCTATTGTCTTGCATAATTTCGCTTGCGTCATGCATAAAAAGACGGGGGCACCCCTTCCCGTCCCAACGTACCCCCGCTTGGACCGCGCAAAAACCGGAGTATTCAGCATCGCGGTCCCCGTCGGCGACGCCGCGAATCGGGGAAGCCGCGCAATCGGCGTCATTTTGGGGCCCGGCGCGACGCGAAACGTGTGATATCGCCGCGCCGGACCCCGTCCGCCAACCCAAATAGTCTGTCGAAGGATCTCGCTGGCCCAAAAAGACGCTTCCGGTGCGTATGCAGCCGCCCCGGCCTGCTGAATACTCCCAAAAATGCACGGTGCACCCGAGGGGACCCGTGCATGCCGTGAAAAAACACGCTCACATCCAAAAGAATGCGAGCGTGAAAGCCAAATGGCAGCAGGGGTGCCAGACGGCGAGCGGAATCCCTGGCGTATCCGCCCGGGCACCGCAGCCGCCGCGTGTCAGTGGGGAGTTTCACGTTCTCCGTCGATGCCAGAACCCCGCATATGCGAATCTCCAACTAAGCCGATAGCCCACATCTCTTGCCGCGACCATCTCCGTACATTTTCGTTAGGGAGCCGGCCCACCTCAAACTGCGCCCACTAAAAAGGACCCCGAGCATAGTCTGCTCGGGGCCCAAATTCATCTCGCCTTACCGCGCGACACGTGTGTTACTTGCGCTTGCCGCCGCCGTCGCCGGGGCGACGGGAGCTGCTACCGCGCTTGCCGCCACGGCTGTTGCCATAGCTGCCACGATTATCGCGACCGCCGGCACGGCCGCCGCGGGAGCCGGCCTGGTTGCCGCCACGCCCGCCACGATAGCCGCCACGACGCTCATCGCGGGTGTCGTCGTAGTTGCGCCAGTCATCGCGACGATCGCGGCTGGCACGCGGGTCGCGACGATCGCGCGACTCATTCGAACGACCGGCGCCGCTGCGGCCACCGTTGCCACGAGCGCCCTCGCGACGCTCACCACCGCGGCCGCCCTCGCGGCCTCCGCGCTCGTCAAAGCGCTTGCCGCCGCGGGACTCGCCACCGCGGGTACCACGCTCGTCACGCGAGCCACGGCCTTCGCCGCCGCGACGCTCATCACGGCCACCGCGCTCGTCATCACGACCGGAATGACGGCGGTCGCCCGCACCGCGCTTGCCACCGCGCGAACCGCGGCCCTCGTCCTCGCGCTCGACACGACGACGGCCACCGCGATCCTCATCCTCGCGACGGCGGCGATGTGCCTCACCCTGGAACTGCTTGGCACGACGCTCGGCACGGTTACCGCGCGCAGGCTGCTCAGCGGCACCAGCACCAGCGCGCTCCTCGGCAGCCACCTCGCGGGCCACGCTCTCAACAGCCTCGTCCACGCGAGCCTGAACGCCCTCGCGCACGCGGGTCTTCCCGCCGCGCTTGGGACGGCTCGGACGCTCGCCGTCGCCGCGGCGCTCGTCGCGACCGCGGTTGGAACGACCGGCAACATCGCCGTAATCGTCGCCGTTGCGCTTGCCGTCGCGACGTGCCTGCTCAAGCTTCTTCTTGCTCTTGGACTTGCCGCGCTTGGTCTTCTTCTTCACCTTAAAGGCCGCAGGGTCGCGCTCGGGATCAACCGCGGGCGGATTGGGACCCACGTGCAGGTCGCCGGCCTCGTAGATGTCGGCGGTCTTGTCCATGAGCTTCTCGATCTCGTAGAACTCGTCCACGTCCTGCTCGGTCACAAACGTGATGGCCCAGCCCAGCTCGCCGGCGCGTCCCGTACGACCAATACGGTGGATGTAGTCGGTCGGCTCGGCCGGCACGTCAAAGTTCACGACGTAGCGCACGTCGCTAATGTCGATGCCGCGGGCGAGTACGTCGGTTGCCACCAACACGTCGACGGTACCGTCGCGGAAGGCCGAAAGGGCACGCTCGCGCTGGGCCTGGCTGCGGTTGCCGTGAATCGCGGCGGCCTTGATGCCCTTACGCTCCAGACGACGGCAGCAGCTGTCGGCGCGGTGCTTGGTGCGCATAAAGACGATGGTGCGCTCCGGGCCCTCCTTCTTGAGGAACTCGGGCAGCAAGTTGTTCTTGGCCTCGATGGACACCGGGAACACAAACTGGTCGACGGTGTCGGCGGTCGACGTGGCGGGCGCGATCTCCACGCGGGCCGGGTCGCTCACCAGGTCGGTGATCTCGCCCACGGCTTCCTCGTCGAGCGTGGCCGAGAACAGCAGCGTCTGGCGCTCGGCCGGCGTCTCGCGCACAATGCGGCGGACGGCGGGCAAAAAGCCCATGTCGAGCATGCGGTCGGCCTCGTCGAGTACCAGCACTTTGACCTCGTCCAGGTGGCAAGCGCCCTGCTCGATCAGATCGACCAGACGGCCCGGCGTGGCGACCAGAATGTCGCAGCCGTACTTGAGCGCCGCGGTCTGCGGCTTGTAGCTCACGCCGCCCACGACGGTCACGGCAACGTGGCCCGTGACGTCGGCGATCTTGCTCGCGACCTCGTCGATCTGCTGGGCGAGCTCGCGCGTGGGGGTGATGACGAGCATCACGGGGCCACGGCCGTTGCCCTCGGGCTTTTTAGCACCGCGACGGCGGTTGCGGCCGCCGCGCTCGCGCACGGGTTTGGGAGGAGCGATGTGCTCCAGATTGTTCATGGTCGGCAGCAAAAAAGCGGCCGTCTTGCCGGTGCCAGTCTGAGCGGCAGCAAGCAGGTCGCGGCCCTCGAGCACCACGGGGATTGAGCCGGCCTGCACGGGCGTCGGCGCCGTGTAGCCCAGGTTCTCGATGGCACGAAGCATCTCGTCGGAAAGGCCCAGCTCGTCAAAGGCGGGCAGGCTCTCGGTAGCGGACTCGACGGCCTGGGCAGCATTGGCCTCATCGGCGGCATCGAAGGCAGCCTGGGTCATGGCCTCGCGGGTCTCGTCCAGGATCTCGGCGTCGGTGACGTCGGATACAGAATTACGCATATGTTGTTGTTCCTTATCTGCACGCGCAATGGGCACGGCATGCGGCCGCGCGGGCGTGCTTGGTAGTGCGCTAATACATACAAAAACGGGTGCGCACAGAGAGGACGTTGCTCAGCACGCTGGCGATCGCTTTGGCAGCCCTATCACGCGCCGTCCAGACGCAGCGGCCCTAAGCGATGGAGCAGATTCGCCGCGGGTTAGTATACCCGTGCTTCGCATGCCCCCACGTAAACCACAGATGACGGAGCGGACGAGGCGGGCCTGGGCCGATTGTCTCAATCTGTAACAGTTACGAGACAAAACCGGGTCTACACGTTACAGATTGAGACGAACTCAAACATCGCAAAACATAATCTCGATCTGTAACAGTTAGAGGTCATTTTCCCCGCTAGATGTTACAGATCGAGATGTTTGACATGAGCTGCCAACGATTGAGCAGCCACCCGCATCTGTAGCGAAATGTCATACATTTTCATCCCCACTGGACACCCCCAGGGGGTATGGGTGTATAGTATCGGCAGGTTAACAATTCCAACACCGAACTGCAGAAAGGAGAAACCATGGCTCAAGATAAGTTCGACGTGGGCGGCATGACATGCGCCGCCTGCCAGGCGCATGTGGATCGCGCCGTGAGCAAACTCGACGGCGTCCAAAGCGTCGCGGTCAACCTGCTCGCCGGTTCCATGATGGTCGACTACGACCCCGCGCAGGTCACCTCCGACGACATCTGCACCGCTGTCGACCGCGCGGGCTACTCGGCCTCGCCCATCAGCACGGGCACCGACGCTGTCCAAAGCGGAAGTGCGCAAGCCAGGTCCGGCGCCGCGCATATGGAGTCGCCGACCAAAAAGTTGGAGGCCGCCGCCTCTGCCATGCGCACCCGCCTCATCGTCTCGATCATCTTCCTCATCCCGCTGTTCTACATAGGCATGGGGCACATGCTCGGTTGGCCACTGCCCGGCGTCTTCACCGACCATGCCCACAGCATGACGCTCGCCCTCACCGAGCTCGTCCTGCTCATCCCCATCGTCTATGTCAACGACGCGTACTTTATCAATGGGTTTAAATCGCTCGCGCACGGCGCGCCTATCATGGACGCCCTCATCGCCGTGGGCGCCACCGCGTCCATCGCCTGGTCGCTCTACGCCATGTTCATCATGGCCGACCAGCTAGCCGCAGGTCAGGTGCACGAGGCCATGATGACGAGCATGGACAACCTATATTTTGAGAGCGCCGGCACCATCCTGTCGCTCGTCACCGTGGGCAAATACCTCGAGACGCGCAGCAAGTCCAAAACCGGCGGCGCTATCGAGGCGCTCATCGACTTAGCACCCAAGACCGCGACCGTCGTGGCCGAGGACGGTATCGAGGCCACCGTCGACGTCGATGCCATTCTGCCCGGCCAGGTGCTGCGTGTGCGCCCCGGCGAGTCCATCCCCGTTGACGGCGTGGTGCTCGATGGCAGCTCGGCCGTGGACGAAAGCGCGCTCACCGGCGAATCCATTCCCGTGGAGAAGACCGCCGGCGACACTGTCAATGCGGCCACGGTCAACCGCACGGGCTCGTTTACCTTCCGCGCCACGCGTGTGGGCGCCGATACGTCGCTCGCCAAGATTATCCAGCTCGTCGAGGACGCCAACGCTACCAAGGCGCCCATCGCCCGCATGGCCGACAAGGTCGCCGGCGTGTTCGTGCCCGTGGTGTTCGTGATTTCGGCCGCAACCTTTGCGGTGTGGATGGCACTGACCGGCAGCATAAACGAGGCGCTCACCTCCGCCGTGGCCGTGCTGGTGATCAGCTGTCCGTGCGCACTGGGTCTGGCCACGCCCGTCGCCATTATGGTGGGCACCGGCAAGGGCGCCGAAATGGGCATTCTGTTTAAGAGCGCCGAGGCGCTAGAGAACCTGCGCAGCGTGGGCGCCGTGGTGCTCGATAAGACGGGCACCGTCACCCGAGGCAAGCCGGCCGTGACCGATATCGTGGTTGCCGCACGTGCCGACGGCTCGCCCACCATGAGCGAAAAGGCGCTGCTCAAGCTGGCCGCCGCGTTGGAGCGCTCGAGCGAGCACCCGCTGGCCGAGGCGATTATGGCCGAGTGCGAGTCGCGCGGAATCGTCGCGCGCATGGTCGAGGACTTTGCTGCCGTGCCCGGTCGTGGCGTTACGGCACGCGAGGGGCAAAACGCCATTGCCGCTGGTAACGTGTGCCTGATGAACGAGTTGGGCGTTACCGTGCCCGCGGGTCTTGCCGAGCAATTTGCTGCCGAAGGCAAGACGCCGCTGTTCTTTGCCAAGAACGGCGAGCTTGCCGGCACCATTGCCGTGGCTGACGAGGTCAAGGAGACGAGCGCCGAGGCCATCGCCGCGCTCCGCAAGCTCGGCGTCGACGTGCGCATGCTCACCGGCGACAACCGCGTCACTGCCGAAGCAATCGCCCACCGTGTGGGACTCGACCGTGCGCAGGTCATCGCCGACGTCCTGCCCGCCGACAAGGAACGCCACGTGCGCGAACTGCAGGATGCGGGCAGCAAGGTCGCCATGGTGGGCGACGGCATCAACGACTCCCCCGCCCTGGCGCGCGCCGACGTGGGCCTTGCCATTGGCACCGGCGCCGACATCGCCAAGGAGGGCGCCGACGTGGTACTCATGCGCAGCGACCTCATGGATGTTGCGCGCGCCATCGAGCTTTCGCGCGCCACGATCCGCAACATCAAGCAGGACCTGTTCTGGGCGCTGTTCTACAACGGCATCGGCATTCCGCTGGCGGCGGGCGTGTTCTTCCCGCTCACCGGATGGCAGCTCTCGCCGATGTTCGGCGCCGCGGCCATGAGCCTGTCGAGCGTATGCGTCGTAAGCAATGCGCTGCGCCTGCGAACCTTTAAGCCTAAAGTGGCAAAATAGGCTCACTATTACGTCCATTTAGAACGGGTTTTCCAGGTGCCAGAGATTGACCTGAAAGAGGAGCGACGCGTACTTTGGTACGCGAGCGACGGCTTGAAGGTCAAGGTCGGGTGCCTGGGAAAGCCGACACAGCAGAGAGGAATACCCATGCGTTACACAATCAAGACTTCCGGCCTCATGTGCGGCCACTGCGACGCCACCGTCGAGACGGCGTTGCTCAACGTTGCCGGCGTGACCGACGCCGACGCCGATCACGAGACCCAGACCGTCCAGGTTGAGTGCGCCGACACCGTGACCGCCGAGCAGCTCGCTGCCGCCGTCGAGGGCGCCGGCGAGAAGTTCCACGCCCTGTCCGTGACCGCCGCGTAGCAGCTACCAGAAGCATTCGACCCCATCGACCAGAAACGAGGACCCGCCATGATGGCAGACCACAAATCGGTGACCCGCATGCTCAAGACGGCACGCGGCCAGATCGACGGCATCTTGCGGATGGTCGATGAGGACCGCTACTGCGTCGATATTTCCACGCAGCTCATGGCAACGCAGGCGCTCATTGCGCGCATCAACGCCGATGTGCTCAAGGCGCATATCGAGGGCTGCGTGACTTCGGCAATCGAATCGGGCGACGAAGACCTCAAAGCCGCCAAGCTCGCCGAGATCGAACGCGTCGTCGACAAGCTCTCCAAGTAATTGGGGCATTGGGGACGGACTGCTTTGCACCTTCTTGGTGCATCGGGGACAGGTATGTTTGCACCACCTTGGTACAGATTGACCTGTCCCCCTTGCTCTAAATCGGGTATAAAGGCGTGCAGCATATCGAACGAAAGGCAATTTGCATGAATGACTTTATGAAGGGCCGCAATGGCGCCGATGAGCTCACCATCGTGATGGGCTTTGCCGGAATCGTCATCGCGATGATCGGATCGATGGCCCGTATCCAGTGGCTCAGCTGGATCGCCATCGCCGTAATCGTACTCGGCGTGCTGCGTGGCCTGTCCAAAAACATCGACG
Source organism: uncultured bacterium (assembly GCA_905215445.1). Taxonomy (GTDB): domain Bacteria; phylum Actinomycetota; class Coriobacteriia; order Coriobacteriales; family Coriobacteriaceae; genus Collinsella. The sequence continues at coordinate 35,813 of CAJMPZ010000004.1, read as the reverse complement.
CCCGCCGCAAGGAAAATGATTCCTTCGTTGCCGCGACTGCCAACGTCCCCTGCCTGGGCAAATTCGTCGCCAGCTTGGGCGGCGGGACTGCGGCTTCCAACGCCTCGCGCGCGGCCGGCACCAGCAAGGAAGACTTTGAGCGCGCCAAGCGAACGGCCAAGAAGATGTGGAAGGGCCGCAAGACCACGGCATACCTCAAGTGCCCCAACTGCGGCCAGATGCTGTCCGTCCCCAAGGGCAAGGGCAAGATCCGCGTCACCTGCCCCAAGTGCCACGCCAAGATGGAAACGCGCTCCTAGCCGCTACACCATAGGACAAAATAAAAGCCGAGGCCTCGCGCTGAGACCTCGGCTTTTTGCATGGGGCGACATCATTCGATAAAGCTGTCGCCCCGTCGCGCCAGCGCCTAAGCTACGCCGTCGCGAGCGAGCTCCTCTGCCAGGGCTTCTGCCGGCATGGCCATAATCGCGTCGAGCTCCGCGTCAACCTCGGGGATACGCTTGACCTTGAGCTTGCGCACCAGGTCACCGCGGCACATCACATGCATCGGCTCACGCAGGGCGCACAGGTCATCGAGCGGGTTCTCGCGCGTCACCAGGATATCGGCGGCCTTGCCGCACTCGATCGTGCCGGTCTCGCCGCCCAGCCCCAGCAGCTCGGCATTGACTTGCGTAGCCGTATGCAGCGCGAAGGCGTTACTCACGCCCACGTACTTGGCAAAATAGACCACCTCGCGCCACATGTCGTACTGCGTCACGAACGGGCAGCTCGAATCTGTGCCAAGGCCTACCTTAACGCCAGCTTCCAGTGCGGCACGGGCGCTCTCGATGATGCCCGAGCACACGATGTCGCCGTTCTTCTTTTGCGTGTCGGTCGAATGGGTCTTTTCCGGGTCGAGCAACACAAACGGCAGCGCCGGGCTGATGGTACAGGTAACGCTGGGCGCACGGCCCTCAAGCTGTGTACCCGCGGCGCCGCGGTACAGTTCCAAGATCTCGGGCGTCATCGGGGCACCGTGCTCGATCGTATCGACGCCTGCCTGAAGCGCAGCCTTCACGCCCTCGGTGCTCTCGACATGAGCCATAACTGGCAGGCCCACCTCGTGCGCCGCCTTGCACGCCGCCGCGGCAACCTCGACCGGCATGCGCAGCACGCCCGGCTCGCCCACCTCGGTAGCGTCGAACACGCCGCCCGTCACGAACAGCTTGATGACATCGGCACCGCGCGCATACAGGTCTCGCACCTGCTCGGCTGCCTCGACGGGGCTGTTGGCCACCTGCGCGAACAAGCCGGCACCATGGCCGCCCGGCACCGTGACGCCCGTTCCCGGCGCTACCAGGCGCGGACCCTGATATCTGCCGGCGTCGATAGCGTCGCGCACGGCAAGATCGGCAAACAACGGGTCGCCCGCGCCGCGCACCGTGGTCACGCCACTTGCCAACTGCTGCTGGGCGCTGCCTTTGAGGATGTGGCGGACGATGGAGCGGCCCACGGGATTGTCGAGCTTCTTCATGAGTGCGCCCGCATCGCCCGCCGAGACCGGTTTGCCCGAACCGCACAGATGCACGTGCATATTGATGAGACCGGGCATGAGGTACGCGCCGGCCAGGTCGATGACCTCGGCACCTGCAGGCGCCTGCGCCACAGCACTCGGCCCCATCCAGGTGATGACACCGCGCTCAACAGTCACGGCCATATCGGGTTGCGGCTCCATATGCTCCGAACCATCCAGGACGGTCGCATTGATAAACAACGTGGAACGATCGGCAGACGCCATATCGAGCTCCTCCCTCACGATTAACTTGAACATTTGTCCATTATCACCTAGTCCCGCTGGATTGCTGCAGACGCATCGGTTAACGGAAGGAAGAGGGGATGTGGGGAGACGGAACACGTTGCAGTCCCACCCCAGCGACACCAGGGAAATATCTCGATCTGTAACAGCTACAGGGTTATTAGGCCCCTTAATGTTACAGATCGAGACATTCGGTCGACGTTTCACCGGCTTGTCTCGATCTGTAACAATTACGAGCTCAAACAGCCTCTAAACGTTACAGATCGAGACAAAACCTCTCAGCGCCCATACCACTGGCATCTCCACTCCTCAGCCAATTCAACCTGCCGAGGAATACCCGCCAGCCTCATTTTCTCGATCAGCTTCCCCGGATTCTTGAGCTCATCAAACGTAAACCGAAGCACCTTATGCCCGAGCATTGTCAGATGAGATTCCCGCTGACGCTCTGCCACGAATGGGTCAGCCGACTCCCGACCCTCGCCGCTCTGCAAGGTGTACTTCCCCTTTCCGTCGAGCTCGCCGATGACACACGTCCCGTCCTCGAGCCGCCAAAAATAGTAGACGCGAAACACCTGGCTCGGATCGAGCGGGTCGCGAAACTCCACCTGCAGCTCCGGAACCGGAAAGCCGTACGCAATAAAGAATGCTCGGAACCGAGACTCGCCGCCGTTTTCAGACAGCCCGTCCGCATACGACGCAATCACCTGTGCCCTGCGATACCCTCGCCTGCCCTCGCAATCGGCGCGGAGGCGCTCGCACAAATCCCCACGTGATACGCCTTTCGCCCGCAGTGCAGAATCGGCAATCGCCAACCCGTAGGAGAACGGTGCACGCAGTAGGCAATCCTCCACCGTGCGCCAAAACGACGTCACCTGCACGCCGTCGACTTGTTCAAGTGCGCCCGCCGCCTGCGGACGCAACAGCCGACATCCTGCACTCAGCGGCACCGAGCAACCTGTCTTAACAAGATATCGTGGCCCAAGCAGATCATTCGGCACCTCCAGACCCCACAAAAGTGCCGCGTCATAGCCCCAAAACGCCCAATCGGGATGAAACTCCGCAAGCCCTTTGATGGCCCGCAGCGCTCGCTCCGTCGGCGTCAGCGCATCCCAATCATGTTGAAAGCAGAACAAATACGGCTCGGGTTCCGCGATATCGTCGGTTCCAACATGACGCCGCAGCCACATGAGCTCGGCATTGTCATGCGTTGCGAGCAGCGCACCTTGCTCGGTCGCCTCCGTGAGTCGCGCGAGCATCCTATTCCGCGCCAACGTGTTGCGAGTCGTATGCTTGTGCTTGAAAACGGTATTAGACACTTCCATCACCACCACATCGGACAAATGGACCATCGTCACCGTTGCCTCCACCGACAAACGTCTTGATCTGTAACAAGAAGAACGATTTTTGGACTGTAGATGTTACAGATTGAGACATTCCCCCCAGCCAGGTGCCAAACGTCTCAATCTGTAACAGATAGGTCGAATTTTGGCCTGTAGATGTTACAGATTGAGACATTCCCCCAACCAGGTGCCAAACGTCTCGATCTGTAACAGGTAGACCGGTTTTTTGTCCCTAAACGTTACAGATCGAGACAAAAAGGCAGAAAGCAAGGCAGGCGACACCAGCCACATCCTCTACCCCCACTCCTGCTCGTAGATGTTGAGCGACTTTACGTACCGCCCCTGGGCGCCCATGATGTCGCGGACCAGACGCAAGAAGAAGCTGATGCACGAGGTGTCAAAGCCGTCCTGCAGGTCCTCCGGATGCACCGCACCCGGCCCATCGACCGCCGTATCGCTCAGCCGCGCGATGTCATACAGGTAGAGCTGTCCCGCCGTAAGCCAGACATCGTCGACGCAGGCGAGGCGCACCGCAATCGCGCCGTCACTCCAGTGCTCCTTCTGCACGATATGCGGATCGTAGACATCAAAGCGATGATCGGTGCGCGTGTCCTTCAGCACGACCATGCCGGACGCAGGATTCTTGTCCAAAATGCCAAAGCGCGAGAAATACTGCGTGTCGCGTACCTGCTCGAGCCGCTTGAGCGAGGCAGGCGAAAGCGATGCCGGCGGCTCGTCAACATACAGCTCGAGCAGCGTTTTGCCATGGCGATAGGGGCGCTCAAACAGCAGCCAATCGGTAAACGCCATGTTGTAGGCCATGATTTCGTTTTGCGAAGGCTCAGTGCAATAGCTGAGCCACGGATCGACAATGATCTCGAACTGTTCGCGCGCCGGCTCCAGGAATTGAAACTTCCGCAGCATCCAAAAGTGAGCCATGTCGGCAATATCGTTGCCGACGGCTTCGGCTAGCTCTGCTCGGTCAAAAGCGTGGTCAGTCATGGCATCCTCCTCAAACTGATGGACCTCAATTTGAGCTTACGAGGAGGGTGGGCAGCCACGACTAGCGCGGGCAAAATAGGCCTCCGGCTGCAAACCAGATGCTGACCAAACACTTGACGAAAAGCTTGACCGAAAATGCACACCGCAACAAAACAGCAGGTAAACATAGACAGCCAACTCGCCCTTTTGAGCCAGATGCCCGCAGCCACCACAGAAACAACAGGTGGCCACAGCCCAAGAAGTCGGCAAATGAGCACCCACACGTCGACAAACGAGCAAATCGCTCGCAAAGAGTGTCCCCAACGACTAGACAAAAATGACCAGTCATTGGGGACGTTCTTAAATGACTACCTTACAGCTCCAGCGCGTCTGCGACTTCGGCAGCGCAGGCCAGGGCATCGGCCATGGCGTTCACCACGAGCGAGCTGCCGTTGCGGGCATCACCCGCCACATACACCGGCGCGGCATCCGCGGCGACGCCGTCGACACGCGCCGCAAGATGCGAGCCCTCGGCAGCCATCACCGGCAGCGGACGACCAGCGGTGGCAACAGACACGCCAACGGCGTCGAACACACCGTGCTCCGGGCCCGTAAAGCCGCAGGCGATGAGCACCAGCTGCGCCGGCACCTCGTGCTCGGAGCCCGCGATGCGCTCGGGCTTGCCAGCCGACCAATCCAGATCGACCACGCGCAGACCCACAGCCGCACCCTTCTTGTCCAGCAGCACCTCAAGCGTATCCACGCCCCAGGCACGTATCTCGCCACCCATCGCAGCGATAGCCTCCTGCTGGCCGTAGTCGGTCTTCTTCACGTTGGGCCACTGCGGCCAGGGGTTGCTCGCCGCGCGCGCATCAGGCGCCGCCGGCAAGAACTCAAACTGGCGCACGCTGCGCGCGCCCTGACGCACCGCGGTGCCCACGCAGTCGTTACCGGTATCGCCGCCGCCAATGACCACGACGTCCAGGCCGCGTGCATCGATGGCAGGCTCGCCGCCATCGAGCACCGAGACGGTCGAAGCCGTCAGGTAGTCCACGGCGTACACCACGCCCGGGGCATCAATGTTCGCAGCCGAAAGCCCACGCGGAGCACGAGCGCCGACAGCCACCACGACGGCGTCAAAGTCATCGAGCTTGGCGGTAACCTTGGGATCGCTCACGTCAGCACCCAGCTCAAACACAATGCCCAGCTCGCGCATGAGCGCCACGCGACGCTCGACCACAGACTTCTCGAGCTTCATGTTGGGAATGCCGTACATGAGCAGACCGCCCGGGCGGTCGTCGCGCTCAAACACCGTCACGCGGGCGCCGCGACGCGCAAGCTCCCATGCAGCCACCAGACCAGCCGGGCCGGAACCAACCACGGCAACCGTGGGTGCACCCTCCCCTGCCGGCTCAAAGCGACGCGGACCGCCATTTGCCCACTCATGGTCGCTGATCGCACGCTCGTTATCGTGAATCGTCGTGGGTTGGCCGTCGACCGAGCCCAGGTTGCACGCGGCCTCGCACAGTGCCGGGCACACGCGGCTCGTGAACTCGGGCATGGGCGAGGTGAGCGACAGGCGCTCGGCAGCCTCATCCCAGCGGCCGCGGTACACCAGCTCGTTCCACTCGGGAATCAAGTTGTGCAGCGGGCAGCCGCTCGGACGTGCCTTGCCAAAGCTCGCGCCCATCTGGCAAAACGCCACACCGCACATCATGCAACGGCTCGCCTGGGCACGACGTGCGTCGTCGTCGAGCTCCACGTACAGCGGATCGAAATCGCGGCTGCGCTCCTCCACGGGGCGAAGCTCGTGGGCCACGCGATCGATATCAAGAAAAGCACCGGGCTTACCCATGGCACTTACGCCTCCTTCTTGGTCGAAGCAACAGAGCTGGCGGCGGCGGGCACACCACCCGCCACATCGAAGCGAGCGACATCGGCAGCGTCGGCGCGACCGGTCACAATGTCAAACGCCAGCTCCTCGGCCTGCGCATGCGTCTTACCGATGGCCTCGGCGGCGGCGACAATCGCCAACACGCGCTCGTACTCGGTCGGAATGACCTTCACAAAGTGCTTGCTCATCGTCTCAAAGCTGTAAAGCAGCTTAATGCCGCGCGGGCTCTGCGTCGCGTCCACGTGCTCCTGGATGAGCGCACGAATCTGCGCCAGCTCGCCGGCCGTCGGGGCCTTGAGCTCAACGCTCTCGTGGTTCACACGGGCATCGAGCGTGCCGTATTGGTCAAAGACATAGGCCACGCCACCCGTCATACCGGCGGCGAAGTTCTGCCCGACCTCGCCCAGGATGAGCGCCAGACCACCCGTCATGTACTCGCAGCCATGGTTGCCGCAGCCCTCGACCACCACGGTGGCACCGGAGTTGCGCACGCCAAAACGCTGGCCGGCCAGGCCGTTAATAAAGCCGCGGCCGCTCGTGGCGCCAAAGAACGCAACGTTGCCCACGATGATGTTCTCGTCGAACTTGTAGGTCGCATGCGGGTTGGGGCGCACCGACACCTCGCCGCCCGAAAGGCCCTTGCCAAAGTAGTCGTTGGCGTCGCCGCACACGTTGAGCGTAATGCCGCGTGGCAGGAAGGCGCCAAAGCTCTGACCGGCCGAACCATCGCAATCGATGGTGATGGAGCCGGCGGGCAGGCCCTCGGGATGCGCCTTGGTGACCGCGTTGCCCAGGATGGTGCCCACGCAGCGGTTGACGTTGGCGATATCGGCGCGGAAGCGAATCGGACGCAGGTGCGCACGGGCATCGGCCGTATAGGGCACAAACAACGTGGAGTCGAGCGTCTTGTCGAGCTCACTGTCCGCGGCCATCTGCGGCAGGAAGTGACGGCCGTCGGCACCCGGGATATGAGCACCGAACTCGCAGGTCGCGCTCGCCAGCACGGGCGACAGATCGAGCAGGTTGGCCTTGCGGTTGCCCGGGACCTCGATCTGGCGCAGGCACTCGGGATGGCCGACCATCTCGTCGACGGTGCGGAAGCCCAGGCTCGCCATGACCTCGCGCAGCTGCTCGGCAACAAAGAGCATAAAGTGCTCGACGTGCTCGGGCTTACCGCGGAAGCCGCGACGCAGGCGGCAGTTTTGCGTCGCGATGCCAGCCGGGCAGGTGTCCTGCTGGCAGTCGCGCTGCATGAGGCAACCCATGGAGATGAGCGGCATGGTCGCAAAGCCAAACTCCTCGGCACCCAGCAGGCAGGCGACGGCGACATCGGTACCGTCCATGAGCTTGCCGTCGGCCTCGAGCACCACGCGCGAGCGCAGGCCGTTTTGCAGCAGCGTCTGCTGGGCCTCGGCAAGGCCAAGCTCCAGCGGCAAACCCGCATGCCAGATAGAGTCGCGCGCAGCGGCACCCGAGCCGCCATTGTGGCCGCTGATCAAAATCTTGTCGGCAGCGCCCTTGGCAACACCAGTGGCGATGGTGCCGACGCCGGCCTCGCTGACCAGCTTGACCGACACGCGCGCGCCGGGGTTGGCGTTCTTAAGGTCAAAGATCAGCTCTGCCAGGTCCTCGATGGAGTAGATGTCGTGGTGCGGCGGAGGCGAGATCAGGCCGATGCCAGGCGTGGACTGACGGACCTCGGCAATCCAGGGGTAGACCTTCTTGCCGGGCAGGTGACCGCCCTCGCCGGGCTTGGCGCCCTGGGCCATCTTGATCTGGATCTCGAAGGCGCTGCACAGGTAGCGGCTCGTCACGCCAAAGCGCGCGCTTGCCACCTGCTTGATCGCGGAGTTCTTGGAGTCGCCGTTGGCCAGCGGAGTCTCGCGGCGCGGGTCCTCGCCGCCCTCGCCGGAGTTGGAACGGCCATGCAGGCGGTTCATGGCGATGGCCATGCACTCGTGTGCTTCCTTGCTGATGGAGCCGTACGACATGGCGCCGGTGTTAAAGCGGCGGACGATGTTGAGCGCGGGCTCGACCTCGTCGAGTGCCACCGGAGTGCGGCCGCTGGCATCAAAGTCGAGCAAGTCGCGCAGGCGCACGGCACGGCCGGTGCGGTGCAGGCGGGCGCTGTACTCCTTAAAGGTGTCGTAGCTGTCCTCACGGCAGGCGGTCTGCAGCAGGTAGACAGTCTGAGGGTCGATCAGGTGATCCTCGCCGCCGAGCGGGCGCCACTTGGTCAGGCCCAGCGTGGGCAGCTGATCGGGAGCCGGGCTCTTAAGGATGGCGAGTGCGGCGTCGTAGCGCTCATTCTGCTCGCGCTCGACGTCCTCGACACCCATACCGCCCACACGGCTCACCGTGCCGGCAAAGTACGCGTTGACAAACTCCGGGGTAAAGCCCACGGCCTCGAAGATTTGCGCCGAATGGTAGCTCTGCACCGTGGAGATGCCCATCTTGGACATGATGGAGACGATGCCAGCGGTCGCGGCCTTGTTGTAGTTGGCGATGCCCTGCTCAGCCGTCACGTCCAGGTCGCCGTGTGCCGCCAGATCGCGGATGCACGCATGTGCGTTGTACGGATAGATGCCGCTTGCGGAGTAGCCCACCAGCGCCGCAAAGTCGTGCGGAGACACGGCATCGCCGCACTCCACCACGATATCGGCAAAGGTGCGCACGCCGGCGCGGATCAGGTGGTTGTGCACGCAGCCCACGGCGAGCAGCGAGGGCACGGGCACCTCGCCCGCCGCGGCACGATCGCTCAGCACTACGATGTTCACGCCATCGCGAACCGCGGCCTCGACGTCTTCGGCAAGCTGCTTGAGCGCAGCCTGCAGCGCGCCCTCACCCGCGTCGCGGCGGTACACGGCACGGAACCGGCGGGTCTTAAAGCCAACACGGTCAATCGCGCAAATGCGGTCAAACTCCTCCTCGCTCAGCAGCGGGCGCTCCAAGCGCACCAGCTGGCAGGCCGTGCGGGAATCCTCGAGCAGGTTGCCGTGGTTGCCCAGATAGAGCGTGGTCGAAGTCACCATATGCTCGCGAAGGGCATCGATGGGCGGGTTCGTGACCTGAGCGAACAGCTGATAGAAGTAGTCAAAGAACGAACGCGTCTTCTTGGACAGGCAGGCCAGCGGCGCATCGATGCCCATCGAGGCGAGCGGCGCCTTGCCCTGCTGGGCCATGGGACGCACAACCTCGTCAACATCATCCCAGTGACACCCAAGCTTAGCCATGCGCACGGCGGCGGGCACCTCGGCGTCCTCGGCGGGCGTTGCCGTGGCAGGCCTATCGAGCGCGTCGACGGTCAGCGTCTCCTCGGCAATCCAATCACGGTAGGGCTTTTCCTTGGCGTAACGGGCGCGCAGCTCGTCGTTGTAGATCACGCGGCCGCGGGCAAAATCGACCTCGAGCATCTGGCCCGGCCCCAGACAGCCGCTCGTCAGGATGTTCTCGGGGCTCACCTCGATGGTGCCTACCTCGCTTGCCAGCATAAAGCGACCGTCGCGCGTCACATAGTAGCGGGCGGGACGCAGGCCGTTACGGTCGAGGGCGGCGCCCAGCGTGCGACCGTCGGTAAAGGCGATGGCCGCCGGGCCATCCCACGGCTCCATGAGCATGGACTGGTAAGCGTCGTAGGCGCGACGCTCCTCACTCAGGCTGTCGTTGTGGTCCCACGGCTCGGGCAGCAGCATGGACGCGGCACGCGTGAGCGGACGGCCGTTCATGACCAGGAACTCAAGCACATTGTCCAGAATCGCGGAATCGGAGCCCTCGCGGTTGATGATGGGCATCACGCGCTCAAGATCGTGCTGCAGCACGGGGCTATACAGATTGGGCTCGCGGGCGCGGATCCAGTTGACGTTACCCTTGAGGGTGTTGATCTCGCCGTTGTGGATGATAAAGCGGTTGGGGTGCGCGCGCTCCCAGCTGGGCGTGGTGTTGGTGGAGTAACGCGAGTGGACGAGCGCCACGGCCGTCTTGACGGCGGCATCGTTAAGATCGATGAAGAAGCGGCGCATCTGCGTGGCGACCAGCATACCCTTGTACACGATAGTGCGCGAGCTCATGGAGCACACATAGAAGATCTTGTCGCGCAGGGCAAACTCGGCGTCGGCCTTCTTCTCGATGGTGCGGCGGCACACGTACAGGCGGCGCTCAAAGGCGTCACCTGCCGGCGTGTCGTCCGGACGGCCCAGGAAGGCCTGCAGGATAGTAGGCATGCAGGCGCGGGCCGTCTCGCCCAGGTCGTGCGGGTCGACCGGCACCTCGCGCCAAAACAGCAGCGGCACGCCGGCCTCAGCGCAGCCCTCCTCAAACACGCGGCGGGCATCCTCTACGCCCTTGTCGTCCTGCGGGAAGAACAGCATGGCCACGCCATAGTCGCCCTCTGCCGGCAGAATCTGGCCGCACTTTTGAGCCTCTTTACGGAAAAAGTGATGCGGAACCTGGAACAGGATGCCAGCGCCGTCGCCGGTGTTCTTCTCGAGTCCCGTGCCACCACGGTGCTCCAGGTTGACCAGAATGGACAGCGCATCGTCCAGAATCTGGTGATGGCGCTCGCCGTTGATATCGGCAAGCGCGCCGATGCCGCATGCATCGTGGTCGAATTCGGGGCGACAAAGGCCCTGCTGCTGAGCGGAATCTGCCTGCATCGCGATCCTCCCCTAGAAATATGACAGTCAGTTGAATAGGCATACTAGGAGCATCGCCGGTCCGCTGTGTTTCCCACCCGTTTCGAAACAATCGCGTAACGCACGCGGGACATCTACGTCTTGCCATCAAACGCGTACATCAGCCTCCAAACATGTCAAAAAACGACATCTTTGGAGGCTGACGTACACCTTTTGGAGCAGAACAGCATGTCCCCAATGCACCAACCAATCCCCGCTGGACCAATATTTTGTTAGTCTTGGTTAACTTTTTAGCCTAAAACGGGTATCCTTTGCGGCGTCAAGCAAACGGCACGCAGGAGCGCACCATGATCAACCATCTCAAACATCATTTTGGCTCCCGACGCACTGGTGGTCACGGAGGCCTAGACATTGCGCGGCATATCGGCCCTGGGCTGCTCGTGACCGTCGGCTTTATCGATCCGGGCAACTGGGCCTCCAATATGGCCGCGGGCTCGCAGTTTGGCTACGCGCTGCTGTGGATCGTCACGCTGTCCACGATTATGCTCATTGTGCTGCAGCACAACGCGGCACACTTGGGTATCGCCACGGGCGCCTGTCTTGCCGAGGCCACGACCCGCTTTCTCCCCCGCATCGTGGGACGCGCGGTGCTCGGCAGCGCCTATCTCGCGACCATCGCCACCGCCATGGCCGAAGTCCTGGGCGGCGCGATTGCCCTTCAAATGCTCTTTGGGCTGCCCGTGCGCGCGGGCTGCGTCATCGTGGCGGCAGTATCGATGGCGATGCTCATGACGAGCTCCTACAAGCGCGCCGAGCGATGGATCATCGCCTTCGTCGGCGTGGTAGGACTCTCGTTTTTGGCCGAGCTTGCGCTGGTCAAGGTCGACTGGCCGCAGGCCGCCGCAAGCTGGATCACGCCCAGTATGCCCACTGGCTCTGCCGCGATTATCGTGAGTGTCCTGGGTGCGGTCGTTATGCCCCACAACCTTTTTCTGCACTCCGAGGTCATCCAATCCATGCACTTCGAAGGCCAAGGCGAGCAAGTTATCGAAGAACGCCTGCGCTACGAGCTCTTCGACACGCTCTTTTCGATGGGCGTGGGCTGGGCAATCAACTCGGCAATGGTCATCCTGGCCGCAACGACCTTCTTTGCGCACGGCATTGTCGTAGACGACCTCGCCGTCGCAGCGGCCACGCTCTCCCCCATTCTGGGCCCGGCAAGCGCGACCATCTTTGCCGTGGCGCTACTGTTTGCGGGCCTCTCGAGCAGCGTGACAGCGGGCATGGCGGCGGGCACCATCACCGCGGGCATGTTCGACGAGGAATACGACATCCACGACCGACATTCCTCGATCGGGGTGGCGGCCTGTTCCGCCAGCGCTGTGGCGACGTGCCTGGTCGTCCCAAATCCTTTTGAAGGTCTCATCTGGAGTCAGGCACTGCTGTCGCTTCAGCTGCCGATTACGGTCTTTGTGCTCATACGGCTCACCAGCTCACGCCGCGTCATGGGCAAATACGCCAACTCGCGCCCGCTCAACGCGTTGCTCGTAGGGATCGGTGCCATCGTGACGGCGCTTGACGCCGTGCTGTTGACCGGGATGTAATGGGACGGGGCACCTACTCAGGCAAACGTCTCGATCTGTAACATCTAGACCCGCTTTCGATGTCTAGATGTTACAGATTGAGATCTTCTGCCGGACGGTTTTGGTTTGTCTCGATATGTAACAAGTGGGCCCAATTTCCACCGTTAGATGTTACAGATTAAGACCAAAGGTCGGCCGGACTCACAACAGACAGGATCGGCTAACAGAAGCCGTGATCCCTTGGGGACGGAGGAAAAGGGCCCCGGCCGATAATTCGACCGGGGCCCTTGGACAGAGCTATGTTCGGCTTTCGCCGTGTGTCTACGAGCTACTCCTCGACGAGCTCAAACTGATCGGGACCGACGCCGCAGACCGGGCACACGTAGTCCTCGGGCAGCTCGGGCGTGTCGACCTCAACCTCGTAGCCACAAACGATGCACACGAACTTATACGTCTTCTTCTCCTCAGCCATGATGTTCTCCTCTCGAACGCGACTGGTGATGTACTTCATTTATCAGTATAGATTCTCAATAATATAATGCAAGTATTTTTAAAACATTTCTAGCCTTGATACGAGGACGCCTTCGGAGGCGTCTTGCCCTTCAGGACCTTATGGTAGTAATCGTAGGTGAGCGGCGTCTCGTCACTCAAGCGCTCGGCATCCTCGACCTCGCCGATAAACAGTAGATGCGTGCCAACATCCACAGTGTCGATCAAATGGCAGCTAAACAGGGCCGCCGCGTGCTCGGGCACATAGGGCATGCCCAGAGCCGTCTCGCGGGTCTCGTATTTGGCAAACTTGTCATAATCGCTGCTGGTGCGGAACCCAAAGTTACCGATGTAGAGCATATCGGCGGTCTGATCGATCACGGTCAGCGCGAACGCTTTGGCCGAAGCGATGACGCCCGAGGTGACGTTGTCCTTGTTCACGGCAACCGAAATGCGCGGCGGCATGGACGTCACCTGCACCGCAGTGTTGATGACGCAGCCGGCGCGCAGCCCGTCTGCCGCGGCGCTCACCACGTACAGGCCGCTCGGCATGGTAAAGAACGCAGTTTTGTCCATAACGATCACTCCCCTAGCTCGGGTTGGAACCTCATGGATGTATGTACCCACAAAAAAGGCAGCGCCCATAACGGACGCCGCCTTTGAAACATATGTGTCAGAACAGTAAGAAAGATGAGACACCCGCAGCTGCGGTGAAATAGGGACTGAATAGCCCCTCAAACAGGCAAAACAGTCCGTATTCCACCGCAACTTATATAGAGCGCCTAGCGGTTGCGTCCCTTGAGGGCGCGGTCGATCTCGCGTTGGACATCACGCTTGGCCATGTCCTCGCGCTTGTCGTAGAGCTTCTTGCCGCGACCCAGGCCCAGCAGCAGTTTTACGCGACCGTCGGTATTAAAGTAGAGCTCCAACGGAACCAGCGCATAACCACGGTTGCGAAGTTTGCCGTCAAGAAAGTCGATCTCCTTGCGGTGCAGCAGCAGACGGCGCCGACGGTCGGGATCGCGATTCCACACGCCACCATGGCTATAAGGGTGGATATGTAGGCCGACGAGCCAGCACTCCCCGCCACGAATCAGTGCAAAGGTATCGGTAATCTGGCACGCGCGCTCGCGAATCGACTTGACCTCGGTACCGCTCAGCTCAATACCGCACTCAAACGTCTCATCGATAAAGTACTCGTGATGTGCCGAGCGATTCTTGGAAATGAGCTTGCGCTCGCGCTTACTGGGCATCGCCGGCCTCCTTGGCGCCATCGGCGTTTGAGCCCGCAGCCTCGCGCTTTGCCCTGCGCTCGGCATTAAGCTCGGCATCGCTCTCGCGCACCAGCTTGATAATCGCCGCGCATGCCTCCTCGCCCACCAGGTCGCGGGCACGGACCGTCAGACGCGTAGCCTCCTGCTTGTCGCCGTCGCTTGCAGCATCGGTCGCGCACATGATCAGGCAGATGGCGATCTCGGCCGAAGGCGAGGTCGGCACGCCCTGCAGGGCGAGCTCACCCATCACATGGTCGTCACTCTCGTCCGCGGCATCCGGATAGGTGGTATGGATCTTGTTGAGCAGGCGTGTCGTATGCGCATCATTGGGCGCCAGGCGCAGCGCCAGACGCGCGCAGCCCACGGCAGCCGAAATGTTCTCGGTCTCGGGCTCCAAGAAGTACTGACCCAAATTGGTGTAGGCGCGTGCGGCGCACTTACCGTCGCTCGCGCGCTCCAGCACCGAGAACGAGAGCGATGCCCACTCCTGCTTGTCCTCGAGCGCGCGGAACAGCTCGGCCAAGTCCAAGCGATAGTTGCAGTTCATGGGATCCCAACGCACGGCCTGCATCAGGGCATTCCGAGCACTCACATAATCCTGCTGGCGAATGTAGGCAAACGCCATGTCGGAGTACAGGCGGTCAAAGGGAACCTCGACCTGCACCAGCTCGCGCGGATCCTTCTCCACGCGGCGATAGGCCAAGCGCTCAAACTTGCTGTCGAAGCTAAAGTACTGGCGCTTCTCCTCCGTCTTGCACTCAGCGTCGATATACTCCTCGGCGAGCTCCACCAGACGCTCAAGCAGCGGCGTCGCCGTAGCCAGGTCGCCCTGCGCCAGATAGTTCTCGGCATACGTGATGTCTTCCAAGCTGATAGGCAGGTCCATGACAACTCCTCGGTCCGGGCGGCAGACTCAACGCGCGCCTTAAATATCGGTCAATACACAAAACCCGGGTCTCTTACGAGGCCCGGGCGTTCAATTTTGGTAGCCCGTACCAGATTCGAACTGGTGATCTCCGCCTTGAGAGGGCGGCGTCCTAAACCGCTAGACGAACGGGCCATATGTAGCAAATGCAATGGCTGGGATGGAGGGAGTCGAACCCCCATTGACGGAACCAGAATCCGCTGTCCTGCCATTAGACGACATCCCAATGACTGCATCGCTGCGCTCGGCTGTACCTTTGCGCAAGAAAGAAATATACGGGAAGTCCGGCCGTGACGCAAGCCCCAATTTTGACTTTTTTGAAATTCAGTCAAATACGGCCAACACATGAAGGACCTGTGAAGTCGACCGCTGCACACGAAGGGCAAAACGCCGCGAGCGGTAGCCGTCAACCGTTGGCAGATTCTACCGCGAAAACGATAGCACCAGGCAACACAATCGAAGTATCAATGATCACGTAGATATCGAGGCGCCATGGACGAAGAGCTTGATTACCTATGGGAGACCCTGGGCCTCGAGATCACTGCTGACCTTTGGCCCGAACGGGACAAAATCCATCCCACTCTGCGCCCCGCCATCACGGTGATGCAGGCAAACTACCGCCGTGCATCCTTTTTGATCATGCGGATGTCATGGCACGCGGGACTCCCCGACCTTAAGCGAATCCAGGCAAGCCTCGTCGAGCTGTCCGGTATGCCGACTGTCATATCCGAGGCGCACCTGGAGCAGCGACAGCGCGAGCGACTGCAACAGCAGCGGATTCCCTTTATCTGCCCCGGCGTTCAGGCATATCTGCCCTTTATGGACGAGGAGTACTGGAGCGGCAAGCCCAACAAGCACGTAAAGGTCTACGATCCGCACGAATGGGCACAGCTCGATGATTGAGCCGAGCGAGCCCGCCGATGGAAAACACGTCCCACCCTGGGCACTCAAAACGGGTCGCACTTTCCGCAGCCGCTACAGCAGTGCCTCAGTCCAGGCCGCTTCCTTAAAGCCAGGAATCGCAAAGTCGTCGCCCACCAGCAGCGGGCGCTTAACCAGCATGCCGTCAGTCGCCAGCAGCTCATAGCATTCCTGGTCCGTCATACCCGCATCCAGGCGCGCCTTCAGGCCCAGCTCTCGATATTTCATGCCCGACGAGTTAAAGAAGCGTCGCACCGGCAGCCCCGAACGAGCAATCCAAGTCGCAAGTTCATCGGCCGCGGGATTGTCCGTAACGATATCGCGGTCGATATACTCAACCCCATGTTCATCCAGCCATGCCTTGGCCTTTTTACAGGTCGAGCACTTGGGATATTCAACAAACAGTACGGTCATGGGAATCCTCCGAATATAGATCGGCCAACGCAGGTACACACCATACGAGGCGCCTTCGCATGATGGGGCAATTGTAGCCCACGGGCCACACGCTAAACGAACCGTACCCCAAATCCGCGTTTGATGAACGGCAGCAGCTCCATTGCCTCGGACGTGATATGGCCCGCAACGTTCATGCGCTCGTCGCCGGGAAGATCGACCCGCGAAATCTCAAGCTCGCCTTCGTAGCGCCCATAGCCGCTATTGCTCACAGCGATCGACCCCGCCTTTCGCGGCCGGCCGGCACCGGTATCCGCCGGCACGGAATCTGGCTTAAGCGTCGTGCGCGACTCCTGAGACCTAAAGATGAGGGTGCTCGAATCGGGCCGGTCATGATGAATCTGCCCACGTACATAGGCATAGCCGGACTCAAGCTCGCATTGCAAATCCACGTATCCGGCAGAAACTTGAGCAAACTGTGCCCAACCCGCATCGGAAAGATCGGGGTCGCCGACCAAAACAATGTCGCAATCGGCGCCATGTGCGAGCTCAAGCATGTTGAGGGCAACCTTTGACGCGCGACCGCGCTGCGCCTCAACCGTCGGCAGTCCCTCGAACACCGGCCCGCGAACGTTGGCATCGCCCGGCACAAAAGCCATGATTTCGAAGCCGAGCGCCGCAAGACGAAGATTCGTCCGAGCAACATCTTCAAGAGCTAAACCGGTATAAGGCTTGGGATAAAAATTGTGGCAGGCGGCAAAACGAGTCACATCGGCACCGGCTTCTCGCCACGATGCGATTTCATCAGAACTCACTGTCGATGCATTGACCACAATGCGAAATACACCGGACAGCTCCGCGACCCGCTGGGCACTAAAGCCATAGTCCAAACGAAGGTATTCCAGTCCCAAATCGCGCAAGTCCTCGATGCGCTCAAGCCCGAGCAAATCGCACGTTCGCGGCCCCACATCGGCAATGAGCGCAATACCGCGAGCGGAAAGCAGCGACAGCGCCTGGCGAACCTTATCGGCATACGCCGCTCCCCCATCCTCGGGAATATGCAGCGAGGTAAACGCATAGCGCGCACCCGCCGCGGCACCACGCTCAATTGTCCGCTCAATATCCTGCAGAGGGCTGGAAAGATAAATCGAAATACCCGTTTTCACGCTTCAACGCTCCTTTAAAAAAGGCCGGCGGAGCAGTTAGCCCCGCCGGCACAACCATAGCATCAAGAGATCTGCGGCACGTCAAGACGTTCGAATGACATAGCGCGCAGTATCAGGCTACTCGCCAAAAAACTCGTTGATCTTCTGCTCGTCCACGCCAAAGAACCACGTCAGGACAAAGCCGGCGACATAGGCAAGCAGCATAGCGGCAACGTAGCCGAGCTGCTGACCAGGAACGACGATCAACAGGCCAAACAGACCGGAAACACCCTGGGAAACCGTGCCGATGTGAAGCAGCGCTGCAAGCGCGCCGCCAAATCCGGCACCCAGGCAGGCCGTCACAAACGGACGAACGAGCGGCAGCGTAACGGCATACATCAGAGGCTCGCCCACGCCCAGGATGCCAACGGGGATGGACTCGGCGACATACTTCTTGAGCTTGGCGTTCTTGGTCTTAAAGTACAGCGCCAAACCGGCACCGACCTGGCCGCCGCCAGCCATCATAAGGATGGGCAGCAGGTAATTGATGCCCTTGGTAGCGCCGTCGGGATCGTTGAGCATAGCGTGGATCGGCGTGAGCGCCTGATGCAGGCCGACGGACACCAGCGGCAAGAAGCCTGCCGACAGGATATAGCCGCCCAGGACGCCCAGCTTCTCGAAGATAAAGGTGAGGACGCTAAAGATCGCGGCCGTCAGCCAAGCGCCAACCGGCTGGATGACAAGCATCAGAGCAAAGGCGCCGATGATGAGCACCAGCAGCGGGGACAGGAACGTATCGAGCGCGTTGGGCATGACCTTGCGAATCTGACGCTCCATCCAGGCGAAAAACGCACCAGCGATGAGAGCCGCGATCATACCGCCCGCTGCGGGGTTGTACTGCGCATTGGTGAGCGGCAGCAGAATGGCAGTGGCAGGATCAGCAGCGCCAGGCGCAAGCAGGGGCATGGCGCTGTTGGCGATGCACATCATGCCGGCGATACCGCCCAGTGCAGCGGAGCCACCAAACTCGCGCGCTGCGTTATAGCCCACCAAAATGGGCAGATAGGCGAAGAGGGCCCAACCCATGGAGCGAATGCCCTGATACCACCACTCGCCCGCAAGCGCACCCGCCGTCGAGACATTGATGACGTTGCAGATACCGTTAATGAGGCCAGCCGCAATGATGCCGGGAAGCAGGGCGACGAAGACGTTGGAAATCTTCTTAAGGAAGGCCTGAACCGGTTTGGACTCATACTTGGCCTTTTGCGCGGCCTTGTTTGTGGCCGCAGCGTCAACTACGCTCTCGTCAGCAACGCCTTTCGCAAGGCCGGTGAGCTTGGAGAATTCCTCGAGCACCTTATTCACCTTGCCCGGACCCAGCACGATCTGCATCGTGTCGTCCTCAACAAGGCCCATCACGCCGTCGAGTGCCTTAATACCCTCCGTGTCGACGTTGCCCGTGTCTTTGACAGTCACGCGCAGGCGCGTCATGCACGCCGCGTTTGCGAGCACGTTGTCTTTACCGCCCAAAAGGTCCAGCAGCTTTTGAGCCAGCTCTTTGTTCGTCATAACTCCTCCTTGTATTGGGTATCTCGTCTGGATGTCATATCAGCTCACGCCGTGCACCTATTGGGCATCGGCATCGCTCTTCTCATGGCCGCTCACCGCAGCACGGACATGGCCTCGCGCCCGCTCAAGAGCTACCGCAGCCTGCTCGGCATCGCAGTCCAGCAGTACCGAGACAATAGCGGTTTTTACGTGGCCGCCGGCATCTGCAAGCGCCTGAATAGCGTGCTCGCGTGTGCAGCCGGTCGCCTCCATCACGATGTTCTGGCCGCGCACCACCAACTTCTCGTTCGTCTGCTGCACATCGACCATCAGGTTTTGGTACACCTTGCCAATCTTGACCATGGCACCGGTCGAAATCATATTGAGAATGAGCTTTTGGACCGTTCCCGCCTTGAGCCTCGTTGAGCCGGTCAGCACCTCGGGACCGGGCACGGGCTCAATGGCAAGATCTGCGCTCTCCCCGATCTTCGACCCTTGGTTACAGGCAATTGCAATGGTCTTGCACCCAGTTGCTTTGGCGTACACAAGGCCGCCCACCACATAGGGAGTACGACCGCTTGCCGCCAGGCCAACGACAAGATCCTTGTCCGAGAGTCCACGCTCCCGCAGGTCGCTCGCGCCAAGCTCCTCGCTGTCTTCGGCACCTTCGACAGCCTTGATAAACGCCGTCTCGCCTCCGGCAATGAGCCCGACAATCAGATCGGGTGACACACCAAACGTGGGCGGACACTCCGAAGCGTCGAGTACGCCCAGACGACCGCTGGTGCCTGCGCCCATGTAAAAGACGCGCCCGCCGCGCTCGAGTGCCTCAGCAGCCCAGTCGATTGCTGTGGCAACCTGGGGCAGCACTTTTGTGACCGACTGGACGGCACGAAGATCCTCATCGTTCATCGTCGTGACGATCTGCAGCGATGTCATCGTATCGAGGTCCATTGACCTTTGATTACGCTGTTCGGTCGTGAATTTTGTTAAATCGAGCATTTCATTCACCTCATCTTTCCTGTTTCTCGATGTAGTTTTGCTTAATGACATGCGTCGCTCGTTCGTAGTCGCTGGCAACGTAAGCAGCGTACAGGGCATCGACAACCATAAGCTGAGCCATACGCGAAGCCATGGCACCGCTGCGGACCAAGGGCTCGCTCGCAGCGACGCCGAGCACGGCATCGGCCATGGTGGCAAGCTTGGATGATCCATCTACTTTGGTCACGGCCACAACGGGACAGTTGTGACGTTGGGCCTCGGCGGTGCAGTCCAGCACCTCTTGCGTCAAGCCCGAGTAGCTAAAGGCGATTGCCATATCGCCCTCATGCATGTTCTTGGCACACAAGAGCTGATCATGCCAGTCGTCGTACAGATGGCACTCTTTGTCGACACGCATGAGCTTTTGCGCCAGATCGTGCGCGACCAAACGAGAGGCGCCGATACCGAACAGATTGACCGCGCGTGCCCGCTTAAGATAGGCCGCACATCGCTCCAAGACGGTGTAATCGAGCGTTCGCGCCGTCGCCTCGATCGTGCGCACGTTGCTTTTCATCACCTTCCCCACGATACGTTCGACGCTGTCATCCATGGAGATGTCCTCGAGGGCAACGTCTTTCTTGTCACCCAAGAGCGCCAGCTCGGCAATCAGTTCGCGCTGGAACTCCTTGTAGCCCGCAAAACCCAAGCGCTTGCAAAAGCGCAAAATGCTCGAGGGCGAGGAGAACGTGGCATCGGCAAGACCGCGGACGGACAGCCCGACCACCTCGTGCGGATGAGCGCTTACATATGCGATGACATTGCGTTCCGCCGGGCTCGCGCTGAGCTCACGCTCGCGAAGCCGCAAAAGCAATCCGTTTGCCATCTCAAACACCTCCGTTGAGAAGAATTAAAGACCAACGAACGATTCGTACCGGATATAAACAGCTTTTACGGTACATTGTGCCGCATCGTGGCGCACAAAGGGCGAGCGTTCTACCGCTCGCCCCTCAAATCCGACCGCTCGGAAATACGCGCGACACAAAATAATTCAACAAGGTCGCATTATCAGAAACGGGTTTGTTACCGGCTAGCGCCTCGCATGGGCGCCGATCGGCCGATTCGCATGGCGCACCAACGCCGCCGCCAGCAATACCAACAGCATGGCGGTGACATAGCCCGCAGCATCGAATCCTAGATCGATAACGTCGAAATGCCTGCCGGGAACAAAGATCTTATGTACCTGATCGCCAGCGGAGCAGGCGGCGCAAAAGAGCAATACGGGCACGCAACGGGAGCATACGCTCCACGGACGCCTGGAAAAGCAAACCACGACCACCGAGGCGAACAATCCGACGAAGAAAAACTCTACGGTATGGGCAACGCGACGGACGTTCGTGCCCACCCACATGCGAATGGAAGCAAGTCGGCCAGACCGGACATTCGAGGCAGCCGAATCGGCGCCCCCGGTCATTCCGTTCTCCGTCTGGGCTTCACCCGTGGCATCGACAGCCTGAACGCCCGTAGCCTGGCCCTCCACCACACGCGCGGTGGACTCGCTCAGCAACGACGTCTCCACCGCATTTTGCTCCGTCAGCACCCAGATACCCGCCAGCGTTGCAGCGAACAGAATGATCGCGGTCCATCCGATTATTTGTTTTATGCGCGCCAAGGGCCAACCTCCTTTTTTGAATATCAGCGAGTGTAGCCCCAAATGACATCGTCACCGTATCAAAATTTGAATCGCACCAGGAAGCGACAAAGCGACGCAAACCCCTACCCCGCCTCGCGCATCCAGCGATCGAACGTCCCCACGCACACGCCCAGGCACTTTGCTGCCTGGCTGCGGGTTATATCGCCTGCCTCATAGCTATCGCGCACCAGCTCAAACTGAGGAGGGCACGGCTTGCGAGGTCGACCGAAACGGACCCCTCGCGCCCGCGCCGCTGCAATTCCCTCCGCCTGGCGCCGATGGATATTCTCGCGCTCCACCTGCGCCACGTAGCTCAGCAGTTGCAGCACAATATCGGCAATCAGGGTGTTGGTCACATCCGGCGCGCCGCTGGCCCTGACGCGCGTGTCAAGCAATGGCATATCCAACACCACAATGGCAACCCCGAGCTCCTTGGTAATGCGTCGCCATTCCTCAAGAATCTCGGAGTAATTACGACCAAGTCGGTCGATAGAAAGCACCACCAGCACGTCCCCGTCTCCCAGGACGTGTAGCAGCTCGCGATAACGCGGTCGATCGAAGTCCTTGCCGCTCGCATGGTCGGCATAAATATTCGCCGAGCCCACGCCATAGGCGCCCAGCGCATCCAGCTGCCGATTAAGGTTCTGATCGCGCGAACTCACCCGCGCATAACCGTACACCGTCGCCATCTCATCCCCGCTTTCTTGTAAACCTGCCAAAAAGGGACAGGTTTATTTTGGTAGGTTTTACCTCTCGAATAGCAGGTAAGCGGGCGGCCGAGCAAACGGCAAGGTAGCCATGATCCAAATGCGGAGGGCGGCCCCGAAAGACCGCCCTCCGCTCTCCCGCCATGAGTCGAGATTTGGCTAATGGATAAGCTTAAAGTCCAAGTGCCCACGCGTGGTATTGACGCGCGAGACCTCGATAATCACGCGCTGGCCCAGTTCATAGCGAGTCCCCGTGTCGGCGCCCGTCAGCGTAAGCGCATCCTCGTCGAACTCGAACCACTCGTTGCCCAGACTCTTGATCGAAACCAAGCCTTCGACCTGCGTCAGGTCCAAGCGCACAAAGAGGCCCATGCTGCTGACCCATGAGACCGTTCCGGCATAGCGCTCGCCCAGGCGATCCTCATAGTACTGGGCAATCTTGATCTTTTGCGTCGCATGGCTGGCGGCATCGGCCGCACGCTCCGCATCGCTGCACGCACGGCAAATCTGCGGCAGAATGCGCGGCAGCGACTCGCGCCCCTTGCCGATCAGCCGCGGCGTACGGACCAAGGCGTCCTTGCCGCCGAGCTGCTCATAGGCCAACTGCAGTTTGAGCACGCGGTGCACCACCAGATCGGGGTAGCGACGGATGGGACTCGTAAAGTGGCAGTAGCACGGCGCGGCGAGCGCAAAGTGGCCCTCGTTGCGCGGCTTGTACAGCGCGCGCTGCATGCTGCGCAGAAGCAGCGTGTTGACGAGCGGTGCGTTGGCCGTACCGGCGGCAGCATCAACTACAGCCTGCAGCTCATCGGGACTCCCCAGGGCAATACCGGCAGCACGGCGATCGTCGATGATGCCCAGCTGCGCCAGCGCAACGGCGGCACCGTGCAGGCTATCGGGGCTCGGATCCTCATGCACGCGATAGCAAGCCTCGATATCACGGTCTGCCAGCCACTCTGCAACGCACTCGTTGGCGAGCAGCATGGCTTCCTCGATAAGCGACGTGGCACACGAACGCTCACGCGCCACAATCTGCACGGGCACTCCGTCCTCGTCCAATAGAGCGCGAATCTCGGCCGTGTCAAAATCGACTGAGCCGCGGACGCGACGAATACGACGGCGAAGTTCGGCGAGTTCGTTGGCGGCGACAAGGAAATTGCCGAGGTCGACGTTGCAGCCGCGGGCGGCCTTCTCGCACGCAAGACCGCGCTCAAGCGCCTCCTCGCGCGAGGCCTCAGCAGCCGCAACATCCTCGGCCGCACCCTCCAGCACCCCATACTCCACCGCGCCGGCGCGCACCAGCAGCGCCTCGGCGCCGTCATAGTCCATACGCACACGCGAGCGAATCACGCTGGGGTACGGATCGTAATGCCGCACGCGACCCTGCGCATCGAGCTCAATGTCAACGGTAAACGCAAGACGGTCCTCGTCAGGGCGAAGCGAGCACAGGTCACAGGACAGGCGTTCGGGCAGCATGGGAAGCACGCGATCGGCCAGATACACCGATGTCGTACGATGGCGAGCCTCAAGATCGATATGCCCGTCCCAAGCCACATAGTGAGAAACGTCAGCGATATGCACACCCAGCTTGTAGCCACCCTCGGGCGTGCGCTCAAGCGAAATGGCATCGTCAAAGTCGCGCGCGTCGACCGGGTCGATCGTGATGACAAAGCGGTCGCGCAGATCGCGGCGGAGCGGGTCCTTAAGCGCCGCGGACACATCGAGCGAAAGTCCCTCGGCCTCGTCCAGCGCGGCCTCGGGATAGCTATCGGTATAGCCGTAACGCGCCATCACATACTGAACGCCCAAATCCGGCGCGTCATCTCCGCCAATGCGGCGTTCGATCGTCACGGTGCCTGATTCCAGGCGCGTCGGGTAGGTCAAAATGCGCGCGACAACGGCATCACCCGGGTGAACGCCCAGACGATCCGCCGAGGTATCCTCGGGCAGAATGAAGAAGTCAGCCTTCAGGCGCGAATCGAGCGGCTCGATCACACCGAGCGGACCAGCGGTCTGGTACGTACCCACCACGCTTATGGCTGCGCGCTCAACCACGCCTTCGATCACGGCGCACCGCTCACCGTGCGGGCTGTTCTTAATGCTCACGGCAACGGTATCGCCATCCATGATCTCGCGCTTACCGCGGCCCATGACCTTGTAGTCGCCGCTCTCGGTTATGACATAGGCGCCATGCTCATGGAGCTGCACGCGCCCGGTCAGGCTCGGACGGCGTTCGCTGCGCACCGGCCCGCGCTTATTGCGAGCTCCACGCTTATGCTTGTTATTGCGCCCCATGGCGCCTCCTTGCTATCGATGACGAACTCCAAAGAGTCTACCCAAATGATTCGCTTTCCTGCCGTTCCCTTGGGATCAAAAAACGGGCCGCCCCATAAGAGACGACCCGTTGGAAGGGATGAATTCCAGGCATGCCTACACGCGCAGGTAGCGGCGCATGGCTATGGCAGAACCAAAGAGACCGATAATCACACCGACCAGAATCAGCGCAGCATAGGTCACCAGGTAGTACTGCATCGGCAGGGCAAACGACATCCAGCCGATGCTCTCCTGCAAACGCGGAATCATCAGATTGCGCAGCAGCTCCAGAACGCCGATGGAAAGCAGCGAGCCCAAAATGGCCTGCAGTACGCCCTCGGTGATAAACGGGCCGCGAATGAAGCCGTTGCTGGCGCCGACCAGACGCATAATCGCAATCTCACGACGACGCGCCGTGATGGACAGGCGAATCGTGTTGTTGATGAAGATGAATGCGATAAAGGTCAAAAGGCCAACGAGCACCACGGCGGCGATGCGGATGTAGTTGGTCACCTGGAACAGGCGGCTCACTTCCTCTTGGCCGTACAGCACGCTCGCGTTGACGTCGCCGTCATCCGCGATCTTCTGGAAGTCGGCGTTCTTCTTGAGCTTCTGGGCCGTGCTCTCGACCTTGGACGGATCGTCCATCTCAATTGCAAACGAAGCCGGCAGCGGGTTCTGGCCATCGAGCGCGCTCATGGTGGCGTCGGCGTTGCCCGACATCTTGCTCGTATACTCGGCCAGCGCGTCGTCCTTGTCCTTATAAGTCACGGACTTGACGTTATTCCACGTCTTAAGCTCGGCCTCAAAAGCCTGAACATCGGCCTGATCGGCGTCATCGCTAATGAACGCGTTGATGACAACCTGATCCTCGACGGTGCCGATCACGGAGTTCAGCATCGCGGAGCCCATGATGAACAGGCCGATGATAAACAGCGAAAGGAAGATCGTGATGACGGCGCCGAGCGAGGTAGTCCAGTTACGGAAGAAGTGACTGATTGCCTCTTTGAAGGAGTAGCCCACGTTAGTTGGTGCCATAGTTGCCGTAACCTCCCCTCTCCTGGTCGCGGATAACGTGGCCGCCCTCGAGGGCGATCACGCGACGGTGCATGCTATCGACCATCTCGCGGTCGTGCGTGGCGACGATCACGGTGGTGCCGGTGCGGTTAATACGCTCGAGCAGCTTCATGATGCCCAGCGAAATCGCCGGGTCGAGGTTGCCCGTGGGCTCGTCACAGATCAAAAGCGGCGGGCGGTTGACCATGGCGCGGGCAACGGCAACGCGCTGCTGCTCGCCACCGGAAAGCTGATCGGGCAGCGAGTCCATCTGATCAGCCAGGCCGACCAGACGCAGCACCTCGGGAACCTGGCTGCGAATAACGCCCTTGGGCTTGCCGATGCACTGCAGGGCAAACGCCACGTTTTCGTAGGCAGATTTTTGAGGCAGAAGCTTAAAGTCCTGGAACACGGCGCCAATCTGACGGCGCAGGAACGGAACCTTGCGATTCTTGATCTTCATGAGGTCCTGACCGGCAACCAGGATGCGGCCGCTCGTCGGCTTGACGTCGCGGTTGAGCGTCGACAGCAGCGTGGTCTTACCCGAGCCGGAATGACCGACTAGGAAGACGAACTCGCCCGGATAGATCTCGATGTTGATGTCGTCGAGTGCAGGCTTGTTGGGCTGTGCCGGATAGATCTTGGTGACATGCTCCATAAGGATGACGGGCTCGACACCGGCTTGCTTGGCCATCTTCTTGCGGCTGGCTTGCGGATCGATGGGCGCAAACACCGACGTAAAATCGGGGTTGTTGAGCGCGTTATCGAGGCTTGCGACCTCGGCGGCCTGATCGCTCTCGACCACCGGGGCAGCAGGCTGCGTGGGATCGGGAATAGCGGCAAAGAGACCGGACTGCGCAGGCTGAGGAACCGGCGTCGCAGGGGCCATGGGGTCGGGAATGCCGGCCATGGTAGGCTGCGGCGCGGCGGCGCCAGCCTGAGGCTGCTCCACGCGAGCGGTCACGGCCTGAACGGGCTCAAAACCCGCCGTGCCGGAAAGCGCGACATCGCTGGTGGGATTGTAGGCAAAGGGATCGGATGCCGGCTGTGCCTGATCTGCCGGCTGAGCGGGGGCCTGAGCAACAGGCTGGCCCTCTGAATCCGGAGTGGCGAAACGGCTGCCCTGGACGCCTGTCTGCGTCTTGGGGGCATCATCGCCCGCACCGGAGGTACGGAAGTGGTTACCCACTGGTGCTCCTTATCGTCGTGCGTTTAAACTACATGAGCGCTTTACATTTTAGCAGCATTAGCTTTGCTGCACATAAGAAGCATGGCGGGCTTTGGGATCCCACCGGCCGGGCGCAGGGTTACCTCCCAAATCGTCCTCGCGCATGGCCGGCATTTGTCCTGCTCCTGCGGAGCTGCGGACAAACGCCGGCCTGCGCTGCGGAAAGATTTGGGAGGTAACCCTGCGCCCGGCCTGCGGCTACTATGGGGCCGACGCACCAACTTGAGATGCTGCGCATACAAAGTTGGAAGGGTCTGAATTGCACTTTGTTGGGATGGGCCCGTTTCCCCATGGGAACTTTGCTTGGCAGGACTCTAATTTAAATTCAGCATAAACAGGGGCGCCCTCTTTGAGGACGCCCCTGTTCTGGCTTGTTTGCGGTTGTCGACGCGATACTTTGCCTCGTCTTGCCTTATGCCAAGAACTCCTTGGTGGTCGCCACGATGTTGGCGGCGTCCAGGCCGTACTTGTGCAGGAGCTCGGCACCCGGGCCAGACTCACCGAAGGTGTCGTTGACGCCGATCTTCTTGAGCGGCGTCGGGCACTGCTCGCACAGGACGTCGGCAACGGCGCTGCCCAGGCCACCGATCACGGAGTGCTCCTCGACGGTCACGACGTGACCGGTCTTGGTGGCGCTCTTGACGATCAGATCGGCATCGATGGGCTTGATGGTGTGCATGTTGATGACCTCGGCGTCGATGCCCTCGGCAGCGAGCTGCTCGGCGGCCTCGAGAGCCTCGCCGACCATCAGGCCGCAGGCGATGATGGTCACATCGGCGCCCTCGCGCATGACAATGCCCTTACCCAACTCGAACTTGTAGGTCTCGGGGTCGTTGATAACCGGCGAGGCCAAACGGGCGAAGCGCATGTACACCGGACCGTCGCACTCGTAGGCGGCGCGCGTCACGGCGCGGGCCTCCACGTCGTCGGCGGGAACAATTACGGTCATGCCGGGGATGACGCGCATGAGGGCGATATCCTCGCAGCACTGGTGCGTGGCGCCGTCCTCGCCCACCGAGATGCCGGCGTGCGTGGCACCGATCTTAACGTTGAGGTGCGGGTAGCCGATGGAGTTGCGGACCTGCTCAAAGGCGCGACCGGCAGCGAACATGGCAAAGGTACTCGCGAAGGCAACACGACCAGTGGTCGCGATACCGGCGGCGACGCCCATCAGGTTGCTCTCGGCGATACCCACGTCGAAGAAGCGGTCGGGGCAAGCGGCCTTAAACTTACCGGTCTGCGTGGCGGCGGCCAGGTCGGCGTCGAGGACCACAAAGTCATCGTGCTCGTTGGCGAGCTCGACGAGGGCCTCGCCGTAGCTTACACGCGTGGCGATTTTCTTGACGTCTGCCATCCTAGAGCTCCTCTCCGGCGGCCGTGAGCTCTGCCATGGCCTGCTCAAACTGTTCATCGTTGGGGGCCTTGCCGTGCCAACCAACCTGGTTCTCCATAAAGGACACGCCCTTGCCCTTTGTGGTCTCGGCGATAATGGCGGTCGGCTGCCCCTTGGTGGCGCGAGCCTCGGCAAAGGCGGCGCGGATCTGGTCGAAGTCGTTGCCGTCGGCGAGCTCAACCACGTGGAACTTGAACGCGCGGAACTTGTCGGCGAGCGGCATGGGGTCGTTGACCTCCTCGACGGGACCGTCGATCTGCAGGCCGTTGTGGTCGACGATCACGCAGAGGTTATCGAGATGCTGGTTGCCGGCAAACATGGCGGCCTCCCAGACCTGGCCCTCCTCGCTCTCGCCATCACCCAGCAGGGCGTACGTGCGATAAGTATCGCCCCAGTGCTTGGCGGCAACGGCCATGCCCACGGCGGCGGAAATGCCCTGGCCGAGCGAGCCGGTGGACATGTCGACGCCCGGGGTGTCGTTCATGTTGGGGTGACCCTGCAGGTGGCTGCCGATGTGGCGCAGCGTCTCAAGATCCTCCTTGGGGAAGAACCCGCGCTCGGCGAGCACGGCGTACAGGCCCGGAGCGCAATGGCCCTTGGAGAGCACAAAACGGTCGCGATCGGCCTTGCGGGGATCGGACGGGTCGACGTTCATTTCCTCAAAGTACAGATAGGTCATGATGTCGGCAGCACCGAGCGAACCGCCCGGATGGCCGGACTTGGCAGCGTGCACGCCGGTGACGATGCCCTTCCTTACCTCGTTGGCAACCTTTTTGAGCTCTTCGTCGCTCATTGTGCCTTCCTTTCATCCTCTTTAGACAAGATGCGCACGGCACCGAAGGTAATCCCAACACAGCCGCAATGCACGTACGTCATTCATTATGCTGGAAACTGATGGCTTTACCAGAGTTTTTATCATTATTTGAACAATTTAGCAGGCAGAACCGCTGATGAAACGGTTTATCAATGTGAACGTCTTTTGGATGGAACGCGGTCGCCCCTACGCGCTAATGTCCTTGAATCCCTCGCCGAAGGCTTCCGTAACGTCAGCGACCGTCACAATGGCGTGAGGATCGCGCTCGCGCACGATCGTCTTAAGGGTATTGAGCTCTCGACGGCTCACGATGACCATGATCACCGGCTTCTCGGCACCCGAATACATGCCAGTCGCCTTAAACTTGGTACAACCACGACCCAGGCCATACATAATATCGGCAGCGATATCAGGGAACTTGTCCGAGATGATGAGTACCATACGACGCTTGTTGCCGCCATCGACCACGGCATCGATCACGTAGCCGCTAATGACCATCGAAAGGCCTGCATATAGTGCATTTTCGATTGAAAAGACCGGAGCCGACAGCGCACATACGGCAACATCGATCGCCATGACGGTCGAGCCCACGGGCAGCGAGGTATTACGCGAGATGATTTGGCCAATCGTGTCCGAGCCGCCGGTGTTGGCGCCGGCGCGCAGCACCATGCCATAACCGATGCCCGTGATGATGCCGCCCCACA
Organism: uncultured bacterium; assembly: GCA_905215445.1. Taxonomy (GTDB): domain Bacteria; phylum Actinomycetota; class Coriobacteriia; order Coriobacteriales; family Coriobacteriaceae; genus Collinsella. The sequence continues at coordinate 6,008 of CAJMPZ010000004.1, read as the reverse complement.
TAGCGGGCAGCATCAGATCGGCATGTGCCAGCGGCGCCACAAACGGAGCGAACAGGTCGGTGAAAAAGCCCAGCAGCACAAAGCCTGTCGCCGTCTGCACCACGTAGAACATGCCGCCCTCGCGCATAACGACCAGCAGCAGCAAGGCGTTCATCACGATCGTCTGAATACCAACGGGAAGCGATAGACCGCGCGATGCGCCGACCGCCTGGATAATGGTGGCAAGGCCCGTAACGCCACCGGCAGCAAGGCCGTTGGGAATCAAAAACAGGTCGGTCGCAATAGCGGCCAGAGCGCACCCCAACATAATCTGGGGCAGGTCGTGAAAGAAGTTCATCGAAAGAATGCGCTTAATGTCCAGACGATATGCCATGCTGCCTCCCTCAAAAAAGCGCACCCCATCGGATGCGCTTTGAACTTCTTCTTGTATTCGATTCTACCGATTCGCCGGACAAAAACCACCCCTGCGCAGGGTTTATTCCGAATACAAACCCGTCCAACCGTTGGGCTTAGCATCGGCTTGAAGCCGCCCGATGTTTTAGATCTCCGAGCCTTCTACATCGGCGTTGCCGGTAGCCCAACGGTGATAGCCAATCACAAACGGATCCAAATCGCCATCGTCAAGAACGGCCTCGACGTTGCTGGTCTCCACGCCCGTACGCAGGTCCTTAACCATCTGGTACGGGTAGAGCACGTAGCTGCGGATCTGGTTGCCAAAACCAATCGTGGTCTTGGGTCCGCGAATCTCGTCCAGGGCCTCGGCACGCTTCTCGAGCTCAATCTCGTACAGGCGAGCCTTGAGGATCTGCATGCACGCGGCCTTGTTCTGGATCTGGCTGCGCTCGTTTTGGCAGGTAACCACAATGCCGCTGGGGAAATGCGTCACGCGCACGGCGGAGTCGGTGGTGTTTACGCCCTGGCCACCCGGGCCACTTGCGTGGTACACGTCGACGCGGATGTCGTCGGGGTTGATCTCGATATCGATATCGTCGGGCAGCACCGGAATGACCTCGACGCCGGCAAACGTGGTCTGGCGGCGCTTCTTGTCGTCGGTGGGGCTAATGCGCACCAGGCGGTGGACACCGGCCTCGGCGCGAAGCATGCCAAAAGCATCCTTGCCTTCGACGGTAAAGGTCGCGCGATCAATGCCAATGACCTCGGCCGCGGGGCAATCGTTGATGGTGACCTTCCAACCGCGGCGCTGGCAGTACTTCATGTACATCTTAAAGAGCATGAAGGTCCAATCCTGGGCCTCCAAACCACCCTGCCCGGGCTTGATGGTCACAATCGCGTCGCCATGGTCGAACTCCCCGGTAAACCAGCTCGCAAGCTCAAGCTCGTCGATGGCGCGGGCCAGGCGTTCTGCCGTAGCGGCAGCCTCCTCGCGCAATGCGACGGCGTCGGGGTCATCCCCCATCTCCTCGGCAAGCTCCAGCGCAGCGCGGGCATCGGAAAGCTCGCCGCGCGCGGTGTCCACGGCAGCGATATCTTCCTTGGTGCGCGCGATCTCCTCCATCGTGGCGCGAGCGGCATCGGCGTCGTCCCAAAAGCCCGGGGCGACGCTTTTGGCCTCGAGCTCCGTTACGCGGGTGCGCTTCTCGTCCAAATGGAGGTACGACTCAACCTCACCGAGCCGGTCCGCAAACGCGTCCAGCTCGGCGGGCGTTACCTCTAAAGCCTCAGCCATTAACGATTCCTGCCGTGGCAGTACTTGAACTTCTTACCGCTACCGCAAGGGCACGGGTCGTTGCGGCCCACGTTGACGTACGGATCGTCGCTCTCGGACTTGCGGTAGGTCGTCACCTTGCCACCGTTGTTGACGGCAGCCGGTCCGCCTTGGACAGCCGTGCGGGCCTGCACCTGCGCCTGCTTGCGCAGCACCGAGTCGCCGTTGTCACCATCGACCTCGGCAGGACCGGAGAAGTGCGCACCCTCGAGCGCGGGCTCCTCCTTGTGCTCCACGACACGCGGGGCAGCCTTGATCTCGATGCGCAGAACCGTGCGCAGGTAATCCTCGTACATGGTGTCGACGAGTATCTGGAACGCGCCGTAGGCCTCGGTCTTGTACTCGACCAGCGGGTCGCGCTGGCCAAAGCCGCGCAGGCCGATGCCGGTCTTGAGGTAGTCCATCTCCTGCAGGTAGTTCATCCAGCGGGTATCGATGACGCGCAGCATGACCTGGGTGTTGAGCTCGCGCATGAGGTCCTCACCCAGGCGCTCGGCCTTCATGTTGTAGCACTTCTCGACGTAGGCCAGGACATCGGCAGCCAGGGCCTCAAAGTCCTCGTCGGGGAACTTGGGCGTATCGATATGCCCGGTGAGCTCCACGACCCACTTGCGCAGGCCCTCGAGATCGCGCTCGCCATCGTGGCTGTCCTTGGTGCAGAACTCCTGCACGCAGCGGTACACGGTGTCGTGCATGACCTCGGTGATGTGGTCGGTCAGATCCTTGCCGTCCAGAATCTTGTTGCGCTCGGCGTAGATGACCTGGCGCTGCTTGTTCATGACGTCATCGTACTCGAGGACGCTCTTGCGCATGGAGAAGTTGATGCTCTCGACCTTGTGCTGGGCGCTCTCGACGGCCTTGGAGATGATCTTGTGCTGGATGGGCATGTCGTCGCCCATGTCGGCCGTGACCATCATCTTGGAGACACGGTCCATCTTGTCGCCGCCGAACAGGCGCATGAGGTCGTCCTCGAGCGACAGGTAGAACTGAGTCTCGCCCGGATCGCCCTGACGACCGGAGCGGCCGCGCAGCTGGTTGTCGATACGACGGGACTCATGGCGCTCGGTGCCGATAACGGTCAGGCCGCCGGCGGCAAGCACGCGCTCGCGCTCGGCCTTGCAGGTCTCCTTGGCCTCGGCGTTAAACTGCTCAAGCTGCTCGGGCGTCACGTCCTCCATGGTCAGGCCCTCGTACTCAAGGCGCTCGCGCACCAGCTCGTCGGGGTTGCCGCCCAGCAGGATGTCGGTACCACGACCGGCCATGTTGGTAGCGATGGTCACGGCGCCGTAGCGTCCGGCCTGGGCAACGATATGAGCCTCGCGCTCGTGGTGCTTGGCGTTGAGGACCTCGTGCGCGATGCCGCGCTTGGTAAGGGCGGCCGACAGCTTCTCGGAGCTCTCGATGGAGACGGTGCCCACCAGGACCGGCTGGCCCTTGGCGTGACGCTGCTCGACATCGTCGGCGACGGCGTTGTACTTGGCCTGAATGGTACGGTACACCAGGTCCTCGTGGTCAACACGCTGAACGGGTTTGTTGGAGGGGATGACCTCGACGGGCAGCTTGTAGATCTCGCGGAACTCGGCATCCTCGGTGAGTGCCGTGCCGGTCATGCCGGAGAGCTTGTCATACAGACGGAAGTAGTTCTGCAAGGTGATAGTGGCCAGCGTCTGGTTCTCCTCGCGTACGAGCACGCCCTCTTTGGCCTCGATGGCCTGGTGCAGGCCCTCGGAGTAACGGCGGCCTTCCATAATGCGGCCGGTGAACTCGTCGACGATCTTGACCTCGCCGTTGGTGACCACGTACTGCTTGTCGCGGTGGAACATGTACTGGGCCTTCAGCGCCTGCTGCAGGTGGTTGACCAGCTGGCCTGAGAGATCGGCATAGATGTCATCGATACCCAGGCGGCGCTCGATCTTCTTAAGACCGCGCTCAGTGGCGGCGATGGTGTGCTTGGCCTCGTCCATGACGTAGTCGCCCGTGGGTTCAACGTCCTCGGTGGCGGTAAGCATGTCGTGCGACACGTCCTCGCCGCGCTCAAGGCCGCGCACGGCACGCGCGAAGTCCTTGTAGGTGCTGGCGGACTTGGTGCCGGCACCCGAGATGATGAGCGGGGTACGTGCCTCGTCGATCAGGATGGAGTCGACCTCGTCGACGATGGCGTAATGGTGGCCGCGCTGCACGCGCTGCTCGGGGCGAGTGACCATGTTGTCGCGCAGGTAATCGAAACCGAACTCGGAGTTGGTGCCGTAGGTGACGTCTGCCTGGTAGGCCGGACGCTTGAGCTCGAGCGGCATGTTGTTCTGGAGCAGACCGACGGTCATTCCCAGGTACTTGTAGATGCGGCCCATCCACTCGGAGTCGCGCTTGGCCAGGTAATCGTTGACGGTAACGACGTGTACACCCTTGCCGGCAATAGCGTTGAGGTAGCCGGCCAGCGTGGAGACCAGGGTCTTGCCTTCGCCGGTCTTCATCTCGGCGATATGCCCCTCGTGCAGTGCCATGGCGCCAATGAGCTGCACGTCAAAGTGACGCATGCCCGTGATGCGCTTGGAAGCCTCACGCACGGTGGCAAAAGCCTCGGGGAGCATGTCGTCGAGCGACTCGCCGTTGGCGTAACGCTCACGGAACTTATCGGTCTGGGCGCGGAGCTCTTCCTCGGTCATCTTCTCAAACTGGGGCTCAAGACCGTTGATCTGATCGACGATCTTGTAGTAGCGCTTAAGGTCCTTATCGGATCCAAAGGACAGCAGCTTTGACATGAATCCCATGTGGTTTTCCTTTTTGGCCATCGCCCACGCCGTGCAGCTGCGGGCGAGTTAAACACAGATGATTGTACTTTAGCCAAACAAGGCGCGGCCTATACGGTCGACCTCGACCGCCACGTAATAACTATGACCAACCTGCCGCAATGGAACGGGTTTATTTTGGCAGGTTTTATCTGAGCAAACGCCGTCTCTCTGCCATTTGGTGCCACGGGGACAGGTTAGCTTGCACCAATAAAAAGAAAAGGGCCGCGCACCCAAATGGATGCACGGCCCTCATGCCATGAATGCGAGCGATTCCTCGGCGAGCTATTTACTCAGCAGCCTCGGTGGTCTCGGCCTCGGCAGCGGCCTCCTCGACGGGAGCTTCTGCGGGAGCCTCGGCGGCCTGCTTGGCAGCCTCCTCGGCAAACTTAGCAGCACGCTTGGCCTTCTCGGCAGCCTTAGCCTCAGCGGCGGCCTTGCGAGCGGCCTCGGCCTCAGCAGCCTTGGCAGCCTTGGCAGCCTTGGCCTCCTCGGCCTTCTTGAGCTGGGCGGCAGCGGCGCCACCGAACTTGTCGGCGAAGCGCTGGACGCGTCCACCGGTGTCGACGAACTTCTGCTGGCCGGTGTAGAACGGGTGGCACTCGTTGCAAAGCTCAACCTTCATCTCGGACACGGTAGCGTGCGTCTTGAAGGTGTTGCCGCAGGAGCACGTCACCGTGCACTCGACATACTGGGGATGGATACCCTGCTTCATGGTAGGACTCCTTATTGGTCAGGCGCTGGTTGCCGATCAGCGCATAAGGCGTCTTGGTTTCCGACCAAGACAACAAACTCGGCTATGGTACCACGGCGCCGCGTGTCCCACAAAAGGTTCACGGTCTTTTCGGAACGACACGAATCTGACCCATCGAAACACATCTCCACCGTTCCTTCAACTGGGAAAATGCCGTCCCCGGGGCCTGAGAAGGGCCCCGGGGACGTTCGACTGACTGCGGGAACGGCCTTTCCGCTCAATGTGTTCGGCTGAGATCGGAAATCAACCAAACTGAACTAGGTTCAGTTGACATGGTTAAAAACGAGGGGCGACGCTTTTGCGTCACCCCTCGTCCCGGCCGGTTGCTTTAGTTGTACACACGGTAGTTACACTTGAACTGGGTTATGTGTCCATAGTTGGAGCGGTACCAACCCGACGTATAGCTGATTGCCTTTGCGCCTAGATAGTCGTAGCCCTTGTTGTAGCGAAGCTGACGGTAGGTCGTGTCGTACTCTGCTACGTAAAACGTGTCTCCAGAGAAGGCTTTGTACCGGTCTTTAACCGTCGAAGCCATGTACGCGGGTTCGACATCGCCTTTCTCTCCGTTGAGCGCATAGACGGGTGCCGCGATTCCGCATAAAGCCGTTGCCACGAGGATGGCGTAGACAGCCATGCGCGACGCGTTGGACTTCAGCTGTTCAAATAGTTTCATGTCATTCACCTTCCTCGTATGTATCGAGGTATTCCTGCTTGAGCGTCTGCGAGGACGACTTGATCTTTT